>JALVIB010000060.1 GCA_027028725.1 Candidatus Altimarinota bacterium
TTCAAGGAGGTTCCACATTAACTCAACAAATCGCTAAAAAAGCCTTTCTTAGTGACGAAAAAACAATTTTGAGGAAAGTTCGAGAAGCCTTTATTGCTTTTGGAATTGAGTCACAGATGACCAAAGACGAAATTTTGGAAATGTATATCAATATGGCGCCGTATGGAGCGACTTTATCGGGAGTCAAAAGTTCGTCGAAGTTTTATTTCGGGAAAAACCCGCGAAATTTATCTATTGCGGAAAGTCTAGTTTTAGCGATGTTGCCGCAAAATCCAGTTATTTTATCGCGAAAAAGAAATGTTCAGGACTGGCTAGGAGAATGTTCGTCCGACAAGATTCCGAATTGTTCTCCCTTCAACGATCCGCATTACAAAAAAAGTCGAATTGAAGAAATTTTGTTTGAATATGCGAAGAGAAAAAATTTTTCGCGGGAAAAAACTAATCAGATTTGGCTTGATTTGAAAAAAATGCATTTGCCTTCGCACAAAAACTTAATTGCTAGTGATTTTCAGCATTTTCGGTTTTATGTGCGGAAATTTCTCGCGAAAAAAGGTTTAGATTTGATTAATTATCCGGGAGGACTGGTTGTTCGCACCAGTTTAGATCGCGAATTACAAATCGCAACTTCTAAGTTTTTACGCGAAAAAGCCGCTCCGATTTTGGATAAAGAATTTTCCGCGAAAAATGCCGCCGTTCTCGTTCTAGAACACAAAAATCGCGCGCCACTGGTTTGGGTGGGGTCGGTTGATTATTGGAACAACAAAATCAACGGACAAGTTGATATGCTGCAAAGTCGGCGACAAACTGGTTCGACGATTAAGCCGTTTATTTATGCGAAAATGTTTGAAGCCGGCTTCACACCGCAAACAATTATGTGGGACACGCGTGTGCGGTTTTCTCGCGAGCGAAAAATTTTGCAAAACTCAGACGGACACTACATGGGGGCAATTCCCGCGCAAGTGGCGCTAGCAACTTCGCGAAATGTTCCGGCGGCGCAGGCTTTATACATTTCCGGTGGTGAAAAAGCGATGAAAAGATACCTTGACCGCGCTTTTGGTTTCAAAATTAATCAGCATTATCCAAACCATATTTTTGGTTGGACACTAGCTCTGGGGACAGCACCGATTCGCTTGATGGATTTGGCGAACGGGTACGCTACTTTGGGAACAGGTGAACTGCGGGAAATTTGTCCGGTTTTGGAAATAAAAACGACCACTGGTGAAAAAGTTCGCGGGGTTTGTGATAAAAGCAGTAAAAATTTTGTAAAAAGTGATGCGCGGTTTTTTGTAAACAGCACGATTTCTAATCGTTTTTTGCGACCAGCGGGAACTTGGCGCGACAATTTAACAATCCCCAACGCCAATATTGCCGCGAAAACAGGAACTTCCACTAAACTTGTTCGCGGTGTAGAGTATCCGGTTGATAACTATGTGATTGGTTGCACGCCCGAAGTGACTATTCTTTCTTGGACGGGAAATGCCAACGGGAAACAGCTAAAACAAGGGAGTTTTGGAACGCTTTCCATTGCGCCGTTTTGGAATCAGATCGTGCGTGGAGTTTTTGATAAATATCCGGAACTAGTTAAAGATTTCACACCGCCGAAAAATGTTATCAAAAAGGACGGATTTTGGACCAGAGTTAATCAAAATCCCGCGAAATACAAGATTCCAACTATGACTTTCGTTTCCCAAGAAGAAAATCAGCGGAAGATATTGCAGGCAGAGTTAAAAGGAGAATAAAATCCCGCGAAATTTTTAGAAAAAACTTAAGTCCGGACTTAAAAGACTTTTTATCTTGTGCTAAGCCTGGACTTGTTTTTCACAAAACGAAAGCGCGGTCACGTGACCGCGCTTACGAAAGAAGCGATTGATAATCACTTCTACTAAGCTTTCTTCTGACCTCTAAAATTCCCCCGCTCTTCTGCAAAAATTTCGCGGGATTTTTAAGTACACAATAAACAAAAAATTTGTTCGGCTGCTTATTTTTTCAAAAGAATTTATCGCTCAGGATAAAATCACACTAACTACTCGTAAACTCGTAGAGTGTGAGTTGAGTTTTACCAATTTAATTTAGAGGCAATTTCACCAAAGAAAGGCATGTATTTTTCTTTCCCTTTCCAAGCGTTAATCATTCCCCAAACCGAAACTCCGATTTGAACAATATTTAACAAGACAGCTAGAGCTCCGCTCAACCAACCAAGCCAAGAGAAAATCAAGAAAACGATGAAAATCACCAAAGCTTGTTTTCCGTGCATTTGGCAAAGTTTTGATTTTGGTTTTAAAGCCAAAGGCAAAATGCAAAGTGGGCCGAAGTATCCCAAAGTCGCGAGAAGTTTTTCTCCTTTTGGAACTAATTCAGAAGCTACTAGCGGTTCATCAGTAATAACCGCATCATCTGCTTTTTTTACTTCTACAGATTCTTTACTGTTATCAAAAACAGGTTCAGAAGCAGTTTCTGCGGCTTCAGAAGCCGGTGCCGATTGTTTGTTTTTGTCAGTCATTTTTTTGCGTTTTTATTTTACGCTAATGATTTTACCATATTTTCAAGTAAAAATCTAACTGATTTTATAGAATCGTCATTTCCCGGAATAACTACACTGATTTTGTCAGGATTTCCGTCAGAATCAACAACAGCAATAACTGGAATTTTCGCGGAATATGCTTCTTCGATAGCCAAGCGGTTTTCCACAGCATCTAGAACCACTAAAATCGCGGGATTTTTACGCATTTCTCCCACTCCGTGATACATTTTTTCCAATTTTTCCAGCTCTTTTTTCTTTTTAGAAACTTCTTTTTTTGTGTATTTATTAATTTCTCCTGTTTCAAATTGTTTTTTCAAATTTAAGTAATAATCAATACGGCGACGAATTTCTTTGAAATTAGTCAAAAGTCCGGGTTGCCATTTTTGGTCAACAGTAAAGTGTTTGTCTCCAACAACTTCTTGTAAAGCCAAAGAAACTTGTGGTTTTGTACCTACGAATAAAGCTTTTTTACCTTGCATTTTGACCGCAGCCAACATTTTTTGTGCTTTTTCGAGGGCTTCGGCGGTTTTTTCTAAATCAAAAATATGAACATTGCTTTTAGAACCAAAAATAAATGGTTTCATTTTTGGATTCCAATTAGAAGTGCGGTGTCCGATGTAAACTAAGTTGTCGAACAACTCTTTGATAAGGTCTGTGTTTGTACTCATTTGGGAAAATTTTAAGAAATAATTTGTCGCTTCCCATCGCTCTTAAAGGCAGATTGATTTGACGACGCGAGGAATATAATAAATCCCGCGAAATTAGCAAGTTTTTTTTAGTAAAGGGAAAATCCCGCGAAATTACTTTAAACTAGTTCCATCAAAAGCGTATGGGAAGGACATAGCATCATCAATCCATCCTTTGAAATTGGAATATCCTAGATAAAGTCCTCGTCCTTGAAAATCGACAGTTTGTGCAACTCCATCATTTGTCCCTATTAGATCTCCATCAATCCAAAGCTTTATAGCATCACCATCATAACTTCCAATTATATAATGCCATTTATTTATATCAATAGAGCCAATATCACTAAAAACATAACTATATCCGCCTCCATTAATATAAAATTTAACTCTTCCTGTTGAATGAATTTCAAATCCAGCACTGCTATTTAAAGACATTGGATATGTTGCAGACGCAGAAAAGTCATCATCTAATTTAAACCAAGTAGCCATGGTTAATTTATTTTCTGGACCTCCTGGAACAGTTCCATTTCTTCCCAGTCTTTTTTGATCTATTTTTAAAGATCCTCCAGCTCCAACCCCGGTCTCAATATCCCGCGAAAAAGTTCCAGAACCATCCACATAAGTTAAATTGTTTTTAGCCTCAGACTTATCAATGATGTACGGATTCATTTGATTAACATCAGATACTCCATCAAAATTATACCAAGCAGTAAATAGATTTTCTTCTGTTGAGGCGTTTTGCGCTAAAAATAAACTTTTAATTTGACCGGCAGATGCCCGAGCTTTAGCTAGTCGAGCTTTTTCAAAATATCCTTGAAAAGTATTTACAGAAATTGTCGCGAGAATTCCAATGATCACAATTGCCACCAGAAGTTCAATTAGTGTAAATGCCGTATTTTTATTTTTCATATTTTTAGACTTAAAAATCCCGCGAAATTTTTTACTTCTTCTTTTTCCGTCCTCTTTTTTTCGTTTTTTTCTTTTTTTCTTTCTTAATCGTCCACAAAAGCACCGGAATAAGCAAGAGAAGCCATAATTTATAGCAAAGAATGATATTTATTACACGATTGGAATGCAATTGGCAGGATTTTTTCGCGGGAATTTCAAGTTTAATAACTTCTTTTGTCTTTTCTTTTTTTACATTTGATTTCGCCAATCTATCAGTGGCGATCTTTTTCGCGAGATTTTGAGAAATCGCCATTTGAGAAGTTTCTTTCTGGTGTTTGGTGTTTATTTTTTGCGCTAAAACGGCTAATTTCGCGGGATTTACCAACGGATCAGTTTTCAAAATAAAAAGTTCGCGAAAATCAGTTTCCCCATCACCGTCCGTATCAGGTTTTGTTGGACTAGTCCCAATAGCGTGTTCCAGCTGGTCATCTAATTTGTCGCCGTCGGTGTCTTCCGTCAGCGGATCAGATCCATGGTCCACTTCCGCACCGTCAAAAAGTCCGTCGTTGTCGGTATCCGGATTGAGCGGATCGGTCCCAAATTTCAGCTCATCTTTGTCCGCCAGCCCGTCGTTGTCGTCGTCTGGATCTAGATTATCCCCAACTCCTGTTCCGTCAGAATTCACCGAATCCCGCGAATCTAGCGGCATTTGATCTTGCTTGTCGTTCACGCCGTCGCCATCGGTATCTTTATTGGTTGGATTTGTCCCGAGCAAAACCTCTTCGCCGTCCAGTAATCCATCGTCGTCAGTATCGGGATCAAGTGGATCGGTTTTATATTTATCTTCGTCAATATCTTTCAAACGATCGTTGTCGTCATCTAAATCGGCATTATCTCCTACTCCGTCGTTATCATTGTCGCTCCATTCGGCAGGATTTCGCGGGAATTTGTCTTCGGGATCTTTGACGCCGTCGCCGTCCGTGTCGTCATAATAAGGACTTGTTCCCAATACCTGCTCTTCCGCGTCAGTTAAACCATCATTGTCATCGTCAGGATCAGCGATATTTCCAATTCCGTCGTGGTCAGAATCACGATAATCGCTTGGATCTAGAGGGAGAGAATCTTGTCCGTCGATTACGCCATCGCCGTCAGTATCAGCATTTAGCGGATCTAAATCCCGCGAAATTTCTTGTTCGTCAGAAATTCCGTCATTATCATCGTCTAAATCCGCATTATCACCAATTCCGTCGCTATCGTTATCATTTGTTTCACCGGCTACTGTCGGCATTCCGTCCTCTGCGTCAACCACGCCGTCGTGATCAGAATCCATTGCTTGCGGATCACTTCCTTGCGCGATTTCCTCCGCATCATAAAGTCCGTCATTGTCGTCATCGCTGTCCGCGTTATCCCCAATTCCGTCGCCGTCCGTGTCCTGCCATTCGTCAGAATTTCGCGGGAATTCGTCTTCCGTATCGACCACGCCATCATTGTCATCGTCTAGATCAGCGTTATCACCAGTTCCGTCTTGGTCAAAATCAGCGACTTCACTAGAGTCCAGCGGAAAAGCGTCTTCGCCATCAACGACACCATCGCCATCGGTATCAGGATTAAGCGAATCTGTTCCCAACTCAGTTTCCGCGAAATCTTCCAGCCCATCATTATCATCGTCTAAATCAGCATTATTTCCTGTTCCATCATAATCTGTATCAACACTTTCTGTGGCATCAAAAGGGAACGCGTCTTGATTATCCAAAACACCATCGTTGTCGTCATCGTCGTCTTCCGAATTAAAAATTCCGTCGCCGTCAGTATCAACATCATTAATTAGTTGTAAATTTGCGGATTCGACAATCAAAGGGTTATCTGCCCAAAAATCTCGCGTAATAACGGCCTCAATATCGTATTCGCTAGGATTTAAAAACCGCAAATCAGTCCACAAAAAATCGGTGGAATTCCCGCGAACATAAATTGGGATATTGGATTTCAGCACCGTTTGTGTTGGCACATCGCGAAAAGTCACCCAACCGTTAAAATCCTCCTCACTATCATTTTGCGATTGCAGATAAACTCGCGCAGTATCGCCTTGTCTAATTATCAAATCACCATTTTCCGAATATTGCAGATCGGATTGTCGCAGAAATAAATCCGAATGGATTGCGGCGTAGGTTGTTTGCAGACCCAAAGTTAAAAACAAAACGAAAACGATTTTTTTGATATTTTTCATCTTCTGAATTCTAGATTTGATGAAGAATAAAGTCAAAATACCGCGAAAATTTTGAGAAAAATATATTTTACTGATAAAGTTATGGAAATTAATTATAAACAAATGAAAAAATTATCCTTAATTCTTTTGGTAGGTGTTTTTTTGGCAGGATGTTCAAAGATAAATCTTAATCATGAAGTAAAAGAGAATGGGGGTTTACAATTTACAGTAAAAATAGAGGAAAATATACCGATCATAGAAGAGATGAAGGAAGAATTATTATCAGAAAAAGAAATGGATAAATATACAGAAACGGAGTGTAAGGAAAAAACCTATTACTTTGATGATGATATTAAAAACAAGAAATGCGAAGGAGAATTTATTATTAATAAAGAAGAAACAGAAGCTACGCATATAACAACTATTTCAGGGGAGTATAAAATATCAGATAAAAATTTTTCTAAGAAGGATGGATATATTCTTTTTAATGCTAAAGAAGTTAAAAACAATTTTAATAAAATTTCAGGAGGGACAATGCCAATGGATGTTGAGCATAGATTAAAATCAGGTAATATAAATGTCTTTTATGAAATTTTCTTGCCTGGGGAACCTATTAATTATAAACAGGGACAAAAAATGAATTTATTGAAAATGAAGCCAAACAAAAATTATTTCTTTGTTTCAAAAATAGGTGGGGAAGAAAACCCATTTAAGGATAAAATGACAGAAGAAAATAAACAGAATCTGCTAGAATTAACGGATTTTTCTTCGGACAAATCTAGTAATGAAGATGAAATGTCGCCACAAAAAGCCAAGGAAGTGTTCGATAAGATAAGCAAAGAAGGGCAATTAAATGCTCGTAATGCTCAAAAAAGATCACATGTGCAGAATGTTTCTACTATTGTAAAAGTTTCACTAGCTAATGATAAAAATCCTAATTATGATTTAAGTATTCCAGATTTAGAAGGCATGATGAAATCACAAGGATATGATTTATTTGTAAAAGGAGATTTTGCTTATGCTGTAAAGAATGACGGAAAAGAGTTTGCTGTTTATGCTTGTCTTGAAAGAACAAAAGAGTTGACTATTGCCGGAACTTCAAACGCTATTGATATTGTGAAGTCGAAAAATCCTTGTAATAGCCAAGTGACCCCACTAGATCCCAGTGATGAAAAAATCGCGGGATATAAGGTTTTTAAGATAAAAAAAGACAGTCCTCAAGAAAATATAATGGAGATAAAAACACACGATGATTCTTTGCATAGTAGCGGCAAAGCGCTTGTTTCAACAGGAAGTAAATCGATTATTGGGAACATAATAGATTCTATCGTGAATTTCTTTAAGGATTTATTCTAAAATCCCGCGCTGTGCCCCGCAAGGCGGTGGAAATTTTTACAAATTCTTCCGCAGATTCTCTAATTGTTTCTTGTTCAAGATTTGTAATAGAATAAAGTCAAAATCCCGCGAAAAAATTTCAAAAGTAAGTGCGACGGCGCCGTCGCACCTACGATTTTTCATATTCCAGAAAGCGCGAATTCGAATTCGCGCCTACAATACGAAAGCGCGGTCACGTGACCGCGCCTACAAAAAGGCGATTAATAATCACCCCTACATTTTCTTCTGACCTCTAAAATTCTTTTCTTTCTCTGTGAAAAATCCCGCGCTGTGCCCCGCAAGGCGGTGGAAATTTTTACAAATTCTTCCGTAAATTCTCTAATTGTTTTTTGTTCAAGATTTTCAATAATTCGGTATCGCTGGCTTTGCGGATGCCGGCTGGCGAACCGAATTTTTGTAAAAGTTCTTTCTTCGTTTTCGGTCCAATTCCGAGAATTTCATCTAAACGAGATTTTTTCGCGGATTTTTCGCGCAAATTTCGGTTGAAGGAAATCGCGAAACGATGTGCCTCGTCGCGAATTCTTTGCAAGAGTTTAGATTCCGCGGAATCGGGATCTATGGCAAGTTTTTCAAAGATAATTTCATCAGTTGAGTTAAGTCCGGACTTAAATGACTTTTTATCCTGCGTCAAGTCCGGACTTGGCAACCGAAATTTCCCGCGAAAAATTTCTTCTTCCTGTTTAGCGATGGCGATGACCTGTTTTTCAATGTTCAAGGGAAGATTTGACATATTTTTCAGCACATTTAAAACAGCAGAAAGTTGTCCTTTTCCGCCATCAATCACAATTAAATCAGGATTTCGCGGGATTTTGTCCTGTTCTTTTGCGTCTCCCTCTCCCTCGGGGAGAGGGTCGGGGTGAGGGCTTGTGAACTCATATAATTTATTTAAAACTTCTTCTAAATTATTTAAAACATCGGCATTAGAGAAGCGAATAACTTTTATTTTTTTCTTTTTTAAAAAGGCAGTTCGTTTTTTGTCATAATCTTTATTATTTTCTTCTTCGTGCTGGATTCCGTCTATCTCTACGGCAACCTTTTTTGCGGGACAATAAAAATCCAAAATATAATTTTCAATTGGAAATTGTCGGCGAAATTTTAAATTGCAAAAATTTCGGTTTCGCAAAGCCATCCACATAATTTCTTCTAGGCGAGTTTGTTTTTTACGAAGTTTTTTCGCGTTTTCTAGTATTTTTTCGCGGGATTTATACCAATTTTCTTTTATAGACTCTTTTGAATTGACCTCACCCCCGCCCTCTCCTAGAAGGAGAGGGAGCTCACTTGCATTTTGATTATTAGAACTTTCTTTTTTTTGGGAAATCCCGCGAAATCTCCGCTCCAAAACTTCTTTCATACTTGCAAAATCATCAATTTCGCCACTTTTTAAAGTCTTAATTTTAAATCGTCTGTATTCTGAATTTTTTGGTTTTCCGTCAATAAAAACGACCTGGCTGGCGACCGTGTGCGTGCCGCTTAAATGCGAAATATCATAACACTCGATTCGGCGGGGCGGTTTTTCTAAGCCCAATTTTTCCGCCAATCTCGGTAAGGCCTGCGCGAAAATCTCTTCCTGCGCCATGGCTTCAATTCGCGATTTTCCCGCGAAATTTTTCGCGGATTTTTCCGCCATCGCTAGAATCTTCTTTTTGTCGCCTTTTTGTGGAACGATTATTTTGGTTTTCAATAATTCTTCGAGTTGTTCCTTATTTTCCGGCTCAGTAGGGACAAAAATTTTCGCGGGATTTTCGTCCACTTTATCGTAAAACTGCAAAAGCACCTTTTCCCAAACTTCGGCATCTTCCAAAAACTCGCCCGCCTTGAATTTTACTTCGTTTTGGTCGATAAATCGACCTTGCCGAAAACTCAACCGCACGAAATAAATATTGTTTTTCTCGCGATAAAAATTGAGAAAATCCCGCGAAATTTCGTCTGCAAACTGCACGCGTTGTTTTTCCGTCGAAACTTCGATAGACTTGATTAAATCGCGGATTTTAGCAGCCGCTTCAAACTTTTTTTCTTTCGCCAAAGACATCATCTGTTCGGTCAGATTTTTGATGACTTCTTTGGTATCTCCACGCAGGAATTTTTTCATCAAAGCAACTTGTTCGTTGTATTTTCTCCGCGAAATTTTTCCCGCGCAGGGACCGGAACATTTTTTGATATGAAAATCCATGCAAGGGATTTTTTTGCGTTCGGGGTTGGAAGTGATTTCAAGTTTTTCGCGGGATTTTTCAGAAATCCCCCCAGCCCCCTTTGTCAAGGGGGAGCCATCGGAATTTTTTGAAACTATGCCGACGCGACAAGTGCGGATTTGGAAGACTTTTTGACAGAAATTAATAGTTTCGCGAAATTTCTTCGCGCTGGTTTTTGGTCCGACATAAAAACTCCCGTCGCGGATGATTCGCCGAGTTACTTCAATTCGCGGGAAATCTTCTTTCGTCACGCGGAGATACAAAAAGTTTTTATCATCGCGTAGCAAAACATTAAATTGGGGCATAAACTCCTTAATCAAATTGTTTTCCAAAATGAGCGCCTCCATTTCCGAATTTACAATTCGCGTCTCAATTCTCGCGATTTTTTTGACCATGGTGGCAGTTTTGAGCGGCTTTTTTGTTTTCTGAAAATACGAACTGACGCGTTTCCGCAAATCTTTGGCTTTCCCGACATATAAAAGCTCATCTTTTGCATCAAAAAATAAATAACATCCCGGATTTCGCGGAATTTTATTACGATTATATTTGAATTCTTTTGATTCTTTTTTCACGATATTATTTTAGATAATTTCGCGGGATTTTCAATTCTTTGCATTTTTTTCGCGGGATTTTGAAAACAATATTACTGTATGCAGATTTAAAACATCTGCCAGGAGAAAATTGCAAAAATGTATACAGAGAAAGGATAAACAAAAAAGTTGTTTTTTTGTGTTTCCGTATGTATAATTTGAAATGATGAGTAAAAATATATCCAGTTCTTCCCTTTTTTTAAGGCAAAAATGGCTTTTTGCCTTGGGGGGACTTCCAAAACCAACGGTAAAAAATTCAGAGTGGCTGTATCAATTAGAAGAGGAAGCAAGGAATACACTAATGATTGAAGGGCATTTTGTATCAAAATCACAATTAAAAAGTGCTTTGTCTGAAAACCCCAATCGTAAAAAAACAACTCCTGAAATTTTAGGATTTTTTGAGGCAGCTAAATTTGCTTACGAATTTGCGTTTCAGCAATTCCAAGAGCAGGAATTTAATATCTCTAAATCGTCAATTCGGGCACTTCATGCCCTTTTATTTTCAGCAGTTGATGATTTTCCTTATGAAAAAGGCAATTTTCGTATGGGAAACATTATTATTACAGGTTCGGGGTTTGAGTCTCCAGATTTTACGCGAATTCCAGAGATAATTGATAAAATTTTGTGGATTGTGCATAAAAATAAAAAATGGTCTCCATGGCGTCGGGCAGCATTTTTCCATTCTCTTTTTGAGAATTTGCACCCATTATCAGACGGAAATGGAAGAATAGGAAGAATTTTAGCAAATTGGGTTTTATTAGCTCATGGGTTTCCAAGTATTTCTATAAAAGGAGAAGAAAAAGATGCTTACATTTTAGCTTTAGAAGAAGTTGATCCAGAAATTCAAAATATTTTTTCTGGGAGATTGGCTTGGACGAAGTTTCCAGTAAAATCATTAAAAAAATTGGAAGACATTTTTGCTGACAGGTTGGCGGTATCTTGTGATTATCTGATTACAACTCGATGGGAAAAGTCAGGGGAGCCTCTTCTTCCCTTGAAAAAAGTTGCCGAAATAACTGGGCGAAGTCAAAATGCTTTGCATGTAGCTGCTTCGTTTAAGCAAATTATTGCAGTTAAAAAAGCGGGGAAATGGTTTTCCCATCCGGATTTTTTGAAAACGCCTAAGTTTTAAAAAATTTCGCGGGATTTTGAAAGATATTAAAAAGTAAAAAGCTGAGTAAAAGTTGGTGAAAAAGTTATAATCAACATTGATGCGAAATCGGCAATAACTCTTGCTAATAATAAAGACCAAGTTAGATAGAGAAATGTTATACAAATCCTAACTATACATATAATTAAATTTAAATTAACTTTTTCCCATAATTTTTTTCTAAAAAAGAGGAGCAGAAGTCCTAAAGATATAAATATTATTAGAGTAATAGGAAGACTAAGTGTGGCAAGAGAGAAAAGAGATAATAATGTTATTATGAATAGCGGGATTATTCGTATTTTCTCTTTTTGAGAAGGAATAAATGCAGGAGAACTCTCTCCTCTAGTTTTTAGGACTTTGGATAATTTATAGATTGAGATTGGAACAAAAAATATAAGCCCTAGTTTAAAAAGAAAAAGCCAAGATTCTTGTACGTCATTCATGTCAGAAGAAAGAATTCCTTCATTTTGAAGCAAAATAGCTAGAGAGATTATTAATATAACGGCAAGGGTGTAATTGTGGAGAAATTTATTGATGGGGATGAATAGTTTTTTTGTCATTTTTTTTATTTTAAGTAGGGAAATTTTACCACAAATCCCGCGAAATTTCCAATACTTTGCTTTTTTTCTCGCGGGAATTTACAATAGAAAGGAATTTTTTCTTATATAATGGATAAAACCAAAAGACGGATTATCGCCGAAGAGCAGCAATTTAAACACGCCAAGCGAGATTTGGAGCGAATTGTGACGATTTTTGACCAAGTGGGGTTTAGCGAGTTTGTGATGTATCTGAAATCTCCGCGAAGAATTATTTTGTGGAATTTTGTCGCGGGAATGTTTCGCGGATTGGGAATTGTGGTCGGAATGACAATTGTGGTGGCTGGTTTGGTGTGGGTGATGAGTAAAATGGTGGATTTTCCGCTGATCGGGGAGTATTTCCAAAAAGTTTTGGAAATTTTACAAAATGCTGCACCAAAACAAGTTAATGTTCGATAAAATCCCGCGAAATTTTTAATGAATGAACAACTAATTCGGTTTCTAATCTTTTTTATCGCGATTTTGACGGCGCTCTATCGTTACGCGATTTTTGCTTATGTTTTGCTGTCGTGGTTTCCGCAGGGATTTCCAAAATTTCGCGGGATTTTAGCCCAAATTGTTAATCCGATTTTGCGCCCATTTCGGTTCGTCAAATTTGCGGGGCTAGATTTTTCTCCGATTATCGCTTTTTTAGTCATAGATTTTTTAGATAATTTCTTGATTTCGCGATTGGGAGAGCTTTTATAGATAATCTTTTCGCAGTTTTTGAGAAACTCAAAAAATCCCGCGAAAAAAGTTTGACAAGTGAAAATCTCTTTGCTAAAATCCGCCGGCCATTAAGTGAGGAGTCACTTTTTAGCAGTAAAAACGATCTTTTAAGTTGTCGGCAAAACGAAATTATCAGCACAATTTGTTATCAACTGATAATTTCATGAAAACTAATTAAATTAGTTTCAAATTTTCAAATTAAAGTTTTATTTTTATACCGAATAAAACTTATACAATGTGTAAATGTTAATTTTTCGCGGGATTTTCCCCGAAGATTAATATTTTCTGTAATTTGTTCACCAAAAGATGAATAAATCTCATTAATGAAAAAAGTTACTTACAAGTATATAATGGATCCCTTGACTGATGTTTCCGATGAAGGACGTTGTAGTATGCGATAAGCCTCGGTGAGCTTGCAAACAAGTGATGACCCGTGGATCTCCGAATGGGGAAACCCATCCCGTTTACGGGATACTGTGCAGCCAAATCAATTAACTGCATGGAGGAAAGTCGGCGAACTGAAATATCTCAGTAGCCGGATAAAAGAAATCAATAGAGATTCCCTTAGTAGTGACGAGCGAAGAGGGAATAGCCCAAACCATCCCGCATGCGGGATGGGGTTGTAGGACTTCAATATCTGTAAGATTTTTATAGCGGAATGCTTTGGGAAAAGCAGCAATATAGGGTGATAGCCCCGTACGCGAAATAAATTTTTTACAGTAGAAGTATCCTGAGTAGGTTCGGACACGTGAAATCCGGATTGAATCTGGGAGGACCACCTTCCAAGGCTAAAAAAAACATCAGATCGATAGCGAACTAGTACTGTGAAGGAAAGGTGAAAAGTACCCCGGGAAGGGGAGTGAAATAGACGTGAAATTATATACTTTCAAGGAGTAGGAGCCCCGAGTCCTCGGGGTGACTGCGTGCCTTTTGTAGAATGAGCCAACGAGTTAGTCGTATAGGGTACGGTTAAGGCAGTTTCAGCCGGAGCCATAGCGAAAGCGAGTCCGATAAGGGCGTTTATCTTATGCGCTAGACCCGAAACCAGGTGAGCTAACCATGGGCAGGTTGAAGTCTCGATAATATCGAGATGGAGGACCGAACCACCGTATGCAGCAAAATACTTGGATGACCTGTGGTTAGATCTGAAATTGACATCGAACCTGGAGATAGCTGGTTCTCTCCGAAATATATTTAGGTATAGCCTTCAGTTACTAGCAATAGGGGTAGAGCTCTGTTTGGGGAAGGGCGGTAAACAACTGTACCAACTCCTGATAAACTTCGAATACTATTGTGATTGTCTGAGGAGTCAGTCTATGACAGCGAAGTGCCATAGACGCGAGGGAAAGAGCCCAGACCACCATCTAAGGTCCCAAATGTAATCTCAGTGGCAAACGATGTGAAATTGTTTAAACAGCCAGGAGGTTGGCTTAGAAGCAGCCACCCTTTAAAAAGTGCGTAATAGCTTACTGGTCGAACGATTTTGCGCGGAAAATCCAACGGGGCTTAAGATTACAACCGAAGATGTGGGTGGTCCCGATTTATCGGGATCGCGGTAGGAGAGCGTTGTGGGAGCAATGAAGGTAGGCCGTAAGGTTTCTGCTGGAGCGACCACAAGTGAGAATGTTGGCATGAGTAACTTTATGGAGGTGAAAACCCTCCACACCGAACACCCAAGGTTTCCGATCCACTGGCAGTCAGGGTCGGGTTAGTCGGGCCTAAGGCGAGGCCGAAAGGCGTAGTCGATGGACAACAGGTTAATATTCCTGTACCAATTTATGATGTGATGGCGGGACGCATGGAGAAAAACGTTTCCAGTTAATGAATTCTGGGGCAAGCAATTAGCTTATGCTTTGATAGGTAAATCCGTCAGAGTTCGCGAGTTGTGATGCATAAATGCATTCCAGCGATGGAGTGATAAAACGGCAATTTCTGTGCCAAGAAAATCGTCTAAACTTATGATTAAATTGACCGTACCGCAAACCAACACTGGTGGGTGAGATGAGTATTCTAAGGTGAACGAGATAACTAAGCTTAAGGAACTCGGCAATACAGCGTCCGTAACTTCGGGATAAGGACTCCCTATATTTAACTATATAGGGCGCAGCGAAAGATGCCATGCAACTGTTTATCAAAAACACAGGTCCGTGCTAACTCGCAAGAGGATGTATACGGGCTGACCCCTGGCCAGTGCTAGAAGGTTAAGTGGAGGGGTTAACGCTCCAAAATGAAGCCCTAGTGAACGCCGGCCGTAACTATAACGGTCCTAAGGTAGCGAAATTCCTTGTCGGGTAAGTTCCGACCCGCACGAATGGGGTAATGATGTGGCAACTGTCTCAAGCTTAGACTCGGTGAAATTGCAGAAACGGTAAAAATGCCGTTTACACGCGGTAGGACGAAAAGACCCTGTGCAGCTTTACTCCAGCTTGTCACTGATTTTTTGCCTGTCTTGTTCAGAATAGGTGGGAGACTGTGAAGCATGACGCTAGTTATGTGGAGTCATCTTTGAGATACCACTCTTGGCATGTGGAAAATCTAACGAAGGCCTTTATCAGCCTTTTGGTTAGTTGAGTAGAATGAAACACGTAAGGACATAAGTTTATATTATCTATGATTCTTAAAATTTTTCATTCCTCAGCTTTTTATCCAAAAAGGTTGATACAGGTCTTCGGACAGTGATTGGTGGGGAGTTTGACTGGGGCGGTCGCCTCCTAAAGAGTAACGGAGGCGCGCAATGGTTGACTTTCATCGGATGGAAATCGATGTGAAAGTGTATTCGCATAAGTCAGCTTGACTGTGAGGCCTACAAGCCGAGCAGGTACGAAAGTAGGTGAAAATGATCCGGTGTTTCCACGTGGGTGGGGCATCGCTCAACGGATAAAAGTTACGCCAGGGATAACAGGCTAGTCAGTCCCAAGAGTTCATATCGACGGACTGGTTCGGCACCTCGATGTCGGCTCATCGCATCCTGGGGGGGAAGCATCTCCCAAGGGTATGGCTGTTCGCCATTTAAAGCGGTACGCGAGCTGGGTTCAGAACGTCGTGAGACAGTTCGGTCTCTATCCTCCGTGTGCGTTTGGAAATTTGAGGAAAGCTGCTCCTAGTACGAGAGGACCGGAGTGGACGAACCTCTGGTGTACCGGTTGTCGTGTCAACGGCATTGCCGGGTAGCTACGTTCGGACGGGATAACCGCTGAAAGCATCTAAGCGGGAAGCCTCTTCCAAGATAAGATTTCCCTGAAGACCCCTGAGAGACTATCAGGTTGATAGGTGGCAAGTGTAAGTGCAGTAATGTATTAAGCTGAGCCATACTAATAGGTCGATTGGACTTTTTTCAGAAGATTTATTCTATCTTTTGGTGTGCAATTTATAGGAAATATTAGAAAAATCCCGCGAAATTTTCGCGAGATTCAGATTTACACGATGAATTTGAGACAAACAAAATTAGTTTTTGCCGACAATGTTTAAAGTTTTCACACAAGAAGGCTTAATGTTAGTGTCTATAGCGGGAGAGGTACACCTGATTCCATCCCGAACTCAGAAGTTAAGACTCTTAGCGCCGATGATACTTGGAGATAGTCCTGGGAAAGTAGGTCGACACTAACATTAAGCTTTTTTGTTATCCACGATTTTGTGCATAAAATGTGCAAAACATTTTAAGAAAATCCCGCGAAAAATTGCCAGAATAACGGGAGAAATTTAGAGGTCAGAAAGATGTAGGAATCATGAGTGCTCGGAACGACCTGCCCATCAAATAGAAAAATTGTAGTGGCTGGTCTTGTGCCAGCCATTTTAAAAAATCCCGCGAAATTTTCACAGAAGATGTTTCGGGGATTGAAAAAATAGCGCTTATTCTCGGTAATGAAGTGACCGGAGTTTCCGAAGAAACTTTGGATAAATGCGATTTACATTTAGAAATTCCGATGTACGGACAAAAAACTTCGCTCAATGTTTCTATCGTCGCGGGAATTGCCTTATATGCTTTGTGATAAAAATTTCGCGGGATTATTGATATCCAATAGTTTTCAAATCACAATCATTATTATTGTCAACATCTGAATACCCATATACTTCACGAATAGAAACTTCATCAAAAGTTGCTTCGGCTTTGGCTGAAACAAAAAGTCTAATTGGCGGATTGTCTGCTGTTGGCCTGAAAATATCACAAATATGGCTTCCTCCATTAGAGTTAATTCTAGCATGTTGTCCTATTCCGCTATGGAGATTAGAAAACCCAATAAACCCTGGTCCATAAACCCTTGCTCCATTCTGAGAGACATCTCGAGCAACTACATCTACTCTATATATTTTTTCGTCTTGCATATTTTCGTTAATTGGAACCGATATATAATCAGGGGAGTTTGAATTTCGATCTTTATGGTAAAGTTTATAATTCTTTATTTTATAAAAGCTATTAAGAGTCCATTCGCCATTATCCCCATCTGAAAAAGCCCAGTTTGGAACAATGTTTTTACCACAGGAATATCCTTGATCTATACAATCTGCTTGAACAAGATGATCAATTTGCCCTTGTAGAGCAAACGATTTCCCTTGATGTGCCTTATCTATGTAATTACCAAAGGTGGCAACCGAAATAGTTGCTAAAACTCCGATTATAACAATCGTAACAAGTAATTCTATCAGAGTGAAAGCTTTATTTTTCATTTTTGTTTTAAAAATTTCGTGAAAATAATAACACAAAGAGAAAATCCCGCGAAATTTTAGTTTTTCCTAAACCTCATTCGCCAGATTTTCGCGCCTTCCAGTAATTTTTGTTTTTCCCAGTGTGTTGGGATGCCGTGGATAGATCCTTCAAAAAATGCAATCTTGCTAAACGGCGAATTTTCCACGACTTCCAAGGTTTCGTTAAACAAAAATTCCTGATCAGTTTGAAAAACAAATTCCGTTTCCGCTGGCAACCAGTCTGCACAACTCGCTAAAAATTTTTCGTTAATAAAACGCCTTTTTTTATGCCGTTCCTTAAACCACGGATCGGGGAAATTAACAAAAATCTGCTCAATTTTTGCGCCTTGTTTCAAACACGGTTCCAAAATCCCGCGAAAATTTAGTCCCGCATCACCATCAAAAACCACTACATTTTCATAATCTTTAAACTTTTCCCGTAATTTGTTCGCCAACGGCACACGAATTTCAAAAAGAATGAAATTTTTCGCGGGAAATTTCTTGACCAATTCTTCAGCAAATTCCCCCAAACAAGCGCCGACATCGACCAAAATTGGTTTATCATTCCCAAATCCCGCGAAATTATGCTTTTTCAGGATTGATAAAGGATTGACATGTTTCCGAACTCGGCGAGGACTCATCAGGACGGATTTTCGCGAAATTTACAGAAAAGGCAAGTTATTAAGGAGTTGACGAGTTCACAAGTTTACAAGACCACAAGAAAATCCCGCGAAATTTTTGTAGAAAAACTTAAGTCCGGACTTAAAAAGCTTTTTATCCTGTGCCAAGTCCGGACTTGTTTTTCTAGTAGTTAAAATTTCGCGGGATTTTTATTCCCTCCGCAAGACAGGATGTTTTACCTTGAAATTTCGCGGGATTTTTGGTATAATGTCCTGATTTATCAAAAAAATCATGAAAAAGAAAATCATCGGAATTGTTTCAGGGCTGGTTTCAGCTGTATCACTGGCGTATTTTTACGACAAATATCTCAACAAATCAAAACTGCAAAAAGAACTTTTGAACGCCAAAGCAATGCAGTTTGCTACACATAAAATTACTCCTCGCGATTATCACTCTAACGAGAGATTTTTCCGCGAAAATCCGCTGGCGATTTTGCTGATGTTTATTTTGCTGATGTTTATTTTGCTGACTTTCTTGATTTTCAATGGTGGACTACAAAATTATCTGCGGTTCTTTCAAACTTCAATGATTCAGATGAAATACACCACTGAACCTTTTGATGGAACGGTTGCGCCGATTTCCAAAGTCCCAAAATGGACAGATTTAACACCAGCTGAACGAAATTATACATATTCGCAAATTCCCGCGAATAAATTTATCCCGCTACCTCGCTATAATGTAGCGGATTTCCGTAAAGGAATGACTTGGCGAGAAAACAATGAGCGCGAAAGAAACGCTTACATTACTTACCCTGTGCCAAATTTAGGAAACTATAAACTAGACGGAACGGAAAATAGCGGATCGCATACCGGATTAGATATCAAAGCACCGAAAGGCACTCCGGTTCACGCCATTTCGCGGGGAGTTGTGGTCAAAGCTAAATCACAAACAACTGGATTTGGGAAACATATTGTTATTATGCACAAAGATGTCCCCGATCCACGAAATCCCGCGAAAAAAACGACTTTATATTCCGCTTATGCGCATTTATCACAAATTAAAGTCAAAGAAGGTGATCAAGTACGAAAAGGACAAATTATTGGACTAGTCGGAGACACGGGAATGACGACAACTCCGCACTTGCATTTTCAAATAGACACAGCCGATGCACCATTTCATCCGTATTGGGCGATTACTTGGAGAGATGTGGTCGGTCATGGATTATCTTCGTTTTTTGAAGCGGTTAAAAACGGCGTAAATAAAAATCTCGCGAGAAAATACACGGTTCATCCAATGAATTTGGTTAATAAATTTATTAGTTATACACCAACTTCTAAATCTCGTTTGGTGGCATCAGCTGGAGTTTCTGAGCAAGAAATTTCCCGCGAAAATTTTAGAAACTCTTCATCAGCGGGATTAATTCCTTCAACCGCTCGTTCCTCGCGGGAAGTCATTGAATCGCGGGATTCTCATCGAACTAAGAGTTCACAAGAACGCCCGTCTTATGATCATAAAACAAAAAATTCTCAAATTAATCGTCGCCGACGAGTCGTTCGTCGCAATGGAAGTCGCGGAAGATTTCGCTTCAAAGATTCTTCTGTACCGGTTTCCAATAACCGCATCCGAATCGCCTCTCGTCGACCAAATCGCGGGATAACAACTTTACATACTAGCGCGCCAAAAACTTCACGAACTGCTTCCGCGCGAGCAGTGAACAGACCAACTGCTTCTGTTTCGACTGCTAAATCTGTTCAAAATCCCGCCCTTCAGCAGAGTTCAGGACAAGTTCTTCGGCAGGACTCAGAACAAGCCCTTCAACAAAGTTCAGGGCAAGCAAAAAAATCGTCTTTCCAAAAGTACGGAGAAAACGATTTATGGTTTGAGATGGCTCGATCTTTTATCCCTGGAATTCCGAAAAAAATTCGTTTATACGCCAAAGATTCAGCACTAACTAATTCCGGAGTAACTTTACGGACAACTTCGCGAGATTTTGTGAAAATTGTGCCAGATACCATTAAAAAATCGGCTTTTCAAAATGGGTTTGCCGAAATTACTATTACCACAAATTCCAAAAAGCCGTTCAAAATTATCGCGGAAACCGCCAAAAAAAGAATTGAATCCCCAGTTTTACTAGCAAAATCTTTCACAGATGTTTCGTCCATCGGGAAAGAACGAATTTTCGCAGAATATGCGGACAAAAATAAAATTATTACCGCCAATGCCCGCGGGGAATTCCGTCCAAACGAGTTCTTGAACCGTGCCGAATCGGTGAAAGCGATTTTGACCGCTAATAAAATCAAACTAAATCCCGCGAAAAAAGATTTCCAAGATGTAAATCGAAACGATTGGTTCGCTAAATATGTCACAACTGCTTTTGAAAAAGGATTAGTTTCTGGCTATCCAGGGGATTATTTCAAACCTGCCAACAGCATCACGAAAGCCGAATTTCTAAAAATGGCTTTGTTGGCTAAAGGAATTAATCCGCGAGATTCGAAATTTGCTCCTTATCGCGACGTGCCAGCGGATTCTTGGTATGAGCCATACTTTTCTTTCGCCAGAAACAATGGGCTTTTGGCTCCAGATTCTCAAGGATATATTAAGCCAAATAAAACAATTTCAAGAATCGAGGCGGCTCAAATTCTTTATAAATTAAGCCAACTTCGCTAAAATTTCGCGGGATTTTTGGAGAAAATTAAAAATTACCCTATAATCATAAAAAACAAATATAAATATGGATTAAGAAAAATTAGTTAATGCCGCCATCGCTCAAAATGCCTCCGATATTCATTTATCGCCAGGATTACAAATCCACTTTCGTGTTGCTGGGAAAATGGTTAAGCAAGGAGAATATATTGTTGATGCTAAATTAATTCAGCAGTTTTTGTTACCAATTTTGAACGATAAACAGAAAAAAAGATTACAACTTGATCGCCAAGTTGACTTTTCTGTACAAGGACCACAAGGAGTAAGGTTGCGTGGAAATGCTTTTTTTCAAGAAAAAGGATTGAGTGTTGCCTTGCGTATAATTCCCGCGAAAATTCCGGATATTCATAGTTTAGGATTTCCTGAATTTGTAATTGATGGATTAACAAAAAGAAAGAAGGGATTTGTTCTAATTTGTGGACCAACTGGGCAAGGTAAAACAACTACTCTGGCTTCTGTTTTACAAGAAATTTCTTCTCAAAGGGCTGATCATATTATTACTATTGAGGACCCAGTAGAATTCCTTTTACCTTCAAATAATTCTATAATTCAGCAACGGGAAATCGGACGAGATGTGATAAGTTTTGAGATGGGGATCAAAGCAGCTCTACGAGAGGATCCGGATATTTTGCTGGTTGGGGAGATGCGTGATTATGAAACCATTTCAGCGGCTTTAACTATGGCAGAAACGGGGCATCTGGTTTTTTCAACTTTGCATACGAACAATGGTCCAGAAACAATTTCGCGAATTATTGATATTTTCCCATCAGAACAGCAAGGACAAGTTCGTTCGCAGTTAGCAAGCACTCTTTCCATGATTATTTCGCAGACTTTGGTTCCAACTATTGCTGGGGGGCTAACTTTGGCTTACGAAGTTTTGGTTAACAATTATGCGATTGCCAATTATATTCGAACGAACAAAATTTTCCAAATCCCCACTGCTTTACAAACAGATGATTCTGGGAAAATGGTTCAATTAGAACAATCTCTAGCCGGACTGGTGATTAACAAAATTATCACCAAGGAAGTTGCTTTGGAATATGCGAAAAGTGAGGACGATTTAAATTCTATTTTGAAAGCAAATGGGATACAATAAATCCCGCGAAATTTTTAGAAAAGAAAAAACAAGTTCGAACTTAACACAGGACAGAAAGTTGTTTAAGTTCGAACTTAAGTTTTTTTGCAAAATTTCGCGGGATTTTAAAAAAGGACAGGTTTAAAACCTGTCCCTACTTGTTATCTCGTAAACTCGTTAACTTGTAAACTCCCCCTATATATACAATCCCGAAACGGATTTCTTTTCCGCAACATTTTTGACCACATCGGCAAAAAGTGGCGCAACCGATAAAGTATGAAACGATTTCAGTCTGGAAGTGTCCACCGGTAAAGTGTCTGTGCAGACAATTTCCGCGAAATTTGCTTTTTCTAACCGTTCGTAAGCTGGTCCAGCAAAAACAGGATGAGTTGCCGCAAGATAAACTTCGGGATTACAACCGGCTGCCAGCAGACCCTCCTTCGCCCCGCAAACTGATCCAGCGGTATCGATAATATCGTCAATAATAATCGGCGTTTTTCCTTTTACATCACCAATCACATGTGTAACAGTTGATTCATTATGAGCAGGACGAGTTTTGTGCAAAATCACCAATGGAATTCCCAATTCGTCCGCGAATTTTTTCGCGGATTTTGCTCCACCGGCGTCAGGTGAAACCACGACCGGGTTTGGTAGATTTTTCTTTTTGAAGTATTCCACAAACAATTTTCGCGGATTTAGGTTATCTACGGGGAAATTAAAAAATCCTTGAATTTGATCAGAATGCAGATGCATGGTTATCAAATGATTCGCTCCAGCTTTTTCTAACAAATTTGCGAATAATTTCGCGGAAATTCCTTCTCGTGGTGCGTGAATTTTATCCTGACGACAATAAGCATAATACGGCATAATCACATGAACATTTGTCGCGAAACTTTGTTTCGCCGCGTCAATCAAAAGCATTAATTCAATTAAATCATCGTTCATTTTTCCGGTTCGTCCGGTTTGCACAAGGAAGACATCTTTCCCGCGAAAAGTTTCGTCAAACTTCACATAAGTTTCCCCACAAGCAAAAGTTTTAATCGTCCGTTTGCCTAATTCCACACCGATATGCTGAACCATTTTTTCAGCAAATTCTTCATGGCTAGATCCCGCGAAAATTTTATATGTACTCATTTTAGTTTGGTTAAATCATCTGAATTTTGCACAATTTTCATCATTTTGTAAACTTAGAAAGATGCAATCTGAAAATCCCCACCGCCTTGCGGGACACAGCGCGAAATTATCGATTATTAGTGTTAACTTTGGAAGTGCGGAGAAAGTCCTGAATTTACACCAATCCATAGTCAAAAATCCGCCAAGTGTGCCGTGGGAGCTGATTATCGTGGATAATCCGACCAAAAAAGGTGGAGACGGAGAGTTTTTAGAGCAAAATTTCCACCTTCGCCAAGGCTTCGGTGGACAGGTCGCTAAAAATTCGCGGGTTCATGTGATTAAATTGGCAAAAAATGTTGGTTACGGCGAAGGGAACAACGAAGGAGTAAAGTTTGCCGAAGGCGAGTTTTTGGCAATTTGTAATCCGGACACAGAAGTTTTGGCGGGGACTTTTGATAAACTGCTTAATGTCTTAAAATCCCGTCCCGCGACTTCGCTCGGGATAAACTCCAAAATCGGCATTGCCGTGCCGGTTTTGCAGACAAAAGACGGGAAAATTTTGGAAAATTGTCGCGAATTTCCGACGATTTGGTCACTGATAAAAAGGCGGTTGTTTCGGAAAAATCCGTTTTGCCAAAATCCCCCTAGCCCCCTTTCTCAAAGGGGGAAAATTCGAGAAACTGATTGGGCGCAGGGAAGTTTTTGGGTAATGAAAAAAGAAGTTTACGAAAATTTCGCGGGATTTGATCCGCGATTTTTCCTTTTTATGGAAGACATTGACTTTTGTCGGCGGTTAAAAAAAGTAGGTTTAGAAACAGTTCAAGTTCCAGATGCGATTGCGATTCATTCGCCAAACCGACTTTCTGGCGGATTTATTGGTTCCGCGATTTTCCGCAAAACTTTTTGGATTCATTTAGCCAGCGCGGTGAAATATTTTTGGAAGTGGAGGAGTTAAAAATTTTAAGTCCGGACTTGATTTTCACATTTTAGAAAGCGCGGTCACGTGACCGCGCCTACAAGACAACAAAAAATCCCGCGAAAAAAGCCTGTCATTGCGAGCGATAATCAAAAGTCTTTAAAATTTAGCGTGGCAATCGCTTGATAAAATATGGCAGGTGTAACTTTTTGGGTGCGTAAAAATGGAGTATTTATGCATGAATAGTAGGATAAAGGGGAAATATTTATAACCCCAAATAAAAAATGAGTAAAAAATGTCCCAAAT
>JALVIB010000061.1 GCA_027028725.1 Candidatus Altimarinota bacterium
GTTCTAAATTATTAACTTTTAACTATTAACTTTTAATTTCCCTTAAGTTTTCTTTTTTTCAAAAACAATTACAATTCTGCTGAATATTTTTTAACCTTTTAAAAATGAATGATGTTTTGAGCCACCTTATGCAAGATGCTCTTGTCAGCAAAATTAGTGAGAAAATCGGTGCTAATACCGAGCAAACAAAGTCTGCCATGAGCGGAATTCTCCCTGCGATTCTAGGCGGATTAGCCAAAAATTCCGCGAAAAAAGAAAAAGCCGGACTACTAGAAAAAGCCCTAGAAAAAGATCACGATGGAAGTATTTTTGATAATTTGGACGGATTTCTCGGCGATATCAAAGGTGGAAAAGGAAATAAAATTTTAGGGCATGTTTTGGGTAATAAATCTAATTTATTAGCGGATATGATTGGAGCAAAAACAGGTTTAGGAAAAGCAAAAACCGGACAACTTATGGAAACTATCGCGCCACTAGTAATGGGCGCTGTGGGAAAAATAAAAAAAGAGAAAGGACTTGATGTTAAAAATTTGGGAAGTTTATTACAAAGTGCTATGAAAGAATTCGCGGGAAATGATGATTTGAAAAAACTGGCTTTTTCATTATTGGATAAAGACGGAGACGGCGACATCAAAGATGATTTATTAGATATGGGAAAAAATCTTCTGACTAGTTTTTTTAAGAAAAAGTAAAAAATGAAAAAAAGAATTTATAGTCCTCCCCTTTTAGGGGAGGCGCGGAGGGGTTCAAACAAAATTAAAAATAATAAGAGTATTTTTGTACCCCCTTTAAGTTCCCCCTGCCAGGGGGAAAATTTCCTCAAACACTTTTTTGCAATATCCTTGGTTATATTTTTAACGGGATGTAGCTCCGGACTTCCGGACAAATCCCGCGAAATTTCTGATTTTGTTCCACAGGAAAAAGTGGAGCCAGCAAATCCCGCGAATTTTGATTGGGTTACGGAAAATTTTCCGCAAAATTGTCGCTGGGAAAAATTTTCGCGGGTTATTGATGGCGACACGATTGTGACGGAAAAAAGTGGAAAAATTCGCTTAATTGGGATTGATACACCGGAAATACAATCTCCTTTTACGGATGAAGAACCGGGCGGACAAGAAGCTTCAGAAAAAGCCCGCGAAATTTTGGCTAATTCTGAAAAAGTTTGTTTAATTCACGATAAAATTGGCGACCAAACGGATAAATATGGGCGGTCGCTAGATTATGTTTTTACGGAAGACGGAATTGATCTAAACGCCGAAATGATAAAAACTGGTTTTGCGCGGTGGTATTCGCGTTTTCCGTATGAGCGGAAGGCGGAATTCAAAGTGTATCAAGATCAAGCGAAAAAAGCTGGCGTTGGCTTGTGGAAATAAGAAAAAGACCGGCTTCGCCGGTCTTTTTTGTGAAAATTTCGCGGGATTTTTAATTTTTCTTTGAAGTACTTAAATCTGCTGATGAGGTTGGGGATGATGCATGTTCTGCCGGTAATACATCTGTTTTAGTTAACTTATGTAAAATCACGGGTTCGTGCTCCATAAAATAAAATTTTTCGCTACCTATTTCCTGTGGAGTAAATTTAGCATCATTAAATCCTCTTATTCTTCCTTCTGAAACAAATTCTAAAAATTTCTTTGGATGAAAATGTCTTATTAATCTCTTTGTTGGATTGGAAATATGATTCCCCTTGCCATTCTTTATAAAATCACTATCAAATATCTCCTCGAGTATAATATTTTTATCAGTAACATTCTTAACTCTATATGTAACCAACTGTTGTTTCCCTTTTACTGAAGTTGCATGATCTATTTGTAAATACTCAGGCAACTTAAAATCTTTTGGCTTTGGACCTTCTGGACCTGGCTTATTCCTTTTACCAATCTTCGGCAACTGTGCCAAAAGAAACAATGTCATCCAATCTTTTCCAAGATTTTCCCAAGTGAAATAATTTTCATCAGTTGTTAAATTCGCAACTGCTCCATTAATTCCAAAAAATGGAATAGTTTCTCCTGTTGTTCTTACTAATTTATGTCTTATAGAATTCCAAAGTGTTCTTCCTCTACTAATAGCTCCACCATTGATAGCTTCTCGTTCAGCTGCACTTCGGAAAACATCTTTCACCTGCATTTGTGTTCCAAATCTTCCTTCTAAAGCACGCCCCCAAGTATTCTCATAAACAGCATTTCCTCCGCGGAATAAATTAAACATCAATCCACTCATTAACATCCCGCGAACTTTATCTTTATCCATCTTAAACCAATCCCCATGAACTAGCCCACTCTCTACTTCGTGAAAAACCGCACCTTCCCCCATGGCCAATCCAACTCCTCCAATTGTTATTTTTCCTATATTACCAACTTCAAATCCACGAGCTCCAAATTCCATTAAAGCCGTCGCCCCTCGAGCAACTCTTGCCCCCCATGCACCACCTGCCAATGCTTCTGTACCACTAGTTAATAACCATCTAACACCCGTACCAGCAAATCCAGACACAGCAATTAAAGCCACATTTAGAATTAATTCATTCTTAATTTTATCCCAAGTTTCGTCTGATACATCCCATCCCTCTTCAAGACCTAGCATGTCTTGATAATGTTGCATTGCCTTAAATTTCGCGGAATTTTTATCAGGAAAAATTGTAGCTGGATCAACTTCGTCCACTGATTTCTTCAGCAAGGCTTTTTCTTTCATTTGTTTTAGACTTTCCTTATAAGTATGATCCACTAATTTAGCAATCTGTACTTGACTCATACCTTTCAACATTCCACTTTTTTCCAAATTCTCGCGAACTATTTTAAGTGATATGCTTTCCTCTATGTCATGCTCTTCTTCAGGGGTTAAGTTTTTAACTAGTCCTTTGTTTAAAAAGTCTTTTCCAAAAATACTTTCATAAACTTCTGCTGCTTGACCATATTGTCCCTTTTCGCGTAAAGAATCAGCCATTTTTAACCAAGCTTCAGGCATTTTTTTGATTTCTTGTTTGGAAATTTTATTTCCCGGCTTATCCATAACCGTTCCCTTCATTTCATTTGCAATAAACTTATCATATTCTTGCTTAAATTTCGCGGCTTTTGTTTGATCTGGTAGTTTCGCCAAAGCATCAGAAACCGTTTTAATAGTCGGATCTGTTTTCATAATATTTTCTAACTCTTTTATTGTTTCTAACAATTTTTTCCCAACAGCAATCTCTGCCTTGTCCTCGGAATCAGGTCTTGTCCAAATCCATTGAAGTTTGTCTGTAATCCACCAATCATCATTAAGTTCATCTTTTCTTGAAACAAGATGTGTTCTAAACATCCAGAGTCCATTTAAATCGCGATATTTCAGTGCTTCCGCATTTTCCGCGAGAAATTGTTGTTCTATTTGAGCTCGGACATTTTTAGCCATGGCTAAAACATCAGCAGGAGTTGATGGATCTTTAATTAAAGCATCTAATTCAGCAACTCCTTCATTTACATTTTTATCGTCTCCCATAGTTAACTTTAGCTGTGCCTCAAATAATTTCTTTTGATAAGGTGGCGTATTTGGATTTGCAATATCTGCTTTCAATTGATCTTGAATATTAGTAAATGTTTTTGTTGTAACATACAATTCTAAAGCTTGTTCAATCTCCTGTCTTTTTTTCTCAGGTAAACCTTCCATATAATTATATAAATCCTTAAATTCTACCCAATGCATATTTGGATTAAGTTTGAAAAATTCCCCAAAAATATCTGGTGGCAAGTCGCCAATTTCAATTTTTTGTTTCCAAATTATTTTTTCTAAGTCTCCATTGCCATCCTCAACATCAATCACCACAAAATTTCCTTCACACCCGTTCTCTAATTGCGCAATTATCTGTTTTTTACCGTTTTCTTCAATTAAAAGAGCATTCTTTATTTTTAATCCACTGGTTAATTTAGGATTTATCTGAGTCATAGCTGCCCCGGTCAAAATCTCACACTCGGTCATCGTGTAACTCTGTCCGTTAAATTCAAAAGTCTCCCCCAATTGAACTCCACTAATTCCTTCCTTCTCCATTTTTTTCGCGAGTTTTTCCCGTTGAATTTTGTTTTTGAATTTTTTCGCAATACTAGCAAACAATTTATTCCCCATATTTCGATCATGTTGAACCATATTCATAGCATCCCATAAGGCTTGTTTCGTTGTTCCCGACCGATACGGCAAAGCTGCCATACACCTTTCAATCAATTTCCCAGCAAATTCCCGCGAAATTTCGCCTTTCTTGCCTATTTTGTTCAATAAAAAGTCGTTAATTTTAGAAACCATCTCAGTTCGATACATTTTCCCAATATCCCCACCAGAAATACTATCAACAGTGTATTTAGCTAATTCATCCAAATCCCGATCCGTAAAATCAGGTTTTTTATTCTCGTATAATTCTTTAAAATCGTTAAAACTTGTCGTTGTTTCAGCATCAACTTTTAAAATATCCTGTTGCAATCTCGACAAGTCGATATTCCGTTTTTTCAACTCATCAATTCGCTCCAAAGTATCTTCATGAAGTTCCTTTGTATCTAACTCCTGCGGTTTATTTTGCCAAATAAATCCCGCGAAATTTTCAGTTTCTGAAGCCACTTTGTAAAGATTTTTCATCCGTGATTTTTTAAATTAATCGGAACATTATACCTGATTTTTGAAGAAAAATCAAAACCGAAAATTTCGCGGGATTTTTGTAAAATACTTTGACAAAATTTTGTACAAATTGTACAATTTGCACAGAAATTAAAACCATTAGTAGATGCAAACCTACACCAAAACCGAAACTCGTAATAATTTTTCAGAAATAATCAAACAGGTTAAGTATGGGAAAAAAATAGTTGCTGTTAAACGCGATGTTTTGATTGTTCCTTTTCCTGAAATGAACGAATCAATTCCGATTTCGCAGATAAATGAACAGTCCGAGAGTTTTGATTTTCTGGAAAACGAACCGGATTTATATAGTCTTAATGATTTAAAAAAACGCTATGTTTGATTTTGGAAAAATTGTTTTAATCCCCTTCCCTTTTACTGATTTAACTTCTAGTAAAATCAGACCGGCTCTGATAATTTCCGCGAAAAATAAGCAAAGTAATGATATTATTTTAGCTTTTATTAGTTCCCAAGAAAGCAAAGTTGGTTTAAAGATAAAAAAAGACAATCTAAATAATTTAAAAGTAGATTCCGTAATTAGATTTGACAAAATCGCTACTCTTAACAAAAAGCTAATTTTAGGCGAATTAGGAGAAATTTCGCGGGATTTTCTGATCAAACACAAAGCAGAATTCTATAAAACTTTTGGATTTTAAAACGATAAAGTCACCAACCCCCTATTCTAAGCACTAAATAGCAACTTTCCTGTTAGCAAAATTTCGCGGGATTTTGATTTACAATCCCCTCTTTCTAAATAAAATGAAAACAATGGGCGAAAAACATTATACCGGTGAAGAACTAATTTCTCATGTCCTAATGGATATACCGGAATCGTATGAAATTTTCGCTTCTTATGGCTTAGCTTGTGCCGGTTGCCCGATTTCTCCTATGGAGAGCGTGCGCGATGGTGCTGAAGCTCATGGAATTGTCGGACAAACTTTTGAGGACTTGCTCCAAGATTTGAACGACATGAAAACCGAAAAAATTGCTAATTTATAACCCCTTAAAAAATGTGGAAATTTTTGAAAAAACTACTCGGAATCAAAGAATGTTGTTGTTCTGCCAATGGCTGTGGAGCGGAAAATACCGCTGCGCCCCGCAAGGCGGTGGCGAAAAAATCATTATTTTCGGATAGTGATAAAGAAATTTTGAAAAATGCCGACGAACATATTGTTATCGGAAAAATTTTGGAAATAACTAACCACCCTGATCCCAAAGTGACAAAAGTCCGAATTACTCAAACTGAAATTGCTCCTGGTGTGGTGAAACAAATCTTGTGTGGAGGAGTAAATATTGAGGAAGGACGATTTGTGCCGGTTGCTACAATTGGGACGAAATTCGCGGATTTTGAAATTGGTGAACGAAAAATTCGCGGGGAATTATCCAGCGGAATGATTTGTTCACGGACGGAACTAGGATTGCCTAGCGGTGATGAACCAGATCACGGAATTTGGTTATTAGACGATAATTTCGCGGGATTTTTGGGTAAAAAAGTTTGTGATTTAGCGAAAAAATAAAATTACCTCACCCCACCCCTCCCGAGAACTCGGGACTAGAAGGCGAGGGAGTAATAAGAATAAATAAACAAAAATGAAACAAAAAGGATTCACGATCATGGAACTTACTATCGCTATTTTAGCGGTTTCGGTTGTATCTATAATTCTAGTGCTTCCGTTTAAAAACAACTTAAAAATTACCCGCGATACAGTTCGGCAAGAAAATGTCAATATGATGGCGAGCATTATTAAATACGACCAAATTTCTAGTGAACACAAATACCAAATCAGCAAACAAGAAGTTTGGAAAATTTTTCAGGCAAATCTAGCAAAACTTCCCCAAATTGAATCAGATAATCATTATTTCTATGGACATTCAACAACGAGTGAGGATTTTTTTGTGGTAGTTTGTTCAGAATCCCGCGAAAAATTTTTTGTCGCAGGCACAGACCAAGCTAAATCTGATTTATCCTTAATTTATCCTAAATCGGCCTGCGAAAACGGTAGTATTCCCATTGGAGAAAGATTTTCTCCAGTTAAAGATTCTGATAAACCAATTGATAGCTATTTGGTCTATAAGATTATTTAGAAAAATTTCGCGGGATTTTTCTGCTGAAGAATTCCCCCTAGTGAAAGAGGGACAAAATACAATACGAAATAAAAAGAAGGATTTGTTTTTATAAATAATTCGAAGATCCCGCCATCGCAAGATGAGAATTTGGTCGGGATGTAGAGTCTGATTTTGTAGCAACTCTAAAAAATTTCGCGGGATTTTTCCTATATAACAAAAAAAGCTCCCGAAGGAGCTTTTTTAATGTTCTTTTTCACCTCGGACACACGACCATCAGATTTTTACATCTTGACAACTAAATGCCTGTAAACTTCTTCGGAATAGAAAGAAACAAATTTCCGTAGAAAAACTTTCTATCTTCTAAAATCTACAATGTAGAAAATCCGACTTAGCCACTGTAATGGCAGTATTCCATCCGCACATTCCCGTACGGATACCTTGTTACGACTTAAGCCCAGTCACCGATTCCACCTTAGGCCATCTTTACTAGACAGACTTTGGGCGTCTCCGGCTTCCATGCCTTGACGGGCGGTGAGTACAAGACCCAGGAACATATTCAACGTACCATGACTGATATACGTTTACTAGCGATTCCGACTTCATGAAGTCGAGTTTCAGACTTCAATCCGAACTGGGAGACGTTTTATCCGATTGGCTCCACATTGCTGCTTCGCTTCAGTTTGTACGTCCCATTGTATTGTGGGTGTAGCCCCAGACATAAGGGTCATGCTGATTTGACGTCATCCTCACCTTCCTCCCGTTTATGACGGGCAGTCTCCTATGAAAGTACAACATAGGATGAGGGTTGCGCTCGTTCACGGACTTAACCGCACACCTCAAGGCACGAGCTGACGACAACCATGCAACGCCTGTCACTGATCCAGCCGAACTGACGAAATTATTTCTAAAATCTACGATCAGGATGTCAAGTCTGGGTAAGGTTACTCGCTTATTATCGAATTAAACCCCGCAATCCACCGCTTGTGTGGGTCCCCGTCTATTCCTTTGTGTTTTAATCTTGCGATCGTACTACACAGGCGGCATGCTTATCGGGTTACCTTAGGCACAGAGACCAGGTCGAGGGTCCCTACACCGAGCATGCATCGTTTACGGCGTGGACTACAGGGGTATCTAATCCCTTTCGCTCCCCACGCTTTCGTCCCTGAGCGTCAGTAAGTGTCCAGTATGCTGCCTTCGCTTTTGGTGTTCCTGTGCATATCTACGGATTTTACCCCTACTTGCACAATTCCACATACCTCTCCACTACTCTAGTTTGCCAGTTTTGGCTACAGCACCGATGTTGAGCACCGGTATTTCATAACCAACTTAACAAACCGCCTGCGGACGCTTTACGCCCAATAATTCCGGATAACGCTTGCACCTTACGTATTACCGCGGCTGCTGGCACGTAATTAGCCGGTGCTTATTCATGAGGTACCGTCAGATCTTCTTCCCTCATAAAAGGTGTTTACGCCCCTAGGGGTGTCATCCACCACGCGGTGTCGCTCCGTCAGGCTTTCGCCCATTGCGGAAGATTCTTTACTGCTGCCTCCCGTAGGAGTATGGGCCGTGTCTCAGTCCCATCGCGCCGGGTCATGCTCTCACACCCGGTAGCCGTCATAGCCTTGGTAAGCCTTTACCTCACCAACTAGCTGATAGCCCGCAAGCTCCTCCTGTACCGATAAATCTTTACTCTTTCGAGACCATCCGGTATTAGCCCGACTTTCGCCGAGTTATCCCCGAGTACAGGGCAGATGCTTACGTGTTACTCGCTCGTTCGCCACTTTCCACTAAATAAATTTAGCTTCTCGTTCGACTTGCATGTATTAAACGCACCGCCAGCGTTCATCCTGAGCCAGGATCAAACTCTTCTTAAAGAAT
>JALVIB010000062.1 GCA_027028725.1 Candidatus Altimarinota bacterium
GTTAATAATGTGTTTACTAGGGCGAATGAAATAAGAACAACTACGATACCAATTGCCGCATACATAAGAACTTTTTTGGCTTTTTCGGTGTCGTCTCCTCCGGAAGTAATGTAAAGGAAACCTCCATAAATCACCATCACTGTGGCAATTAATCCTAAGAAATAAAGGATAAAGTTAACAATTTTTCGGGCAATTGCTCGGAATGAACCTTCTCCTGCAGTTGCTGTAGAAATATTAGCTGGATTGTCTGCTGGATCAATAAGTTGAGCGTGAGCGACCATGTCCGCTCCTAGAGTAAACACTCCAACAGCTAGTAATAATCCGAGAACGGGTGCGATAAATTTTTTCATTTTGTGTGAATGTGTTATAAATTTCGGGTAATTATACCGGAAAACGAGCGAGAAAACAAGTGTTTTCTACAAGTTCATTGTAAATTTTCGGACAAATGCTTTCTTTTGGCAAGTTTTTTTTGAGTTTTTTTGCTAAAATTTTCGCGATGAGTTTGAAAATTCCACTAAAAACTGCACTCAGAACCACTTCTGCACATCTGAAAAAGCTATCCCAGATGGGGATTACGACAATTCAGGACTTGCTAGAATATTTCCCGCGAAATATTGAGTCAACGGAAATAACTTCGCAGTTTTTAAGCATTCAGTTGGGAGTAAAAAATACAATTTCGGGAAAACTCTGTGATTTTCGCGTAGAAAAAACTCCCCGCGGAAAAAAAATCGGCAAAGCTGTTTTAATTTTAGACGATGGCGCAGAAATTGAAGCGGTTTGGTTTCAGATTCCTTATATGTTGAAAAACATAAAAGACGAGGCGCGCGTTTATCTTGTGGGAAAAATTTCGCGGGATTTTGGGAAAATTCAGATTTCTAATCCCGAAGTTCACTTGCACCGAGATGTTCATGTCGGGCGATTGCGGGCGATCTATTCAGAGTCTCCGCCGATTACAAGTAAATGGTTACGCGAAAAAATCGCGGGATTATTGCCGTTGGCGAAAGATTTCGCGGAAATTTTGCCTGCCGAGATTTTAGCGGAATACAATTTTCCGCGAAAATTTGAAGCAATTCGGTCTATTCACGCGCCAAAAAGTGTGGAAGACTGGAATCTCGCGAAAAAACGGTTGTCGTTTGAGGAAATTTTTGAAATTCAAGTGCGCGTTTTGCGCGAAAAACTTATTCGCAACCAAACTAGTCGTAACAAATATCCCGCGAAATTAGATCCCGAGGCGGTTAAAGCCGATTTGAAAACTTTACCTTTTGAACTAACTCTGGCGCAGAAAAAAGTTTTGTTTCAGATTTTGAAAGATTTTGAAAAAGATCGTCCCGCGCATCGACTAGTCCAGGGAGATGTCGGAAGCGGAAAAACCGTTGTCGCTTTTCTCGCGGCTGCGGCACAAATTCGTGCAGGCAACCAAGTTGTCATTCTCGCACCAACCGCCATTCTCGCGCAACAACATTTCAAAAAAGCGGTAGAATTTTTCGCGGGAATTTCAAGTTCTCCCCCTGACAAGGGGGAACTAGAGGGGGTTTCTGTCAAACAAAATCCCGCGGAAATTCGCGTGGAACTGCTTATCGGCGCGACTACCGCTAAAAACAAGAAACTAATTAAACGCGATTTAGCTGACGGACAAATTCAAGTCCTTATCGGAACTCACGCCGTTTTGACCGAAGACACAATTTTCAAAAATCTTGGACTGGCAATAATTGACGAACAACATCGGTTTGGAGTGGCGCAGCGCGCAATTTTGGCGAAAAATAATTCACATGTGGTTGCGATGACCGCCACGCCAATCCCGCGAACTTTGGCGCTGACAATTTACGGAAATCAGGATTTATCAGTTATTGACGAACTTCCGCCGGGGCGAAAACAAGTTATTACCAAAATTGTCGCCACACCAAAGGAAAAAAATCTTTTGCATTTGTTTATCCGCGACCAGATTGAAAAATCGCGACAAATTTTTTGGGTTTGTCCGCTGGTGGATGAGTCGGATAAAATTGAGGCGAAAAGCGTTTTACAGGAATACGAAAAAATTTCGCGGGAAATTTTTCCTGATAAACGCGTGGAATTTCTGCACGGAAAACTAAAACCCCGCGAAAAAACAGCGATTATGGAGAGGTTTAAGAATAAAGAGTTTGACATTTTGGTTTCCACTTCGGTGATCGAAGTTGGAGTGGATATTCCCGATGCAACAGTTATGGTGATTGAAAATGCAGAGAGATTTGGGCTGGCGCAACTGCACCAATTTCGCGGGCGAATTGGACGAAACGATATGCAGAGTTATTGTTTTCTGATTTGCGGGAAACCTGATGATAAAAACAAAACGCGATTAAAAGCGTTGGAGCAATATCACCAAGGGCAAAAACTCGCGGAAATTGATCTGCAACTTCGCGGGATGGGAGAAATTTACGGCACGAAACAAGCAGGAATGCCTGATTTCAAAGTGGCGGATTTGTCTGATTTGCAAATGCTACAAGACACACGCCACTGGGCATTAAAAATTTTGAAGGAAGACATAAATCTCGCGAAATATCCGGCGCTGAAAAAGAAAGTGGAAAGTGGGGAGGTTTATTTTTAGGACAGCCAAAAATCCTTTCTGATAATTAATAGTTAATAGTTAAAAGTTAATAGTTAATAGTTGAGAAAAGGAATTTGGTCGACCGCAATTGTTTATATAAAAAATCCCGCGAAAAAATAAAAAAGAAAATCTTAAGTCCGGACTTAAACAACCTTTTATCCTGTGCCAAGTCCGGACTTGTTTTTCTTTTTTAAAAAAATCCCGTGCTGTGCCCCGCAAGGCGGTGGAAATTTTAATAATCAATTGATTCCAATTCCCGCTGATTCGGCCAAATCGTGAATTCTGCGCGCCCTTTGATGTCTTTCAAATCAATGAAAGGCGAATTGTGATCATTGCAACCATGCGCAAAACATAACCGCGAATCTAAACTTTCCAAACGATTATCTCCAAATAATAAATATTTCCCTTCGGGGACGATGAATTCGGCTTTTGATGATCGCGTCATTCCCTGATTTTTCGCGGACAAATAAGGTTCTTGCAACTGAATTTTTTCGCGGGAATTTGCGTTTGTTCGATAAACTTTACCATCGATTACTTCTACTTTGTCACCCGGAATTCCAATAACTCGTTTAATTAAATTTTTCCCTAAATCTTTGTCTTCAAAAACAACAATATCTCCTCTTTCCGGTTTGTGTAAAAAATTATAAACAAACTCGTTCACAAAAATAAATTCCCCGTTTCCGTATTCGCAACCAGTTTCAAATTGATTTAGTGTCGGACACATCGACGGACCGGAAACGCGGAAAAGTTGAAAAACATAAGTCCGAATAAAAAGAATAAAAATAATCAGAATCGCCATTTCCAATAAAAAACTTCCCCAAGTCTGGTCTTTGTCTTTGAGTGAAATCGCTTCAATGAATTTTTCGGTAAAAGATTTTTTCATGTTTTTGCTTAAAATCCCGCGAAATTTTAGTCTTTTGGTGATATTTAGCAAAAAAACAAATATTTTTTTCAAAAAAAAGACAAAGTTCATAAAATTTGATTTTTTTGTTTAAAAATCCCGCGAAAATTTTGCAAAAAATATCAAAAACGATACTTTTAAATCCGTATGAGCACCCCCATTCAACGGCAATATTTGGAATTAAAAAAGAAAGTGCCGGACGCCATTTTGTTCTTTCGGCTGGGAGATTTTTACGAAATGTTTTTCGAGGACGCCAAGCTGGCGTCGCGAATTTTGGGGATAACTTTGACCGCGCGCCACAAGGGAACCGAAAACGAAATGCCGATGTGCGGAGTGCCTTATCATTCTGCGGATAAATATCTGGAAACGCTCGTTGATCAAGGCTACAAGGTCGCCATTGCCGAACAAGTTCCGCTAGCAGACGGCAAATTTTCGCGGGAAATTGCCCGTGTCGTCACGCCGGGCGCGAGTGTGGAAAAAAATCTCGATCCCGAGAAAAATTCTTATCTGGTGGCGATTGATGTTGATCGGAAAAAGGAAAACTACGGTTTGGCGGTGGCGGATTTATCGACAGGAGATTTTCGGACGGCAGGGTTTAGCAATTTTTTGGATTTTCTAGACGAAATTTGGAAACTAAATCCCCGCGAAATTTTGATTCCGACGGAACTTTTTGATGACGAAAAGTTTTGCGAGAAACTTCCATCAGCGCTCAAAACTCCGCGGAAATTCCCGCGAAAAAATTCGGATGAACTTTTGAAAAAACATTTTGGGGTCAATAATTTGCAGGTTTTCGGGATTGAAAAATTAGAAATTCTCATCCGCGTTTCCGCGGAAATTTTGGATTATTTGCAGGAAACTCAGCAAAGCAAGCTTCCACATTTTCAGAAACTGGTGAAATATTCGACGCGCGAAATCATGCCGTTGGATACGCAAACAATGCGACATTTGGAAATTTTTGAACCAATTTTCGCGGGCGAAAAAAATTCGACTTTATGGTCAGTTTTTGAAAAATCAAATACCGCCATGGGAAGCCGACTTTTGCGCCAATGGCTAGCTAATCCGCTTCTTGATCGCGAAAAAATTTTAGCACGCTCAGAATCAGTTTCCGAACTCGTAGAAAACGCAAAATTTCGCGGGATTTTGGACGAAAAATTAAAAAAGATTTGCGATTTGCAACGCGTCATCGCGCGAATTGCGGTTAATCGCGGGAACGCGCGTGATTTAGTTTTTCTGCGCAATAGTTTGGCGGTTTTCCCTGATTTAGCGGAAGTTTGCGCCACGGCAAATTCCGCGAAATTTTCGCAGAAAGCGGAAATTTTACGGCAATTTCAAACGATTTGGGCGAAACTGCAAAGCGCTCTAAATGACGATCCGCCTTTAGAAATTACCGCGGGAGGAATTTTTCGCGACGGATATTCAGCAAAATTAGATGAATTGCGCGACTTGCAGAGGAATGCGCAAGCTTGGTTAGACAATTTTCTCGCGAAAAAAAAGGCGGAATCAGGAATTGAGAAAGTGCGGATTAAGTTTTCCAAAACTTTCGGTTTTTGTTTGGAAGTTTCCAAAGCCGCCGCGCAGCATGTGCCGGAAAACTGGCAACGCCGTCAGACTTTGGTCAATGCGGAAAGATTTACGACACCGGAACTGGCGGAATACGAGACAAAAGTGCTTTCCGCGGAAAGTGAAGCGTACGAGTTGGAGCACAAAATGTTTCAGGAATTACGCGATGAAGTGATGAATTTCGCGGGAAAATTGCAGGTTGCCGCGCAGGCAATTGCCGAAATTGACGCGCTTTTGACTTTGACCAAAACCGCTTTGCGCTGGCGCTGGACGAGACCGGAAATTTTGGAAAATTCTAAAATTTTGCAAATCAAAAACGGACGGCATCCCGTTGTGGAAAAAATTTCTACGGAACGCTTTATCGCCAATGATTTATATTTAAACACTGGCGAAAATCCCGCGCTGCGTCCTCCGAAGTCGGCAAAATCCCGCGAAATTTTTGACGAAGGAGGAAGATTTTGGCTAATTACTGGTCCGAATATGTCAGGAAAATCCACATTTTTACGCCAAAACGCGCTGATAATTTTGCTCGCGCAAATCGGGAGTTTTGTCCCCGCGGAAAAATGCGAAATGGGGATTGTCGATCGAATTTTTACGCGTGTGGGAGCGAGTGATAATCTGGCAGCGGGAAAATCCACTTTTTTTGTGGAAATGGCGGAAATGTCGCATATTTTGAACGCCGCGACTGCTCAAAGTTTCATTATTCTGGACGAAATTGGGCGCGGGACTTCTACTTTTGACGGGATTTCGCTGGCGTGGGCGATTACGGAATTTTTACACGACAAAATTGGGGCGAAAACAATTTTCGCGACACATTATCATGAACTTATCGATTGCGTGGAAAACCTAAATTTCGCGGAAAATTATCATGTTGCCGTGGCGCAAAACGACGAGGAAATCATCTTTTTACGAAAAATTAAAAAAGGCGGAATCTCTGATTCTTTCGGGATAGAGGTTGCCGCGTCGGTCGGATTTCCCAAAGAAGTTATCCAAAAATCCCGCGAAATTTTAGCCAAACTGGAAAACGAAAACATCGGCAATGTTCAACCAAATTTATTTTCCGCGCCCCGAATCCGCGAAAAAATCGTGGAAATGAAACTCGAATCCGAAGTGGAAAAACTTTTAGCCGAAATCAATCCCGACGATTTATCGCCACGCGAGGCACTGGAAAAGGTTTATGAGTTGAAGAAAATTCAAAAAAACTCCCTCTCCTCCTAGGAGAGGGTTGGGGTGAGGTGAAAATTTCGCGGGATTTATAAAAAACATTCCTTTTCCCTCCTGTTCACTTACTTTCCCCCTTGATAAAGGGGGCGAGGGGGATTTGCTTATAAAGATTCTTAAAAAATAATTCGAAGATCCCGCCATCGTCAGACAAAAAGTGGGGCGGGAAGTTTTTTTTATTTTGAAAAATTCGCGGGATTTTGGAAAGCGCGACGGCGCCGTCGCGCCTACAAGAAATACGAAAAATAATTTTTAACTTTTAACTATTAACTTTTAATTACCTACATATCATTCATTTTTTCTAAAATTTTCCCGCGAAAAATTTGGACTTTATTTCCAACATTTGATAAAAGTCTATCTGGAATAAAATTCCTTCCCCCAAAAAATGATCGAAGAGTTTATAATCTACTGTCCAGACTGTCGCGGAAAGTTTGAAGTCGCTGCTGAAGATTTCGTCGAGGAAGAAATTCTCGAATGTGATCTTTGTGGTGCGGAAATTGTTGTAGTTGATGTCGATCCGATTAAATTGAGGTTATTAGAACCTGGTGAAGATTTTGCTTAATCCCTTCAAATGAAAAATATCGCGGAAATTCTCGTTCAAAATGATGTGGTGAAAACTAATTTTGAAAATCCTTTCGTTTGGGCGAGCGGAATTAAATCGCCGATTTATTGTGATTGTCGCGAATTAATCAGTATCCCCGAAGCACGCCAAGAAGTTGTTAAAGCCTTTCTAGACTTAATTTCCCGCGAAAATTTGCCCCATGAAGTTATTTCGGGGACAGCTACCGCCGGAATTCCATGGGCGGCGTTTATCGCACAATATTTGGGAAAACCGATGCTTTATGTTCGTCCTGAGCCAAAATCTCACGGAGTGGGAAAACAAGTGGAGGGGCGCGGAGAAAAAGGCAAAAATGTGCTAATTATCGAAGACGCTTTCTCGACTGGTGGTTCGTCAATCAAATCGGCGGAAGCTTTGCGAAACGAACTAGATGCCAAAGTGGAAAATATTCTCGCGATTTTTAGTTGGGATACACCACAGCTTCCCGAAAATGCGAAAAAAGGGAAAGTTAATATGCTCCCTCTGACAAATTTCGCGGAAATTGCGGAAGCTTTGGAGAAATTCGGCAAAACAAATGATAAAGAAAGTGAGGAATTACTACGATTTCATTCTGACCCAAAAGGTTGGTGGAAAGAGTAAATTGAAGAAAAACTTAAGTCCGGACTTAAACAACTTTTTATCTTGTGCCAAGTCCGGACTTGTTTTTCTAAATAAGAAAATCCCGCGAAATTTCAAATTTCCCCTATTTTATTTAAGGAATTTTTTGTTAGGGACGGTTTGAAACCGTCCCCTACGATGAAAATTTAGCCTTGCCTAAAATCCCGCGAAATTTCAATTATTAACTATTAACTGTTAATTATTAACTTCCCTAAAACTCCCGTCGATCTATCATCGCCTTGGAAAGCGTTCCCGCGTCTAAATAGTCCAAATCTCCGCCAGTCGGAATTCCCCGAGCCAGTCGCGAAATTTTCCCGCGAAAAATTGGGATTAGTTGTTCGCGAATAAACATCGCGGTTGCTTCTGATTCTGTTGTCCCCGAAGTGGCGATGATAATTTCTGTAATTTCAGGATTTTTTTGGACACGCTCCAAAAGTTCCGCAATCCGTAAATCGTCAGCCGAAACACGATTCAACGGGCTCAAAACTCCGTGTAAAACATGGTATTTCCCGCGAAATTCGTGAGTTTTTTCCAGCGCCAACAAATCAAGCGGCGTTTCCACCACACAGAGAACATTTTTTTCGCGGGAAAATGAGGAACAAATCGGGCATTTCTTGCTTTCAGAATAATTAAAACATTCCGCGCATTCCTTGATATTTTTTTTCAAATCCAGAATAGATTGGCCGATTTTTTGGTCAATTTTCGCGGGATTTTGCAAAAGATAAAAAACCAACCGCTCGGCACTCCGCGTCCCAATTCCGGGTAAATTGGAAAGCGCTTCAATCGCATCCGTAATCGGTTTTGGTAGAGAATTCATTTTCCGCGAAATTATAACAATATTTTTTTCTTTGTCATTTTTAACCTGTCCACAAGTTTACGAGACAAAATCTCGCGAAATTTTTGACACTTTTCAAAGCGTCTCTAGAATTTCCGCACAAATGATTTTACGAACTTTCGTTAGCGTTCCCTTTCCTCCGTGCCCTC
>JALVIB010000063.1 GCA_027028725.1 Candidatus Altimarinota bacterium
AAAATGGGAACTTAACCATCGGTGCGTGGCATCCTGATGACTGGCGGGAATTAAAGAATAAACTCGCGAAATTTTCTAAAATTTTCTTCCACCGCCACAAAATTGATGATTCTTTTTCGTTTTTCCGCATTTTTATCGGTGTTGCTGATGGTGAAAAAGCGGATTTGGATTTTTTGAAAAACAAAATTTCCCTGCAAATCCCCGATGACTTAATTTCTGTGAAATCTCCTGATTTTAACGCTTATACACGGCACAAAATTGAGGAAATTTTCGCGGGATTTTCGGATGGAGAAGTTTTGAGCGTCAATTTTTCCAGTATTTCTACACTAAAAAATATTTTTGACGAACTTTCCCAAAATATCGGTGAAAATGAAAAAGTTTACGGAGAATCGGCTTCTGGCGGAACGGCAAAAATACTAAATCTAATGCGTCAAAATCGCGATAAAAAACAACTTCTGCTAATGAAAGACATGGCTACGCCGGAATTAAAGCAGTTTGATATTCAAAAAGTAATTATTCAAAAATTCATTTTTAATTCACCTCATCCGCTTTTGGAAGAGGTTGAAAGAGTTATGAAAATATCGGGAATGAGTTTTTGGGATGTTTGGGTGATGCCGCAAATTATCGCGAATTTATCGCGAGTAGTTGGAGCATTTCCAGATTTGCAAGAAGTCATCTTTCTTGACGCTCGCGAAAATTCCCGTTGGGGGAAAAGTATTTTACAGGAGTTATTTAGATGAAATTCCTTAGATTTCAAAATAAACTGCAACTTTTGGAATATTAAGGTTATGGAAAACCCTATGAGTAGTTTTCAAACCATTGTTATAAGGATTTTTAATTAGTTTAGATTTCATTTGTGTGGAAATAAAGAGATGTTTAAAAATTTCGCGGGATTTTCTTTGACGAAAGTTGAGCAAAATAGATAATTCTCGAGGTATATTTTCTAATTTCACCCCCCCCAAATGGACAAAATCCTCAACGATCTCGGACAAAATGTAGCAATTATCGGAGCACAATGGGGGGACGAAGGAAAAGGAAAACTAGTTGATTCATTTAGCGGACATTTTGATATTGTCGCAAGATTTTCTGGTGGAGCAAACGCTGGACACACGATTGTGGTTGATGGGAAAAAATATGTTTTTCATATTTTACCATCAGGATTGTTGCATAAAGGAACAATCGGCGTGATTGGAAATGGAACGGTCGTGGATTTGTTGGATATGGCGAAGGAACTTGATGATTTGAAAGACTCTGGTTTGGCGGATATTGATTCGCGGGTCAAAATTTCGTTGCGAGCGCATGTCCTTTTGGATTACCACAAAAAAATTGATAACGAATTAGAAAGACGCAAAGGCGACAAAAAAATTGGAACAACTGGTCGTGGAATTGGTCCGGCTTATGCGGATAAAGCGGCACGGCGCGGGATTCGCTGTGAAGATTTGCTGGACGAGGAATTATTTGTGGAAAAAATCCGCGAAAATTGCGCCTTGCACGCGAAACTTTACGATTTAGATCTAGATCCGGAAGAAGAAATCGCGAAATTATTGAAAATTAAAGATCGCATTAAACCGCTTCTTTGCGATACGCGAAAATTTTTGTATGAAGAAATTAAGAAAGGCAAAAAAGTTCTTTTTGAGGGGGCGCAGGCACATCAGTTAGATTTAGACCACGGAACTTATCCGTTCGTGACCAGTTCGCCAGTTTCAACCGGGGGGATTTGTACTGGATTAGGAGTTGCTCCGCGAAATATTTCAGGAGTAATTGGAATTGCTAAAGCGTATTGTACGCGGGTTGGGTCAGGACCTTTTCCGACAGAAATTGGTGGTGATCAAGAAGAAGATTTACGACAACGCGGACACGAGTTTGGAGCGACAACTGGACGACCACGACGCTGTGGGTGGTTTGATGCGGTTGCAGTACGAAATTCTGTCGAAACGGCGGGGATGGATATGATTAATTTAACCAAACTGGATGTTCTGTCTGGATTTGGAGAAATAAAAGTCGCGACAAAATATATTTTGGATGGCAAAGAAATTTTTTCTGTACCAACTACGCGAAAGGCGATGCGAAAGTTAGAAGTAGAATACCAGACTTTTCCGGGCTGGGATGAGGACATTTCTAACGCCAAAAGTTTTGATGATCTTCCGGAAAACGCGCGAAATTATGTTTTGGCGGTTGAGAAACTAATCGATTGCCCAATTCGCGCAATCGGAATTGGTGTTGAGCGAACAGCTATTCTTTTTCGATAAAAATTTCGCGGGATTTTAAAGAAATAGAACTGGTTTGACATATGTTTAACATTTTGTTAAAAATATTGTGATTATTTAATTGCATGCAGATGAGTGAAATTCCGTCAGATATTAAAGATACCAATGAGAAAATAGACAACATTGCAGAAGAGTTAGGATTAAGCAACTCCCAAAAAAATATTCTTTGGAATTTGGTAGAGGATCCTCGATATATAAATATATTTTTACCAGTTGGAGAAATGGTTTATTTGGATTGGGTGTTTCCTGATATAGTTTTTGCATATCGAAAAGAAATTTTAAGCAAAATTGGAAATATAGTTAAAAAAAATGGAGACTCAGCCGCTATTGTGAAAAAATTAAGTGAAATTGTAAGAAACCCTTCTAATGCTCAAAAAATAGAAAACAAGATGAATAAAAAGCCTGAGGAAGGAGGACTAATCTCTCATGAAGATTTTAAAAAGGCTTTGAATCAAACAAATATTAAGAATTTAATCTTAGCTGCCTAAAATCCCGCGAAATTTTATGCCAAAATCTCTCCAATTTCCTCGGAAACAGGATTTTTCCAAGCCAGTTTTTTCATAGATTTATCAGCTTGTAATTCCCAAACATCTCCCGGTGTTGGAGCAACGA
>JALVIB010000064.1 GCA_027028725.1 Candidatus Altimarinota bacterium
TAGTATTAGTAATAATATTGAATATATTAGGTATATTATTGTTTCTGTTAAAAATATAATTGATAAAAAAAAGATAATTGAATATGAGAAGTCATTAGATTTTTCCCTTAATGATGATTCTGAATAGTAAAATCCCGCGAAATTTTCAATTTTAATAACAGATTCTTGTTTGGCGTAGGGAACGAATATTTTCGTTCCTAATTATTTTCCTTTTTTATTTGGATTTGTTTTTGTGGAGCGAAGATATTCGCTCCCTACAAATTTTTTCGCGGGATTTCCGTTTTCCTCCCTGTCATTGCGAGCGATTTCAAAATTTATTATAAAAAAAGCGCGGCAATCTACTGCCTAATAATTAGAAGTAGATTGCTTCGTCGCTCATTCTTCGCTTCCCTCGCAATGACAACAAAAAATTTCGCGGGATTCTCAAAAACCTGCTAAAATTCGCGGGATTTTAATTGATAATTATGAAACTACACTCACGAACACTCAAAAACGGATTACGCTTGCAAGCGGTGGAAATGCCTGGCACAAAAGTTGTCACGACCATGATTCTCGCGGGGGCGGGATCGCGCTATGAAACGATGGATATCGCGGGAATTTCGCACTTTTTGGAACATATGTTTTTCAAAGGTGCGGAACGCTACAAAACACCGAAAGCTGTTGCCGAGGCGGTCGATTCGTTTGGTGGAGCCTTTAACGCCTTTACGGGAAAAGAATACGCGGGGTATTTCATCAAATCTAATGCCAAAAATCTCGCGAAATCTTTGGATGTTTTGTCTGATATGTTGCTGAATTCCAAGTTTGCACCGGAGGAAATCGAGAAAGAACGAGGTGTGATTTTGGAGGAAATGGCGATGTATTTGGATATGCCAACTTACCAAATTTCGTGGGATTTTGAGCGACTGGTTTTTGGCGACCAACCTTTGGGACGCGACCAAATTGGGACAAAAGAGTTGATAAAAAGTGTGACGCAAGAAATGTTTTTGGATTATCGCGAAAAATTGTATGTGCCGAAAAACATGGTTATCACCGTGGCTGGTGCGGTAAATGAAAAAACTTTGGATATGGTTGAAGAATATTTCCCGATGGAAGAGGCTGAACAAGGTTTGGAAATGAAGCCGTTTGACGAAAATCTCGCGACCAAAAAATTCTCTATCCGTGAGAAAAAAACTGAGCAATATCACATTTCTTTTGGGGCGCGAGCTGTCGCCGAAGAAGATCCCGAATATCCCGCTCTAAAAGTTCTCGCGACAATTTTGGGTGGAAATATGAGCGCGCGAATGTTCCAAAATGTCCGCGAAAAAAAGGGTTTGTGCTACTCAATCCGCACTTCAGTCGATGAATATAGCGACACGGGATTGATTTCCACACGCGCCGGAGTGAAGTTGGATGATGTCTTGAAAGCTGCGGAAGCAATTCGCTTTGAATACGACGATATTCGCGAAAACGGCGTGGAGGACGACGAATTTGTTAAAGCCAAAAATTATTTGTTGGGAAAAATTGATTTATCGACTGAAGACACCGAGCATGTCGCGCATAATTTCGCGAAAAATGAGCTAATGTATAATTCCCAAGAAACTTTTGAGGAATGGCAGGACAAGATTTCCGCGGTAACCAAAGAAGAAGTGGAAAATCTCGCGAAAAAAATCCTCGTCCCAGAAAACCTGCGTTTCGCAGGAATTGGTCCGGCAATTGATGAGGAGAAATTGATGAAGATTATTGGGTAGAATTTGAAATTTCGCGGGATTTTTGAAAGCACGACGACTCCGTCGCGCCTACAAAATAACTATTAATTTCCAAAATCTTTTCCCGCGAAATTACGCACCTTTGGGCAATGCCTCACAAACAATCCCGTCTTTATCACGATCAAGTCCGTAAACATCGAGTGATTTTACATCTTTCCCTTCTAGGTGGGCGTTGTAAGATTTTATTTCCTCAGCACATTTGTCATAAAGAGCTTGTGCTTCGGGTTGTGTTTTAAAGTTAGAACAATTCAAATCATCAGCAATACATTCTCCGATTAATTTCACTCCATTTTTGGTTTGTACACGAGATTCTTGTAAAGATCCTGTATCCCAAAGTCGTCCCAAATCAATGTCATAGTCAAATAATTCAAATCCTACCGCCGCCAAAATCACAATCATCAAACCGATGATAAATACGCGAAATTTCTCAAACATAAAATAAAGAACGGCTAAAATCGCCAAAAGTACGACCATAATGATAAGTCGCGCGTTTTTACTGCGTCGTAATTTGTAAAGTGCTCCTGGTTTTTTGTCTGACATTTTATAAAAGGTTAGAATTCGCTGTTTATGTTAGGCAATACGCGAGATATGTCAAAATCCCGCGAAAAAATAAAATCTTAAGTTCGAACTTCAACAAAAACTTATTCTGTGTAAAGTTCGAACTTAATTTTATTTTTTCATTACTGCGAGATAAAACTGGTTGCTCCGAGCCAGGCGAGGTCAAAAATTGCCTTTTGGGTACGGAATATTTCAGGGTTTTCGATAATTACTCCAACCGGATTTTTACGATTGAGATTAATAATCGCCACAAATCCCGCGAAAACGGAAATCTCTGAATCAAAATAGAATTCGTTTTGAGAAATAAGGAAAATTTCCAACAATTTTTCGTCCATATCTGGTGGAAAAAAATTCCCGCGAAATTTTTCCGCGGTTTCCGTCCACGGCGAAATAAATCGCGTTTTAATTCCTTTTTTCAAGCGTTTTTCGAAATGTTCCGGTAAAAATGTCGGCAAAAGTTCTGCCAGTTTGTCGAAGTTCGAAAAACTCACAATTTCGCGGGATTCTGTTTCAACCATTTTATGAAAAATATTTTTCACGCCATCCCAACC
>JALVIB010000065.1 GCA_027028725.1 Candidatus Altimarinota bacterium
AATTTATCAAGATAATATTCAACAATGATATGCTAAGACGGATGGTCTGTGACAGGTGTCAATCGATTTTGTAAGATTACCTAATCTTGGATTGGCTATTCCAAAACAAAAAAAGCGTAACCTATAACTTTTTGATTTTCAAAGGCTAACTTTACATCTTTCAAATCTATTTTTTCAGAGCCAACAGCTTCAAATAATTCGGCAATTGATTCTAATCCATAGTATTCACGAATTTTTTCTAAATTTTTAGGTTTAGCGATAAATCCTGCCGCTCCGGCGTGCCCGCCAAAACTTTCCAAAAATTTCGCGGAATTTGCCAAGCCATCAATCATTGAATATCCTTCCGGAGCGCGACAGGAAGCGCTCAACATTCCATCAATTTGCCGAATTGTCCCCATCACGATTGGAACATTTAGTTTTTCGACAAAATGAGAAGCCGCCAAGCCTAAAATTCCTTGTTCCCAATTTTCCGCGAAAAAAAACTGACAAGCTGCTCCCGTTTGAATTTGTTTTTCAGCAGATTTTATCATCAGATCAGTCTGCACTCGTCGTTCGCGGTTTAAGTCCATTAAATAAGCCACCCGCTCCTCATTTTTCGCGGGATTTCCCAGAAAAAGCTGCACGGCAATCATCACATCTCCTAACCGCGAAGCGGCGTTCAAATGAGGCGCAACAAAAAAACCAATCGCTTGTTCATCAACTTTATTAATTTTCAATCTTTCCAATAAAATTTTTAAGCCATTCCAAGAAGTTCGCGACATTTTCGCCAAACCATATTTCGCGATAATCCGATTATCACCGACTAATTTTACACAATCCGAAATAATTCCAATTGTCGCAATTTCTAGAAGTGGATCAATGATTTCTGAAATCTTCTTCGAATTATCTCCCTCTCCCTCGGGGAGAGGGCTGGGGGTGAGGGCTTTTGGAGTTTTTTTCTGATCAAAAAAAGTGCTCACCAGAGCCGTGGCAAATTTGAAAGCAACTGCCGATCCTGATAAATTTCGTTCGTCCAAATTGTCCGAAGTCTGACAATTAACTACCGCCACTGCGTCCTGCGGAAATCTCGCGGGATCCATTTGGTGGTGATCGGTCACAATCGTATCAATTCCCAAACTTTTCCCATAACTAATTTCTTCCGCATCATTAGTCGCACAATCGCAAGTTATCACCAGTTTAACATTTTTTCCCGCGAAATTTTCCATAAATTTCTTTTGCAAACCATGACTATCATTTGTTCGATCGGGGATAAAGTAAGAAACTTCCGCCCCACATTCTTGCAAAGCGGAAACCAAAATCACCGTTGAAGTAATCCCGTCTGCGTCAAAGTCGCCAGCAATCATTATTCGTTCCCCATTTTTAATTGCTTGAATTGTTCGCGCCACCGCTTTATCCATATTTTTCAGAGCAAAGGGATCGCGCAAATCGTTGAGTGAAGGATTTATGAACTGCTGAATTTTCGCGGGATTTTCTAGTCCTAAATCAGATAAAATCGATTCCTGTAATTTTTCCAAAGTTTCGATTTTTTCCTTACGAAATTTCCAGAGTTTATTGGTGAACGATAGTTTTTTTGAGTCAGTCATTTTGTTGTTTTTGTGAAAATCTCGCGAGATTTTAATAAGAAATTCTTCATTCTCCCCTCTTTTTCAAAGAGGGGAATCAAAGGGGTGTTTATAATAATGTTTCTAAATTATAAATAATTTCATTACAAACATTCTCTAGATTATTAAAAACATCTGCATTAGTAAACCTAATTACCTTAATACCCAGCTTGTTTAAGTACAAAGTTCGTTTTTGATCGTATTTAATATTTTCCTCATAAAAATGTTGTCCACCATCAATTTCTATCGCTAATTTTTTTTGTGGACAATAAAAATCAACTATATACTCACCAATCCCATATTGTCTAACAAACTTAACTCCTAAATTTTTTTTTCGTAAGATTCCCCATAATAACTGCTCTGTTTCTGTTGCATTATTTCGCAACTTCTGACGGATTTTTTTTTGTTTACAATTGTTAAAAATTTTTTTCACGGCTGTAGTTTAGAAAGTTGAACTTAAAAATCAAACACCTCTTTAATTCTCCTCTTTATCTAAAGAGGAGAGAAATAGGAATTCATTTTATTCCCCCCTCTTCAGATAAAAAGGAAGTGAAGGGGGAGGATAAAAAGAAAAATAAAAATGAATAGATATTTTTACTTAAATTCTCGCGAAAAAAAGAATACCTCTTTAATTCTCCTCTTTGTCTAAGGAGGAGAGAAATAGGAATTCATTTTATTCCCCCCTCTTCAGATGAAGAGGGGGTGAGGGGGTGTTTGATGAAAATTTCGCGGGATTTTAGAATTGATTTACAGTCTTTTTTGTGCTACTTTCAATACACAAAAATGAAAGTATTACTTTATGATTTTCGCTGGATAGACGAGGAAACTTGTGAGTTTCAGGCGAGTGCTGAAAATCGGTTTGGACGAAAAAAAATAAGAATCGGCGATAAAATTTCTATCGAGGTAAAATCCCGCGAAAAAAAGTGTGCTGGATCGATTGAAAATGGCGTTTGGAAAAAATGTCCGAAGAATTCCGTAGGGAAATCAAAATGTGATTACTGCCGAGCAATTGAGGGAAATTTTGTTTACACTGCTTTTGATGGCTTTAATCAGGCGGAATTAGGCGAAGGAGATTTGGATAAAATTTCTGATATCCATGTGATTTATCTGGCTTTTTTCGCGGAAAATTTGATTAAAGTCGGTGTTTCCAAAAATTTGCGGAAAGTTCTGCGACAAATCGAACAAGGAAGTTTAGCGACACTTTTTATCGCGGAAACACCAGACGGAAT
>JALVIB010000066.1 GCA_027028725.1 Candidatus Altimarinota bacterium
CTCGTAGAGTGTTATTTCAATTTCGCGGGATTTTGTTCTTGTTTTTTTGTTAATTTTATGATAAAATGACCAGAATTTTTATTTATTAACCCCTTAAAATATGAAAGAAATTCTCGCTCAAATAGCTAAACAAGCAGCAGCTCACTATGTTGCCAAAAAAGCTAATGAAAAATTTAGTAAAAAAAGTCAGGAAAGCGTTGGCGTGTTTAGTCGCCTAAAAAATAATCCTGAAACACAAAAAAAGTATGAAAAAATCTCTGAAACGACAAAAAAAGATCGCGAAGGATTTTTCGCGAGCCTTTGGGACATTGCCCCAGAAGCTGGACAATCTTGGTTGCACCGCAATTTCCCAGGATTTGCCAAAGTTCTGGGAGCTATTGAAGGAGTTACGGAAAGCGGTGATGAGGAAGTTTATTCACTTGAACATGATATTCAAGTATTTGGAGGAATTTCGATGTTTATTCCTAATTTCTTACTGAAATATGCGACAAATCCTGTAAAGAAAATCTTAAAACCAATTTTAGAATCTGGTTTTTATCCAGGTGCTGACAACTTAGTAGAAATGGTTAATAGTGATGACCCAGACGGTGTTGTTAACGCTGTTTTGGCCATTAATCAAGATATCGTAACTGGAAAAGTAAGTTTTGATAAAGTTTTTCAAAATATTTTTTCTGGAAGTCTTTCCAAACTTACTTCTAAAATCTTTTAATTAATTACTTTACCTATTTTCTAATCTTAAAAAAATGACTAATAAAGAAAAATTACAACAAAAAATCCTTGGATATCTACAACTATCAACAATGAGTGATAAAGAAAAATCAATGTGGACCCTTTTGTTGCCGACTTTGAATGAGGAGGAAACCAAAAAATTTCACGATATCCTAGAAAAAGAAATTAATTCTTTAATGGAATTAAGCACTCAATAAAATGCAAGATTTACTTAGTATCGCGGCTGAATTTTATAAGAATTTTCCTAATATTCAGCCGCTATTTCCTGAGCAAAAACAAGAAGTTGAGAAAGTTCAATATATTATTGGAAATTCTCCTTTTTTGAGCCAAAAACAACGAGAAAAATTGCAAACTATTGTTAAATTTCTTGGACTAAAAACGCTACAAACTATCGGAGATTCTTTTATACGGCAGAATCTCCGATTTTTAGTAAAAAACATTAAACAACATCAAAAAAATGAAAAAAAATAATTTGGCTGTGGTTTTAGAGAAATTCAAAGACGGCGAAGAGCTTCCGTTAAAAATTCTAAATGAATTAAAAGAAACCGCTGACTATGACGAAAAACTCCTTGATACCTTACTAAAATTAGAATTACCAAACTCTTAATCTCTGCTAAAATTCCGCGAAATTATTCCCAAGTAAACGAATCGTAAACCCACGATAACAATTTTTTCGTTTCTCCAAATCGGTCTGGCGAGCCAAGCACAATTGTCAAAACATCGTTTCCATCATCAGTTTCCCCGAGCGAAATAAAACACTGGCCAGCTAATTCCGTGTAGCCGGTTTTGACTCCTTTAAGATTTAAAAAGGTATCAAAAAGCTGGTTAGTTGACGGTTTTTCATGGAAAAATTGTCCGTCTACCGAAGTTCCCGCGAAATTTCGCTTATTGACTGTTTTTCGGAAAAAATCGTTCCGCAAAGCCAACTTGGTCAAGGTCGCCAAATCGCGCGCTGACATTTGGTTGCCGACCCATTTATCCTGAATTTCATCATAATGATCTAAGCCCGTTGGATTATAAAATTTCGCGGAATTTAATCCTAATTCACGCGCTTTGGTGTTCATTTTTTTGACGAAATTCGCCTCGTTTCCTGCATCATAAATCGCCAAAGCCATCGCCGCATCGTTGGCAGAAGGAATTAACGCCGCTTCCAGCAAAGTTTTCACGCTGACTTTTTCGTATTGATAAAAATCCGCTTTCGCCCCAACAACTTCAGTTGCTTCCAACGGAATGCTGACCACTTCATCTAAATCATGGTCTTCCAAAATAAGCAAAGTCGTCATAATTTTGGTCAACGAAGCGATTTCTTGCGGACGATTGGCGCGCTTGGAAATTAATTCTTTGCCAGTCCCCATATCTATCGCTAAAATCGCGGATTGCGGATTATTGAGAAGTTTTGGCGCAACTTTATCTGAATTTTTTCGCGGGATTTTCGCTGGTTGCAGGATTTCAATTTGTGGCAAACTAAAATCTTCCGCCGATAAACTCGGATTTCCAGAACTCGCCAAAAGTGCAAAAACCAACCATTCTAACATCAAAGCGAGTGTAAAAAATCCCGCGAAAAATGCAAACCAACAACCTATTTATCAGTAAAATTATTGTAATTAATTCCCCCTGACAAGGGGGGGAGGGGGTTTCTAAAAATCCCAAGTCCCTTTCATCGAACTAGATTGCGTATAATTCACAACTGTTGATTCAAAGAAATTTGTTTTTTCGGAATTATTATCCGCCATCGCTTCCAAATGTTTGTACGGATTACTCATTTCGTCCGGATAAAGAGGAGGCATGTTTAACATTGCCAAACGCGTATTCGCGAGATATTTAGTGTATTTAACGGTTGAATCCTTAGAAATTCCCGGAATATCATTGCCCAAAATGTGGTGAGTCCAATCAATTTCCTGTTTTACCGCCTCGGCAAACATCTCGTTAATTAGTTTTTCATCCCACATTTCCGGAAACTCTTTTTTAATTTCTTTCAAAATATTCGCGAAAATTGCCACATGTGTCAGCTCGTCTCGCCGAATATAATTAATCATTCGTCCGGTCGCGATCATCTTTGAGTTGTAAGCCAGAGTATCAAAAAAAGCGAACCCGTTGTAAAAATACAAACTTTCCAGCAAAAAATTCCCGATAATTCCCGCGAAAAAATTCTTATCGTTCGGTTCGTCCAAAAATCGTTGATAAATGTCTCCAATAAACTTATTTCGTTTCAGAAGGTGTTTGTCATCACGCCAAAAATAATAAATTTCTTCACGTTCTTTGGCGTCAACCACGGTTTCCAAAATCGTTGTGTAAGACTGCGAATGAATTGCTTCTTGATAGGACTGAATAGACAAAATCAAATTAACTTCCGAGCTAGTGATGTAGTCGGAAAAATGCGGTAAATTCACGGTTTGTAGCGAATCCAAAAAAGTCAGAAAAGAAATAATTCCGCGGTAAGCGCGTTGCTCAGCCGGCGAAAGTCCTTGTTTGTAAACAATTGCGTCATCTTGCAATCCCGAAACCTTTTCCGGCACCCAAAAATTCCCAATCATCACTTGATACATTTGTTTCGCCCAGTTGTATTTCACATCTCCCAGATTAAACAATCCCGTCACATTCCCTTTGATAATTGTTCGATTAGCAATTGAATCGTCTCCTTCAGGGTTAAAAATTTTGTTCTTTTGTAGGTATTCGGCCATTTTTGAAAGGTTTAAAAAATATCTGACACAGATATCCCGCTGTGCCCCGCAAGGCGGCGGCGAAATTTTTGGGGGATGATTTCAGCCAAGAGATTTTAGAGAATTTCGTCTTTTTATACAAAAAAATCCCGCGAAATTTTTACACACAAACCACATTGTCATCTCGACCGATTACTTCGAGTTAAAAAACAAGTAGCGGAGAGTAGAAAAACAAGTCCGGACTTGGCACAGTATAAAAATTCTTTTAAGTCCGGACTTAAGTTTTTCCGCCAAAATCCCGCGCTGTGCCCCGCAAGGCGGTGGAAATTTTTACTTTTTCCGCAAAAACTCCACTACAAATTCCGCGATTTTTTCTGGATGCGCGTGGTGAATGCCGTGACGACCTTTGGGAATAACTTTAAGATGCGAGTTTTTCAATTTTTTATTAAAAATTCGTCCCGCCTCTATTGGTGTAATCGTGTCTTCTTTTCCCCAAATTAACAGAACTTCGTTCTTGATTTCGCGTAAATTTTCGCGGATACACGGCTCGGCAATGACTTTTTGAAAAGTTTCTTTCATTTCTTTGGGACAATTTCCCCAATCGCGCGCCCCAAAAAGTTTTTTTACAATAAATTTCTGAATTTTTCGCGGGATTTATAAATCTTTAACCATATAAGTACACTGCAATTTATAGCCAAATTTGCGATAATATTCGCGTGTTCCAATTCCTGCAATGATCGCGATTTTCTTCTTCCCCCACTCATTTTTCGCGATTTTTTCTGCCTCTGCTAAAAGTTTTCTCCCCAATCCGCGGTGCTGTCCGCGAGATTGTCCGTCTTTATCACCAACTGAAATTTCCGCACCATAGGAATGCACTTCACGAATTAAAGCGGAATCCTTTAAACTCGGGTAAAATCCCGCGAAAATTTCCGAACTTGGTTTACGCAGACGAAGTAAAGCGTAAATTGTTTTTTTATCCGGTGATTCAAAAGAAAGAAAAGTTTCTGTACCATCGCCTGCTTTGTAATCGCGACGAACAAGCTGAATATCGCTTTTTTGCAAGTCTTTTGCAAAACCAATTTCGCGACATCGAATACAATGACATGGCCATTCGACTTTGCCAGTTGGGAAAATTTTCTGAAAATCCTCGTCGCCCAAAATTTCGCGGAGTTTTCCCGGTTGTGATTTCATAATTTGCCGAAGGTTAGAAAACTTCGCGCCTGATAAAATATTTCCCACAGGAATATCGCGTAAAAGTCGCATAATTCGTGTCCACGGCGGAACAATTTTCTTTATTTTCAAAAGCAGTTTAATCAGTTCTTTATCATGCATTGGTTCAAATTTTCCTTTTTTCCACCAGTTTGCCAGTTCGGAATTTGGCAAAACTTGGCAGGGATAAATTTTTACAAAATCCGGCTTGAAATCGGGGTTTTCAAAAATTTCCCGAAACATCGCCAAATCTTTCGCGGGATTTGAGCCCGGCAATCCCGGCATCAAATGATAACAAAACTTGAAACCAAAATCGCGCATCAATTTGGTCGCCTTGACGACATCACTTCGCGGTTGGTCGCGCTTGGTCAATTCGGAAACTTCGTCATCAATCGTTTGCACACCAATTTCAATCCGCGTGCAACCATATTTCCGCATTCGCAAAAGCTCCTCGGGCGTAATGTGATCGGGGCGAGTTTCCAAAGTCAGCCCAATAATTCGCCGTTTGGCAGTTTCATTTTTCTTTTGCGCTTCGGCTAAATTCCGCGATTTTTCGCCATTCGCCGCATCAAAAACATTTTTCAAATACCAACTTTGATAACGAGTCGGCAAAAACGACCAAGTTCCACCCATCACGATAATTTCCAGTTTGGAAACAGGATGACCAGAGTCTTCAAGTGCTTTAATTCGGTTGATAACTTGTTTGTAGGGATGAAAATTGTTGCGCAAGGCGCGTGCTGCCGCCGGTTGAGTTGGCAGATAAGATTTCGGCATTCGCCAATCCGTCGGACAATATACGCAACGACCGGGACATCCGTACGGCTTCGTCAAAATCCCAATCGGTGTCACTCCGGAAATCGTCCGCACCGATCTTTTTTGTAAAAGTTTTTTTAAATTTCGCGCCGCGCCCCGCAAGGCGGTGGGGATTTTTCCACTAGCCCCCTCTTTTTTTTCTCTTTCTTTCATCATCGCGATTAAATCCCGATTCAAAATCGTCGTTCCGCCTTTCCGCGCCGCGAAATTTCGTTTCTTTTTTTCCAAATCGTCAATATCCTTCGGCGGATTTAGACAAAGCTCATCCAAAAACTCACCAACCAATTTCGGATTTTCTACTTTTTGACTAACTCTAAATTTTTTCTTCATCTTTGAGATTTTAGTTATTTTCGCGAAATTTTACTTAAATTGTTCAAATTCTTTTAAACTTTTAAACCCCAATTGTTTCGCGATAATTGAAATTGTTTTTGTCTTGAAGTTTTTAGAATGCTTTGAGACAAGAATTAGTTGTCCCGTTTCTAAGTTTTTCCATAACTCATGCGACCCGCGACATTGTTTGAAAAATGTAAATCCTAATTTTTTTAATCGTTTGATTAAATCGCGATAAGAAAAACTAGACATCAGGAAAAAGCAGGAATTTGAAAAGTTAAAGGTTTTTTGAAATTTCGCGGGATTTTTTTCTCCTCCATCTTGGCTAAACGAATGGCGTCTAAAAGCCCAATCAAAGCCGCTTCCGGTGTTTCGTCTTCTGCTACAAAACCCCATTTCTCACAATGCGCTGAATACATTGGCGCCTTCTCATTTTCTGGCGGTTCAATAGTTATTTTGTAGTTTGTCATTATTTATAGTTTAAACATCTGAATTATATACATTTCCCGCGAAATAAAGCAAATCCCGCTGCGCCCCGCAAGGCGGTGGCGAAATTTTAACTACGAAACTTTTCTTACGACCTGTGGCTGATCAAGTTTCCAATTCACATAATATTGTTGAGCGATTCCAAACAAAGTTGAAGTCAGCCAGTAAATCCCCACTGCCGCGGGGAAACTTCGCGTAAAGAAGGCAATCATCACCGGCATTCCCCACTGCATTATGGTATTCATTTGTTCCATTTGTCCCGCTGGCGAGTCTTTTTTCGCGCTGTGCCCCGCAAGGCGGTGGGGATTTTTGCCGGACTTTTTCTTTTTAGAAATGAATGATAATTTAATCGCTATCCACTGCGCAACTCCCACAATTATCGGCAAAACATACAAATTTCGTTCTAATAAATTCATACCAAAAAACCACGGATTAACATCGGTCACATCAACTCCCTGCTGAAAAGAATACAAATACGGATCCATTAAATGCGTCAGTCCCCCGCGAACAATGTAGTAAACCCCCAGCATAATCGGAATTTGTAATAACATCGGCAGGCACGAAGAAAGTGGCGAAATTTTATGAGTTTTATAAAGTTCCATTGTTTTCATAGCAATTTTTTGCTGATCGCCCGCGAATTTTTTCTTAATTTCTTCCAATTTCGGTTGCAGTTTTTGCATGTTTCGTTGCGACCGCATCGCCTTTTGGTTCGGGATAAAAAGCAATAACCGCACCAAAATAGTTAGCAACACAATTCCCCATCCCAGCGATTTATTCGGTAAATGTTGCGTTAGGAAAACCAGCAAATTAAAAAGCGGTTTGGTGATTAGTGAACGGAATAATTGACGAAATGTCCCCGGTTTTTCATAGGTGAAGGGATCTGATTCGACAACAACCTTTTCGCCGTTTTTATCAAAAGTAAATTCCGCGAAATATTGCCCTTCTTCACTGAAAATATCGTTAGAAAAATCCGGAATAGTGAAATTTGTTTTCTGATTATTTTCCAGTGAAAATTCCGCGACTTTTTTATCCCCGCATTCAGAAAAATCCTCTATTTCAAAGCGTTTCCCGTTTACTAATTTGTAAAATTTCAGTGTCGATTCTTCACTTTTGCAAGGAGAAGTAAACGAAATTTTCGCGGGATCTTGGTTTTCAATTGTTAGAGTGACCAAATTCCCCAAAACCACGCTGTCGTCTACTGGTTTAATGGAAATAACTTGGTTTTGAGCTGGAATTTTCGCGGGATTTTTTGGCGCAAAAAAGTGCTGATACCCCAGCATTACTAGGTAAAACACCGCGAACCAAGTGATAATACCTTTGAGAAATTCTGAAATTTTTTCTTTATTCATTTGTTATTGTTTAATTTCTGGACAAGAATCTGACAAGCTCGGATTAACTTTTGCCGGTCAGTAAATTTGACCGCTCCTTTGTAGATGAAAATCACATTTTTGTCCACAATTTTCCCGACTAAATTCCCGCGAAAAATTTCGTAGATTTGCCGGCGGAGACGGTTTCGTTCGACGGCTTTTTTGGAAACTTTTTTTCCAACTACTACGGCAAACCGCGGATTTCGTCCTTTCCAAACCGGTGAAACAGCAAAAGTAAAGCCGTTAATATGGATTCTTTTGGATTTACGAAAAACTCGGTTAAAGAGATTTGTGGTAAACCGATGGATTTTGGCAATCATAAATTTCGCGGGATTTTAAGCTCTTTGATTTTATCAAAGTACAAAAAAAATCCTAATTTCGATGAAAAAAGGATTTTTTATAAAATAATTTACTAAGTCCAAGG
>JALVIB010000067.1 GCA_027028725.1 Candidatus Altimarinota bacterium
TTTTTTTAGCCTTATCCGTTATTCTCGCCAAAAAAGGGAGAAGTGAAAATTTCGCGGGATTTTACTATTTAGAATCATCATCAAGGGAAAAATCTAATGATTTCTCATATTCAATTATCTTTTTTTTATCAATTATATTTTTAACAGAAACAATAATATCCCTAATATATTCAATAGTATTACCAATGCTACATATTCCTCCTATTTCTTTACAAATATTTAGCTCAAAACTATCAGAAAATTTTTCTCCTGCAAGATATTGACCTAATTTATCTTTCTTTAAATATCCTTTATTTATTAACTCATTAATCACCTTCTGATAATACTTTTCAGCTTTTTGTAAATCACTAATTCCATTTAAATTATTAGCAATAGTATCAATATTATTCTTACAAGAGTTATGCTTTACTCCTGTTTTAAGGATTTCTACTTCTCTAGGCGAAATATATTTACTCATGTCTTCATGCTAAATAATTATTTAATTTTGTCAAATTTTTCGCGGGATTTTTATTTTTCTGTATAATCTCGCGGAATTTACACAGACTTTTATTTATGACGAATCCTATTCTTGATAGCCTTAATCCCACTCAACGAAAAGCTGCCGAAATTTTATCCGGTCCGCTTTTGATTTTGGCGGGGGCAGGTTCGGGAAAAACCAAAACTCTGACACACCGCATCGCGAATTTAATCGCTAATGGCGTCAATCCCCGCGAAATTTTGGCTGTCACTTTTACCAATAAAGCCGCGAAGGAAATGACCGAAAGGGTGGAAAAACTACTACATAATTTAAGTAAAGACGGATTGCAATCCGTCTCTACAAAAAATCCCGCGAAATTTTCCGGAAAACCGATGATGGGGACATTTCACTCTATTTGTGTGCGGATGTTGCGCGAGGATATCGAATCTTTGGGAAGGAAACTGACGCGTGATTTTGTGATTTTTGATACCGATGATCAGGTCAAACTGCTGAAAGAAATCATGATTGATAACGATATTGATCCCAAGGAATTCAATCCCAAAGCGGTTGCAGGCATTATTTCCAGTTTAAAAAATAAGTTGCGTGTGCCCACAAGTTCGAACTTAAACCAGCATTTGTCGTCGTCAAAGTTCGAACTTAGGCACAGCAATAATCCTATCTTTGAAGTGATTGACGAGATTTTTCCCGAATACCAAAAACGCCTAGAAATTCATAACGCGCTGGATTTTGACGATTTGATTCAAAAGACGGTGCAAGTGCTGGAAAAATCCCGCGAAATTAGAAAAAAATACCAAAATCGTTGGAAACATGTTTTGGTGGATGAGTATCAGGATGTGAATTTCGCGCAGTATCGATTGGTTCGCCTATTGCTGGGGAAAGAGGGAAATCTGTGCGTAATTGGTGATGATCATCAGTCAATTTATGCCTTTCGGGGAGCGGATTTTTCTAATATTTTGAATTTTTCGCGGGATTTTCCCCAAGCGCAAGTTATCAAATTGGAGCAGAATTATCGTTCAACCAAAAACATTCTCGCCAACGCTAATTCGCTGATTTCTTACAACGAAACGGGAATGCCCAAAAAACTTTGGACGGATAACGAGACCGGCGAAAAACTAGAAATTACCGAAGTGGAGTCGGATCGCGAGGAAGGGAATTTAATTGCGCGAAAAATCCGCGAAAAAATGCAACAACCCCCTCAATCCCCCCGCCTTGCGGGGGGAAGGCAAATGAATTATTCTGATTTTGCGGTTTTGTACCGTATGAATGCGCAGTCGCGGTCGCTTGAAGAAGCGTTTATGCGGCACCAAATTCCGTATCAAATCATCGGTGGAACGAAGTTTTTCTCGCGAAAAGAAATCAAAGATGTGATCGCGTATTTGCGCCTAGTTTTGAATCCCAAAGACGATTTGTCGTTTTTGCGAGTGATAAATTTTCCGTCACGGAAAATCGGGAAATCAACTATTCAGGTTTTAAAAAATTTCGCGGAAAATTACGGAATAAGTTTCTTGGAAATCTTAGAACATGTTGAAGAAATAGACCAATTACCCGCTAAGAAAAAAGAAGTTTTGGCGAAATTTCGGGACTTAATCCAGAAATCCCGCGAAAATTTGGAAACGAAACAAGTTTCAGAGATTTTGCAGGAAATTTTGGACAAAACAAAACTTTTGGAAGCTCTAGATGACGGAACAGCCGAAGGGGAATCCCGCGCGCAAAATGTTCGCGAGATTTTTTCCGTCACTTCGCGGTACGATACGGCAGATGATTCGCTGGCGGCGTTTCTTGAAGGAGTGGCGCTGATTGCCGATGTTGATAATATGGAAAACAAAAACGCGGTAACACTGATGACAATTCATTCTAGTAAGGGATTGGAGTTTCCGTATGTTTTTTTGCCTGGTTGGGAAGAAGGGATTTTCCCGAGTTCGCGGTCGTTGAGCAAAAAGGAAGATTTGGAAGAAGAACGACGATTGGGATATGTGGCGATTACGCGCGCGAAAAAAAAGTGCGAAATTTTGTACACCAAAAAGCGATTAATGTTTGGGCAGTTTAATTATCCCGTGCCGTCCCCGTTTTTAGACGAATTGGATGAGAAATGTTGTGAACGAAAAAATGAACACGGTAGAGACGCCCCGCCGGGGCGTCTGTACGGGAAGCAAAATCCCGCGAAAAAAAGTTTTTCCTCAAGTTCGAACTTGGACCACTTTTCCCAAAATAATAAGTTCGAACTTATGGGAAAAACACCAAAAACTCGCGAAGAAGCCCTTTTTGGAGTTGCGAAAAATGATACAGGTTATCAAACTTCGGACAAAATTTCGCACGCGACATTTGGCGAAGGAACTGTGGTAATGGTGAATGGAGATACTTTAACAGTTGCTTTCCCAGGGATTGGTTTGAAAAAAATCTCCGCTTCAATTGCGCCGATTGAGAAACTAACCCCTTAATCCCCTTATCAGGGAGACTTTTTAGATCCCCGCCTCCGCGGGGATAAATTCCACTAACAGCTCGTTTCTCGCTGAGTGTCGTTTAATTTCGCGGGATTTTCCCCCGTCATTGCGAGGGAGTGGAGCAACGCGGAACGACCGTGGCAATCTACTTCTATTTTTTGGTAAAGGTTATTTGCTCAGCAGAAATACAAGGAAAGTCATAAGGAAGAAGATTGCTTCGCTACGCTCGCAATGACGACAATACTTCCCCCGTCATTGCGAGGAACGAGGCACGAGCGACGCGGCAATCTACTTCTAATTTTTTGCACGAGAAAACTACAAGCAAATCACCCCCGCCCTCTTTCAAAAAAGAGGGAGCCAAAGGAAAGTGTTTTATTGTTTCTTGTTGTTTTTAGCTTCTTCTGCTGAGAACATCCCCCTTTCGTTTAAAGGGGGATTGAGGGGGATTTTTTAAAAGATGGGAAATCCCGCGAAAAATCAAACACCTCTTTAATTCTCCTCTTTGTCTAAAGAGGAGAGAAATAGGAATTCATTTTATTCCCCCCTCTTCAGATAAAGAGGGGGTGAGGGGGTGTTTGATAAAAAATTTCGCGGGATTTTTTCAAAAAATCACCCCCGCCCTCTTTCAAAAAAGAGGGAGCCAAAGGAAAAATGTTTTATTGTTTTTTTCTTCTGTTTCCCCTGCTGAGGACTTCCCCCTTTCTTTAAAGGGGGATTGAGGGGGGTTTTTAGAAAGAAAACAGCAAAATCCCGCGAAATTTCCCTACTTCTCAATCGGACTAAACTCACACGCTTTGTCTTTCTTACAAGAAACTTTGTAAGCAGAATTTTCGCGGATTTTTCCGGCGATCATGGCGTCGGCTAGCGGACTTTCGATGCGGTCGGCTATTACTCGGCGAACTTCACGCGCTCCAAATTCCGGATTATAAGCAGATTTCGCGAGAGAATTAATATCCGAACCACTAATTTTCAAAGTGATATTTTTTTCTTTTAATCTCTCTTGCAATTTAGCAATTTGCAGTTTGACGATTTTCTTAATTGAGTCGCGGTTAAGCGGTTTGAAAATCACAATTGAATCCAAACGGTTCAAAAACTCCGGCGTAAAAGATTTCTTCAGATCTTTTTTAACATCTTCGGTAATGTGCTCAAACTCTTCCTCAGATTCCGCGAGATCTTTCTTGGTCGCACCGAACCCGATGGTATTGGCGTTTTGCTGAAAGCGGTCAGCTCCGATATTGGAAGTCATAATAATGACAGCGTTTTTGAACGACACCGTGCGCCCCTTCCCATCAGTTAGTTGCCCGTCTTCAAAAATTTGTAATAACATATTGTGGACATTTTTGTGCGCTTTCTCGATCTCGTCAAAAAGCACGATGGAATAAGGTTTTCGGCGAATTTTTTCGGTTAGTTCACCACCTTCATCGTGTCCGATGTATCCGGCGGTTGCTCCAACTAATCGTGATCCGGTATGTGCTTCGGAAAACTCCGACATATCAATTTTAATCAGCGATTTTTCGTCATTATAAATTTCTTTCGCGAGATTTTTGACCAACTCAGTTTTTCCTACTCCGGTCGGACCAAGAAAAAGAAACGCTCCCAACGGGCGGTTGGGATCTTGCAACTGCAAGCGCGCCCGCCGCACAGATTTCGCGATAACTTCGATTGCTTCGTCTTGTCCGACAATTTTTTGCTGTAAAGTTTTTTCTAAATTTTGCAGGTTTTTCAAATCAGAATCCAGCAATTTAGTCACCGGAATATCGGTCGTCATTTCCAAAACTTGCGCAATATCAACGCTCGTAATTTTGCGCGGTTTTAATCCCGCGACTTTTTCGTGTTTTAGGTCGTAAATTTCCTTTTCCAGTCGCTGTTCTTCCAAATGATATTTGTTGGCTTTTTCGTAATTTTGTGCGATAACCGCTTCTTCTTTTTTCTTTTGTAAAGACGACAAAAGTTTCCTTTTTTCGCGGATTTCTTTCCCGTTGAGGCGGTTGGTCAAACTTTTTTTCGCGCAAGCTTCGTCTAACAAATCAAAAGCTTTATCCGGCAAAAAGCGGTCGTTGATGTAGCGCACGGACAGTTTAACCGCCGAAACAATGGCTTCGTCCGTAATTTCCACCAAATGATATTTTTCGTAATGTTTTTTAATTCCGCGCAAAATTTCAATCGCTTGCTCGGTGCTTGGTTCATCAACATTAATTGCCTGAAAACGCCGTGCCAAAGCCGAATCTTTTTCAACATGTTTGCGATATTCATCAATCGTCGTCGCTCCGATAACTTGGATTGCCCCTCGTGAAAGCGCCGGTTTCAAAATATTCGCGGCATCGAGCGATCCTTCCGCACCTCCCGCACCGATAATCGTGTGCAATTCGTCAATAAACAAAATCACTTCGTTATCTGCGGCGGTGGCTTCTTCGATAATTCGTTTCAAGCGTTCCTCAAATTCCCCGCGATATTTTGTCCCCGCGACCAAATTTGCCATCGAAAGCGACATCACGCGTTTATCAATCAAGGAATCCGGAACTTTCCCTTCAATAATTCGCAGTGCCAACCCTTCAACAATCGCGGTTTTTCCCACTCCGGGATCTCCGAGCAGAACAGGATTATTCTTGGTTTTTCGCGACAGAATGGTAATCATTCGTTCAATTTCTTTATCGCGACCAATAATTGTTTCAATTTTTCCTTCCGCTGCCATTTCGGTGAAATCGTCACAGAAATAATCCAACGCCAAGCGTTTTTTCCGCGACATTTTGTGGCTTCCACCTTTATCCAGTGGCGGTTCTCCGCCCATCATATCATTTCCCGCGAAAAAATCCGGCGACCCGAATTGTCCACCCGATCCCGCGCGTCCGGCCATCCCGATCCCGACCAAGAGGTTTTGCAAACCATCTAAAAGTGAAGAAATATCGCTGTTAGCGTTGTGTGTTTCCAGACTTGATTTTGATTTTTTAAACAAGTTTTCTAAATAATCCAAAACTTGGTCTGATTTAACCATCATGGTATTCAAAACATGCACCGCTCCGGAATTTTTTTGTTTCAAAAGCGCGTATAAGATGTGCTCACTATCAACAGAAGAATGCCCAAAATCAATCGCTGCTTTCGCCGCAATTTCAATTACTTTTTGTGCGAAAGGCGAAAAAGTCTCAAATTTCGCGGGATTTTCGCCGTTGTTTTCAACTTTGGTTTGTCCCGGATTTTTCAATTCGCTGGAGATTCGAAAAGCGTTTTCGTAAGTGACTCCAAAGTTTTTCAAAATCTCACTGGCGAGCGATTTCGGTTGTTTCAAAAGCCCCAACAACAAATGTTGAGTTTGGACTTGTTTGTCGCCGAGAAGGCGCATCTGTTCTTGTGAAATAATCAAAGTGTTCTTAGCAAATTTAGTAAACGAGTTAAATTCTTGTGACATTTTTTGTGTTTTAGTTTTAGTTCGGAGGATTATACCAAAATCCCGCGAAAAAATTAAGTTATCTGACTTGATTTGTCTAGATAAAAAGTAGTGAAATACTATTTTCTAGCAGTTAAAGTGTTTTCTTTAATAATTGCAAAATTTCGTTTATTCATATTTGGAGTAAACATAATCTGCGCCAAAGGTGCTTCGGAAATAAAATCTTGCGTTTCGTATTGCGCGATTTTGGAATAAATTTTTTCTTTTTCAATTGTTAATTCGGTGTTTTTTTCGGTTTCTTGTTGCAAAACATAACCGCGCATCGCCACTCGGTTGGACAAAAAGATATAAGCTGTCCCGAGGATAATGCAACCAATAGTCATAAATGTGACCAACAAGCGTTGTGTGTTATATACTTGGAAAGATAGTAAAACTCTCTTTTTTGCCATTTTTGGGGGTTTTTTCTAGTGAATTTTAGAAGTTTAAATTTTTTAAGCAATTTATTTTTCTAGAGAATTCTCCGACAGTTTATCAATTATGGTATATTTTTGCAAAGAAATTTCATTACCGAAGTCGTCCAAAATCCCGCGAAATTTTAGCGCGAAGCGTTCTTTCGGCTGAATTTGGTTTTGCCAAAATCCCAAAAGAGCGGTTCGCCGATCGTCCAAAAGTAAAATTTCTTCCAAAACGGGATCGTCGGTGATTTCTTTGTTGGTAAAATTTTTATCGGTAATTTCCACGCCTGTTTGGGCGGTCAAAGTAACCGGTTCGGAAAAATGAATTTCCGCGAAATTAAATTTTCGCGAGTTATTACGGAAAAAATCCGACCATTTCCCGCGAAATTTTTCGGGAATAATTTCCCGATTATCCGTCCACTCGTGCAGTGTTACGAAAGGAGAAATTTGGTCTGCTTGCGCTTTCCAAACCATTTTCTCGCGCCGCGCCCCGCTCTGCGGTGGGGATTTTGGCAAAACTTCGTAAACATTTCCGACATTTTCGTGATGCGGGAAATTGGCTTCGGCAAAAGTTTGTTGTCCATATAGGGAAACTTTCAAATCAATTTTTAACCGTTGTCCACGCTGATTGAAAACGCTTAAATCGCTGATTTCGCCGTCATAATCAAAATCAAACCATTCTTGCCAAGTCTCACCGGGCGCTAATTTCGCGGGAAATCGCAGGTCGTCCTGCTGAAATTTCGCGGGAAATTTTAATTCAAAAAGCCCTTTCCAGTCTTGTGCCAGCGGTTCGTCGTATTGTCCTAAATGTTCGACGAAAAAATTCCCGCGAATTTTCCAGTGATTTGGCGAAATCTCGCGGGCGCTGATTTCTAACCTTTTATCGAGAAACCGCGAACTTTTTCCGCCGCCCAAATTCCATTCGTAAAAAGCAAAATCGTTCGCTTCCGGTTTAATTTCCGGTGAAATATAGGGAATATAAATGTCGCCGTCTTGAATTAAGTCGGCAAAACCCCGCGAAATTTTCGGCCACTGCCAAGGTTTGAGCAAAGTTTTCCAAACCAGTTTTTTACCCAAACTCGCCAACGGCGATTTGCGGTCTTTGAGTGCCTGCTCGTCGTGGCGATCAGTGTTGGCGACTAGTCTAGTTAGGTC
>JALVIB010000068.1 GCA_027028725.1 Candidatus Altimarinota bacterium
ATTTATGGACATTGTGTAAATGATTTTTCAGATAAAGAATTACAAAAAATTGGAGGAATTCATTTTCAAACATTACAAGAATTTTCTTGGGATAAATAAAATCCCGCGAAATTTTACTTCTTTTTCTTTTTGAATTTCTTGTTTTTCGGATCAGGATGAAAGCGTAGCTCATTTTCTTCCAAAATAATTTTCGCTCCCGGTAAGTGATAATCGGGATTGTGGCGGATTTTGATTATCTGAACGGCCGCGAGGATATTTTCTAAAAATCTCGCGAAAATTCCTGGTTTTTTATGCGAAGTTCCAAACCCCGGCGGAGGAACATCGGGAAATTTTTCGCGGAATTTTCTGACCCAGGTGGCATTTTTTTCCACAAAATTCAAAAACAAGCGATCAGGATCATACAAAGGGAAATTATGCGAAAAAAGTTTGGCGGAATAAGCGTCTTTTTCGCGGATTTCCAGCTCGTTGTCAGTGATGAAATGGTTGGGGCAAATTTTGAAAGCGTGTTTTTTTTCGCTAGCCAGCTGATTGGTGATTTTCAAAAACAGGAAAACAAAAAACCGCGCAGTCCAGATTTGTCCGTGTTTAGCGATAATGAAAAAATCAATATCGGAGTTCTCGGTGGCGCGTCCTTCGGCGACTGATCCAGAAAGGAAAATCGCGCGAACTCCCGGCAAACGGCCGCACCAGCGCGCCCAGCGTTCCGCTTTTTTAATGAATTTTTGGTCAAGGTCAGTCATTTTTTCGCGGGAATTTTATCGGAAGAAATAAAGAAAGCAATTGTAATTAATAGTTAAAAATTTGGAACAGCTTAAAAGCTAAAAAGTCGAAGAGATAAAAAGCTTCAAGTTTTTCAGTAAAAATAATTTTTAAATTAACCCCCTGCTTCCCCCTTAGAAGGGGGACTAAAAATCCCGCGAAAATTTTTAGATAGCTAAAAAGCTAAAAAGTCGAAAAGATAAAGAGCTAGTTTGCGAAAATAAAATCCCCCTAGTCCCCTTTGCCAAGGGGGAATGTAAAGGAATTCGAATAAAGAAGTAGATTGCCACGCTACGCTCGCAATGACGAGGTGGGGGAATTTCGCGGGATTTTCTACCTCACCCCAACCCTTCCCGAGTACTCGGGACTAGGAGAGGGAGCTAAAAGGAAATTTTATAAATCTTTTTTATCAAAACTTAAAAGCGTGGCATCGAAAACTTTCAAATAAGGGAATTTGTAATTTGTTGGTTTGTTTAATTCAAATTCTTGTCCTTTGAAAACATATCTTTTCATAAACTCATACTTTTTTTTCAGCGCAGGAGAATAGCGTAAAATCCCGCGAAATTTTTCTCCGTGGAGGCGGTAGAAAAGGTAAGTTTCGGCAAAATCTTCAAAACAATCGCTACTAGCATAACCCGAAACAAAATCGGATTTTTTCGCGGAATTTTTCTTTTGTGTCGCAGTTTTCCATGAAATTTGGTAAAAAATTAAACTTAAATCGTCGTTCAAAATCGGGGTTTTTCCGTCATAAAAACTGGTTTTGTGTCCTTTTTTTCCTTTCAACGCCCCGAGATCGGTGATGTGTCCCATTTCGTGAACAAAAACCGCAATTAGTTCCTGCTGATTTTGAATAGAGGAAGTGTGGAGAATGATTTTTCGCGAATTGGAAAGTCCCCGCGAAATATTTTTATTTTTCTGAACTTCCAAATCTTTCAAAACCTGCGTATGCCACTTCGGCAAAGCGATAATCGATGTTCGTAAATTTTGTTTAATTTGTTCCAAATATAAATTATCAGCTTGTGTTGAGCGGAAATTTTTCGCGGAAAAATGTCCATTCCACGGCGGAGTAGTTTTTTTCTTGGAAATTTCGCCTTTCGGCAAGCTCAAGGTAAACGCAGATTTTTTTGCGCGATTTGAAAAATGGAAGTTTCGAAGATAAATTTTTCGCGGGCTAGCGTGAAATTTACCGAGTTTTAAAAAAGTCTTTTTTGAATCGGTATTAGTTTTATTTCGCCACTCATTCTTCGCGGAATAAAACTGAATCGCGGGATTTTTCGCAACAACCGCAACTTGTTTAGGAGTTGTGTAAAAGCTGTTTAGAAAGGCGAGAATTGAGATAAGCATGAAAATAAAAACTAGAAATTAGTAGTTTTTTGTTTTTATTTTTGCTTCTCGGACAGGATAAAAGCATTTTTCATTAAAATTGTCAATAATTCTTCCGTCCATTAGAAAGAGAGTATGAAAAAATCCCGCGAAATTTTTGTTCGGGATCCCTTTTAATCCACTGAAAACAAATCCCCCTTTATCAAGGGGGACTTTAGAAAATTTCGCGAGATTTTTACCAACTCGCAATACTGTTCTGAATGGAGCGCATGTAGTCGCGGTAGGCGACTGGTCCGCGGAGTTCAAAGTAGCTTTTGTCGTCTCGTGGGAATAAAATAACGAGTTTGTCGTTTTCTTGGCTTTCGCTGAAAGTTGTCACCGGATCGTCGTCTGCGATCAGATTTAAATAAATTTCCGCGCTATTTCGCCCGTTGAGCGGGTGTTTGGCAAAACCAACTTGCGTGATGTAGTCATTTGTTGGTCCGAAATTTTCAAACCATAATCCAAACGGAACTTTCATTGAAAAGCGGTAATAATCAGATTTATAGTTGTAAGCGCGATTGTCGATTAAGTTGGTAAATTCTCCCGAAATTTTCGCCACTCCCGCAAGGCGGGGGGGCGCAGCGGGATTTTCCGCTGTTTCTACTTCTTCCGTATCTGTTTCAACGGAATTTTCGTCTTCAGCTTCTGCTTGTGAATCAGATTCCGCGGTTTCTTTATCCGCGCCAAAAATCCGCGAAATTATGCTACCATCTTCTTTTTCCTCAGTTTTTTCAGCAGATTCTTCGTCAGTAGTTTCGGCGGGTTTTTCTTTTTGAACTCTTTTTAGTTCTTCTTCCGCGAGTTTTCGTAATTCTTCTTCGTGCGCTAGTTTGACATTCTCTTCTCCCTCAATAAAGGAGTTTAAAAGTTTGAAAAAATCTTTTTTTCGCGAGAAATCTTTTTCATTATTATTAAAAACAAAGACATATTTTTTTTGCGGGAAAATGTTCGAAAACAAAGTCACTTCTTGGCGAACTTGTCCGCCGTCAAAAGTTGAACTTTTTTTAATTCCCGCCATATTTGCAATAACAATGTTTGGATCAGCTTTTTTGTCTGCTTCCTGTACATCTTTAACAGCAAAAGTTAAGAAAACTTTACGATTTTCGTCTTTTTTATCAATAAATTGCACGCTGCCGTTTTCCAACACAGAACTTTCCCAGTTCGCGGGGACTTTGAAAGAATAGTTTTTACTCTCAAAACGAGTCTCTAATTTCGCGGGATTTTTTTTCAAATCTTTGACGCGAATAGCTTCCACCCAAAAAATTGGACGCATTTTTTCCTGACGATAAACTCCATCAACTTCGACAATTCTTCCTTCAAATTCGTCCAAACGGACAATATCACTAGCGAGCAACGCCACCATTTTATTATCATTTTCCAACCGATGAGTGGCGCGAGTCGCCACCGAAACGGAAAACGGAAAAATTTCTCCGTACAAAGTTTCCACTTTTTCCGGTGGAAGTTTGGCGAAAGGGTCTTCTTTTTCCATAGTCGGTAGTGAGCAAGCCGAAAAAGTTAAAGCGACCAATAAACCGAGCCAGATGAGTTTTTGTTTCATTTTTTTTGGATAAAATCCCGCGAAATTATGCTCTTTTGATTACAAAAATCAAGAATTTATTTGCTTTGACAAAAATCTTTTCTTATCATTTGAGCGACTGAAATTTTGCGCAAACTAAAATGAAAAAATTATTACTCGGATTCGTTATCGGACTTTTTTTAAGCTCATCGGCACTGGCTTTTTCGGACATAACTATAACTAGTCCAGATTATTTATCGACTACTTATTTAACCGAAAAAGGAATAATTAACGGGTATCCAGACGGAACTTTTCAATCAGATAAGCCAATCAATCGTGTGGAAGCTTTGAAAATTATTTTAATTGCGGCGGATAAACCAATTAGCGAAAATTTCGCGGGAAAATTTGCGGATGTGCCAGCAGACGCTTGGTTTGCGAAATATGTCGAAACAGCAGCGAATTTAGGAATTGTGTCAGGAGACGGACAAACGGGAAATTTTGTTCCAGCACGACAAGTAAATAAAGCCGAATTTCTAAAAATGGTTTTGAAAGCTTTTGAAATTAATCCTGATGATTATGCGCAAATTCTGAATGTTGAGCCAGCGGATGTGCCAGCTGATGCTTGGTTTGCGCCGTATTTGAAATTCGCGGCGAAATTTAAAATCATTGATTTAGACGCTAATGGAAATGCAAATCCCGCGAAATTTTTAACCCGTGGGGAAGCGGTTGATATTTTATTCAAAACTTTGACCAAAGGGCGAGGACTTGATCCGCAAGTTTTACTAAATCTCGCGGAAAAACATTTGATTGAAACCGTAAATTTGCTTGAAGCAGGGGACTTGTTGAACGCTGGTTTGAATGTTGGGATTGCCGAAAAAACAATGGTTATTTTGAACGACTTTTTGCCAAATAATTTGACAGTGCAGTCTTCTTCCAAAATTACAGATTCCATTAAAAACTTAGTGGGAGCATATGTTTCTGGGGAAAATGGACAAATTGATTCAGTTTTAGAAGCATCGGGAAATGCTTGGCGATTAGCGGATGAAGCAGAAAAATTAAATCCAGAACAAACTACGGGAATTACAGGAAAAATTAAAGAGTTAGCGCATTCTATCGCCGAAAAAGCCCGCGAAATTAAGGGTGGGGGAGAGTAAGAGTTAGTTAACAAGTTCACGAGTTTACAAGTTTACAAGTAGGGATAGGGTTTTTTAGTTAATAATTAATAGTTAATAGTTAATAGTAGGGATCCCGAGTACTCGGGACGACCTGTCCTTTTGAAATCCCGCGAAAAAATCCCCCTTTAATATTTGGTCTGGAATTTTGTCCCCCTTTGTCAAGGAGGAGAATAAGGAATAATTTAAAAATTAAAATCCCGCGAAATTTTGCGAATTTGTTTTTTTATAGGAAGTTTTTATAATCTGCTCGTTAATTAAAATTATCAAATGGGAGATTCAAAGCAAAAAACAAAAGGAGCGAATGCTTCAAAATCTATGGAAAAAATTGTCTCACTTTGCAAGAGAAGGGGATTTGTCTTTCCCGGATCGGAGATTTACGGCGGATTTGGGAATTCTTACACTTACGGACCGCTGGGGGCAGAATTGAAAAAAAATATCAAAGATTTGTGGTGGAAAACATTCGTTCAAAATCGCGAGGATATGGTCGGGATTGATGGCGACATTATTTTGCATCCGCGAACTTGGGAAGCGAGTGGGCATGTGGGCGGATTTAATGACCAAATGGTTGATTGTAAAAATTGTAAAGCGCGATTGCGGGCGGACCATTTAGTCGAAGAAGCTATTCAAATGGATTGCGAAGGGAAATCTGATGAGGAAGTGACGGAAATAATTCGCGGGAATTCTATCAAGTGTCCCAAATGTGGTTCAACAGATTTAACAGAAGTTCGGAAATTTAACTTGATGTTTTCAACGCAAATGGCGAAAACTGGCGAAAATTCCACTGCTTATCTGCGACCAGAAACCGCGCAGGCGATTTTTCTAGAATTTAAAAATGTAGTAGATTCAACTCGTTTGAAACTACCTTTTGGGATTGGTCAAATCGGGAAAGCTTTTCGAAACGAGATTACACCGGGAAATTTTATTTTTCGGCGTTTAGAATTTGAACAAATGGAAATTGAATACTTTATTCGTCCAGAAAATTGGGAGGAAATTTTTGAAAACTGGTTCAGCGAGATGAAAAAATGGTGCGCGGATATCGGGCTAAATCCCGCGAATTTTCACGAATACGAGCATCCAACCGAAAAACTTTCGCATTATTCCAAACGGACAATTGATATTGAATACGATTTTCCATTCGGGCGGAAAGAACTTTACGGATTGGCGTATCGAACGGATTTTGATCTTTCGCAACACGAAAAATTTTCGCGGAAAAATCTCCACATTCACGATGACGCTACTGGTCAGAAAATTCTCCCGCATGTGATTGAACCGACTTTTGGATTAGATCGAACAATTTTGGCGGTTTTGTGTGAAGGATTTTGTGAAGAAACTTTGGAAGATGGCTCAACTCGCGCTGTTTTGAAACTTGTGCCAGCGCTTGCGCCGGTCAAAATTGCGGTTTTTCCACTTATGAAAAAAGACGGATTACCGGAAAAATCCCGCGAAATTATGGAAAAACTACGAATTTTTGGAAACATTGAATACGATCAGTCGGGAGCAATCGGCAAACGCTATCGTCGGCACGACGAAATCGGAACGCCAGTTTGTATCACGGTTGATTATGACACTTTGGACGAAAATTCCGCGGATTTTGAGTCAGTCACGATTCGTGACCGCGACACAATGCAACAAGAACGCGTCAAAATCGCGGATTTAGTCAGTGTTTTGGCGGAGCGGTATTTTGGTGGTTGCTAAAATTTCGCGGGATTTTCGTCATCAGGGTCTTTTAGCTTCTCGAAAAATTTTTTCGCTAAATCTAATTCTTTCGACTTCTTCTGCTATGCAATTAGCATCATTAAAGAGAGTGGTAGTTTTATCTTGTCCAAATTTTCGGATAACAATATTGTAAACATTGTTATTAAAAAAATGAGAAGTTTTGTAGCAAACGCTAGCTTTTAATTGTTCGCGAATTTCAGAATTTTCTTCGTCAGAATAATCTTTTGTAAGCGTCGCAATAATTTTATTTCTTTTGTCGACAATGTGAACAATTAGTAGCAGTTCAGTTAGAGATTGTAGAACTTCCTCCTCACCTGTGAATGTTTTTATTTCTGTTAATTTTACTTCTGCAATCCTTTTGATTTCTTCTTTGGAACTATTGGCATTTAATTCGGGATATTCTACTGATTCAATTAAAATTATCTAATGCTGGTGTCATTTTTCGCGGGATTTTATAAAGCATTTAAAGCAGTTGAAATTGCATGAGCATAATTATAGACACTGTTTATGACTTCATACGATTTCAGGTAGTCTAGATAATAAGGATTATCTTCCCCATATTCTTGTTTGATTTGTTCAATGTTTGTACTGTAATTATTTAAAACTTTAAGAAGTTTGCTTTTTGTGAAACGGGCTAAATCATCAGTTTCAGTATTGCTTTTAGTTTCAGGTTTTAAACTTAAAACAGTTTCTATTAGTTTGCTTAAAGTTTGTTTCGTTTGTTCTTTTGTTTTTTCGGGGAAAAAGTCAGTTACTTCATCAGGATTAAGGTTTTCGATTTTTGTGTAGAGTTCTTCTAGAGTTGGTGTTTGAGTAGGCATTTTAGAGATAAGTTAGTAAAAAGGCTTTTTTAAAATAAACCTTAAAAAATAAAAGTCAAATTTTTCGCGGGATTTTTGTTTTTTTGGAAAAAATTGTTAAACTTCCCCCGATGACAAGAATACTGACCGGAATTCAGCCGAGTGGAGAACTGCATATTGGTAATTATTTTGGAGCGATTAAGCCGATGCTGGAATACCAAAATGATCCCAATAATGAGATGTTTTTCTTCATCGCGGATTTGCATGCACTGACTTCGCTCAAAAATCCCGCGAAATTTCGCGAGTATTCCAAAAACGCCATTTTGGACTGGTTGGCACTTGGGTTGGATCCCGCGAAATCTTTATTTTATCGTCAATCTGATGTGCCAGCACATACGGAATTGTTTTGGTATCTTTTATGTTTAACACCACTGGGAATGTTGGAACGCGCGCATTCTTTCAAAGATAAAAAAGCCAAAGGTTTGGACACAAATGCCGGACTTTTTACTTATCCGATGTTGATGGCAGCGGATATTTTGCTATATTCCGCGGACAAAGTGCCAGTTGGGAAAGATCAAAAACAGCATGTGGAAATGTCGCGGGATATTGCCCAGAAATTTAATCACACTTTTGGGGAAACTTTCGTCCTGCCGGAGCCGGATATACAGAAAAATGTCCAAACAATTCCCGGTTTAGATGGGCAAAAAATGTCGAAATCTTACGGAAACACTATTCCGATTTTTGCGGACGAAAAAACTTTGAAAAAGAAAATTATGTCGGTTAAAACTGAGTCCAAAAGTTTAGGGGAACCGCTAAATCCAGATACTTGTAATGTTTTCGCGTTTCACAAATTGTTTGAAAATCCGAATTTGGCAGAACTTCGCGAAAAATATTTAACCGGAAAAATCGGCTACGGAGATTCCAAAAAACAACTTTTTGAACTGGTTTGGGATTATTTCGCGGAAGCGCGTGCGCGACGGGAAAATTTCGCGGGAAATTGGGATGAAATGGAAAAGATTATGCAGAATGGAGCCAAAAAAGCCCGCGAAATTTCGCGGGCTAAGTTGGATGAGGTGAGAGAGAAGGTTGGGGTAGGCTTACTTGTCTGAAAAAATATCTTTTGAAAGAGGAACGTTTACTTTTTCTATTTGATTATCTTTTAGAAGGGAATTGGCATAACGAAGTGCTTTTTTAGGATCATTAGGATATTTCAAATTACCTAGTTCAGATGCTTGGTCAACAGTCATTCCTTTGTTCATTTCTGCTTGAACATAGTATTCTCCATTATCTTTGGTAATTTGGTTAAAATGTATTTTATTAATACCTCCATAATTTCCATTTTCTTCATGCCATTTCTTAACTGTATTTTCTATAGATTGTTTTTGTTTTGCCGTAAGTGTAACATTATTTTCTGCTGTCTCATTATTAGTTTTACTATTTTTGCTTTCAGACGATTTAGGTGGATTTTTGGGGTCATCATTATTATCTAAAAGAGCATTTAAATTAGTATCTACCGAAAGATCTACATCTCTAGTCTGAGTCTCAACAGTCTCATTTGCTGATTCTAAGAAGATGAATTTTGCGAAATTTTCGCTTGCCGATGCCGATTTTAATAATTTTTTCATTTTTATATTGGTTATTGAATTATTATTTTATTAAGTTCTGTTTCAAGAAACTGATCTAATTCTGCTAATTCTTGAGAGCGTATGGCTTCTTCTCTTTGATGAATTGTGTCGAGAGTTTTATGAACTTCTTTTAATTTCTCTTGTCCCTTAGTGATTTTTTCTTCGTCTTCCTTTTTATGTTTAGCAATTGCCTCAGTTAGAAGTTTATAAACTTTTTCAACTTTTCTTTCGCTAATAGTTTTGTATTCCCGAAGCAGCCTCTGTTCCATTTCCTCAGTAAGGAAATGAGAAGCAATTTTTACTAATTTTGGAATTTCTTCGCGTTTATTTATCATTGGTGATTTTTTTATTAAATCTGGTTATTATATCACAAAATCTTAATAAAATAAAGTAAAAATCCCGCGAAATTTTCTTTTTTGCGTTATTTATTAGAGTTTTCTATAATTTCGCGGGATTTTAAAACCCCCTTAATCCCATTTGTCAGGGGGAAATAATATAGAAAAATGAAGAAAAAAATATTGGTTACAGGCGGCGCAGGATTTATTGGATCAAATTTCTGCAATATAAATCGCGAAAAATTTGATATTGTTGCTTTGGACAACTTATTTCTCGGCGATCCGGATAATCTGCATCCTGATGTGAAATTTATGCAGGGAAGTGCGTGTAATGAGGAAGATTTGGAGAAGTGTTTGGAGATGTTTGAAACACCTCACCAACAACAACCTCACCCCAACCCTCCCGAGAACTCGGGACTAGAAGGAGAGGGAGCTAACGGAAAAAATCCCCACCGCCTTGCGGGGCGCGGCGCGAAAATTGATGCTGTTTTGCACCTAGCGGGGACGAGTTCAGCGCCGATGTTCGCCGGAGAAAATTATGTCGCGGGATATTTAAACTCTACGGAAAGTTTTTTGCACACAATAGAATTCGCGAGAAAATGCGGCGCGAAAAGATTTTTGTACGCTTCAACTTCCTCAATTTACGGTAACCAAGAACTTCCGTTAAGCGAAGACAAACCAGTTTTTCCGACAAATCATTATTCAGTTTCCAAGCTTTTTTACGAAAATGCCTGCACGGCGTATCACCAAAATTATCCAGAAATGGAAACTGTCGGATTCCGGTTTATGTCGGTTTATGGACCAAACGAAGAAGCCAAAGGCGAATACGCGAATTTAATTTCGCAGTTTATTTGGGATTTTTCGCGAGGAAATCCGCCAATTATTTACGGAGACGGAACGCAAACTCGCGATTTCACAAATGTCGCCGATATTGTTCAAGGAATTACGCTCGCCATAGAATCCCGCGAAAATTTGGGTTCAACCGTTTTCAATATTGGTCGTGGGGAAAGCACTTCGCTAAACGAAATGATTAAAATTATTAAAAAATACTTAGAAACCGATCTTGAACCGAAATATATTCCCAATCCCGTTAAAGAAAACTACATTCGGGCACAACACGCGGATATTTCCAAAATTTCGCGGGTTTTGGGATTTAAACCACGGATTTCTTTAGACGAAGGAATTCGATTGCAGATAGAAAATTTGCGACCAGAAAAAATCCGTGGGACTAGTTCGGATAAAATAGTTAACAATTAATAGTTAGAAGTTAATAGTTAATAATTGTTCAAAAATCCCGCGAAAAAATAAGATGAATTCCTTTTATCTCCCCCTTGAGAAAGGGGGACTGAGGGGGATTTGCTAGAATTAGAAAGGAAGTAGATTGCTTCCCCCGCAAGGGCGGGGTCGCAATGACAATATTTTTTTGTTTTCATTTACCAGAAATGGTAAAATTTACCTGATGAAAAAAATATTGGTCGGTTTCGTACTAGCAGTTGGAATTTTCGCGGGATTTTCGCCAAATGTTTGGGCAGAGGATAAACCGAAAGAAGAGCCAGTTTTAAATTGTTTTTGGCTTGGGGTAAATGATTCGCTACAAGATGCGTGTAAGGAGGTGAAGATAGTTAAGAAAGATGTAGAGTTATGGATTGATGAAGAAGATATTAAGAAAATAAACGAAAATGTTGGTGCTTTTTATAAAGAAAATAAAATTCATGATATTTTAGATGAAAATGACAATATTGAAGAAAAGTGTTTGTTAATTAAAGGGAATGTTGATCATTTATGTACTGAGGAGTTAGCTTTATTAAATAAGGCTTTAAATACTTATGCAATAGGACTTATTAAATATTATGAGGGTTACGGAAGTAAATCAGAAATAGCCAAAGAAAAATATTTTCGGGAAGCGATTGATTATTTCAAAAAAGCGGAAAAATTCGCGAGAAAACCGGTTATTCATAGTGGGGGGATTTTGCCCGGTCCCAAAGCAGAAGATAGTGGAGAAAGCTATTTGTTAAACAAATTTTTAGTGAAATTTATTAACGGGTCATTGATAATGCTGTTTTCTATTGGAACGCTAATGTTGATTATTGGAGGATTGATGTTTCTATTCGCTTCTGAGGAAGAAGAGATGAAAACAAGAGCTAAGAGTACGATTTTTTGGGGAATTACAGGGATAGTTATTGCCATAATGGCTTACGCAATTGTTAAGTTTGTGATTGGGTTGGATTTTGGGTTTTAAAAAAATCCCGCGAAATTTCCACCTTCGCCAAGGCTTCGGAGGACAAGTCGCGGGATTTTTTCGGTGTTCCTCTCGTATGGTGTTCCTCTCTATATTTTCCGTAAATTGGGGGCTAGTATTTTGCTCGGAAAGAGGCAAAAAGTCGTTTCGCGATAGCAACTGCTTGATCAATATCATTTAAGTCAGATTTAACTTCAACAAGGAAAACATCTCCATCCTCTCCTGCTACAACAAATCTCGCGATAAATGAATATTTTCCTTCTTTCACTCCAACAAATCCTTCGACGAATTTTTTACTATTTAGACCAATTTCACCCAAAACAATATCTGTTTTTTGGTATTGTCGAACTGATTTACTAGTGCGGTAGATATCTCCTTGATAATCTCGGGTTCGAGAAATGGCGCGAGCGCATAATTCAAAATTTTCGCTACATTTGTTATCTAATTTTTTCGCGAGAAATTTAACACTTGATAATGGTAATTCTGAATTCAAGGTTCCGTCTTGGTCGTTTACGATAGAATTCGCGGGAATTTCTAAAGAATAAATTTCATTGTTGTAATTAACAAAATCAGATTTTAGCAAAGTGTTTTTCGCCACAGGAACGGCTTGTCGGTGCGAATTTTTCGCAACAACATTCATTCCCAAAACACGGTTTGTAGAAGTTCGTAATTTTAGATTTCGGTTGCTCACATTAGTTCGGTGCAGATTTCGTTTGCCGATTCGCGGAATTAAATAATTTCGGTGTAGGTGTAGAGCGACATCTCGACGAACGACATTTTTTCGCGGGAAGAGAATTGTTTTTTGATTTCCTCGGCGGAAAGCATAGTGTCGATAACGACCACTTTCTTTGATTTTTTGCGAAATATAGCTGTGGTAAGCTTCTCGTGAAGCGCTGGACATTGGAACGATTAGAGCCGCTCCCAGCAAGCTCAATCCGATGGTTAGGGCAATAAATTTTTTCATAATATAAGGGGGTTTAAAAAATATTTTATAATTTTAGGTTTCGGAACAAAGTTTCCATCAAGTTGCCGGCAGCAAACTTGTTCGATTCTGGAGCGCATCCAGTCATTACTACAATGTTTCCAGTTAAAGGATTCATACTTGTGTAAGAATAGTAAACTTGGCCGTTGTGTTCAAATGTTTCCTGATAAGTTGGGAAAGAAACATCAGCATCACCAACACGAACTTGTCGCAAACGGAAAGTTTGTGATAAGTTTTTTACATCATCCATATTTTCGCGGGATTTTGAGTTTAATTGGCTAGCACACAATTGAAAACTTAAGCCATCGCAAGATAGTGCAAGATTATCTTGGCGAATTTCTACGCTTAAATCTCTTTCGGCATCATAATATTTGCCACTTGCTGTTTTTGTAAAAGTTTTCGGCATTTTTACAGAATACCCATTTCCTTTTTCTACCGCGAAATATTCTTGATTGTGTTTGGCAATTGTTTCTACTTTTTTCAAACTATCCCACTTGTAGTTTTGGTGATAAGCAGTTTCGCGGACAGCCAGTTTGTGCGGTTGTGGCAAAACATTATTAATTCGTGGGAAAAAACTGCGGTGAGCTAGTTTGTAAACCATGTATTTCTGTTTCACAAATCCCCGCGAAATTTGGCGGTTGTAGTTTCGCCAAAATAAAAACTTGTTTCCACGATTGCGACGAATACGAGCTTCTCGTTCAAGAGATCGTCTTAACTGATATTGATTGAACGGGAAAATTCGACTAGTTGTTTTGCGTACAGGCAAACAATGATTAAATCGGCAACGCCGAATGTAGTGAGCGGCTCCTTGGGAAATTGCTACAGAGGCAACTGCGACAGAAGCGACAGCGAGGATTGTGAGAAACTTTTTCATGTTTTAGATGATAAATAAATAAGAATCTGTCCCGAGAACTCGTGGACGGGATTTTTTATTTTTATTTTTTATTTCGCGATATTTTTAAATAATTTTTTACAAATTGTCAAATCTTTTTAATACATTTTTTTGTAAATGTAAAATTTCGCGGGAAAATTTTAGCAATTAATAGTTAATAGTTTAGGACAGCTTAAAAGCTAAAAAGTCGAAGAGATAAAGAGCCTTAAGTTTTTTTATTCTCTTTAGTGAAAATGTTTTTTAAATTAACCCCCCTCTCCCCCCTTGGAAGGGGGGCATAAAAATTCGCGGGAAATTTAGATAGCTCAAAAACTAAAAAGTCAAAAAGATTAAAAGCTTTAAGTTTTTTTCTTCAAAAACTGTGAATTCAAATTCGCATCTGTATTTTATTCTTCTGACCTCTAAGTTTCTCCTTTTCTTCAGTGAAAAATCCCGCGAAATTTTTGGTTTTTCAAAAAATCGGTGCTAAAATTCTCGCGAAACAAAAATAAACCTCCAAAAAATGACGAAATATCTTTCGGATGCGGAATTAGATGCTTTGAAAAAATATAATCGAGCAGCCAATTATTTAGCAGTGGCGCAAATTTATTTGCGTGATAATGTTCTTTTGAAACGACCTTTGAAGTCTTCGGATATTAAAGCACGCCTACTTGGACACTGGGGGACGGTGCCGGGAATTAATTTTGTTTATAGTCATGTTAATCGATTGATTATCAAAAATTCCGCGAAATTTTTGTACCTTGTCGGTCCGGGGCACGGATTTCCGGGAATCCAAGCAAACTTGTTCATCGAAAAATCTTTATCTAAATTTTATCCGAAAAAAATTCCTTATAACGAGAAAGGAATTCGCGAGATTTGCTCGAAATTTTCCGCACCTTACGGATATCCATCACATTCCAATCCCGCCGCTCCAGGGGCGATTTTAGAAGGCGGGGAGTTGGGATATTCACTGGCAATTGCTTATGGTTCAGTGCTGGATAATCCAGATTTGATTACTTGCTGTTTAGTGGGCGACGGAGAATCAGAAACCGGTCCATTGGCGGCAGCGTGGCATATTAATAAATTGGTAAATCCCGCGAAAAATGGGGCGGTTTTGCCGATTGTGCACATTAACGGCTACAAAATTTCTGGTCCAACTTTTCTCGGGCGGATGAGTGATATTGAGATTGCCAAACTTTTTGAAGGATACGGTTATGATCCGATTTTTGTCGCGGGAGATGATCCCGATGTGGTTCATCAGCAAATGGCAAAAGCGATGGATCAAGCTTACGACAAAATTCGCGGGATTCAGAAACTTGCGCGAGCAGGGAAATGCGAAAAACCAAAATTCCCGGTCATCATTTTGCGTACACCAAAAGGTTGGACTGGTCCAAAATTTGATGGCGACACCAAATTAGAAGGAAATTGTAAATCGCACCAAGTCGTTTTTGGTAAAGCCAAAACTAATAAACGACATTTGCGCGAAATTGAGAAATGGCTGAAATCTTATAAATTCCACGAACTAATTTCCGCGAAATCCAAGAAATTTGAGTTTGTGAAGGAGATTCGTTCTTTAATTCCACCGGAAAAATGGTCTTGTGGGACAAACCCGCACGCTTACGGAGGAAAAATTTCGCGGGATTTAAAGATGCCGGCTTTGACGAAACTCGCTCATAAATTGGAAAAACGCGGACGCACCACTTCCAGTCCGATGAAGTATTGTGGAGAATTTTTGGCGGAACTTTTCGCGAAAAATCTTAAATACGATAATTTGCGAATTTTTAGTCCTGATGAAACTTATTCCAACAAAATTGATGCGGTTTTTCGCCACACAAACCGTAGTTGGCAGTGGCCAATTGAGGAGTGGGACGCAAATTTGGCGCGCGAAGGAAAAGTGATGGAAATGCTTTCAGAACACTCTTTATTCGGGCTTCATCACGGATATTCTGTGACAGGGCGGCACGGGATTTTTGTTTCCTACGAATCTTTTGTGCAAATTATCGCCTCGATGGCGGATCAGTATGTGAAATTCATCAAAGCCAGTGAAGAAGTAAAATTTCGCGAGCCTTTACCGGCGGTTAATGTTTTGCTGACTTCGCTTCTCGAACGGCAAGATCACAACGGGTTTTCGCACCAAAATCCATCCTTTATTTCCTCAATGTTGGAAAAAGACGGCAACATTATTCACGCTTATTTTCCGCCGGATGCTAATTGTATGTTGGTGACTATGAAAGAGTGTTTTGAGTCGCGAAATCGTTTGAATATGATTGTCGCGGGAAAGAAAGATCTTTTCAACTGGCTGACCTTAAACGAAGCTAAAAAACAAATGCAGGAGGGGATTATGACTTGGGATTTTGCGAGTGATCCTGATCCACAAATTGTTTTCGTGGCAACTGGTGATTATGTGACGACTGAATCTTTGGCGGCGATTAAAATTTTGAAGGAACTGATGCCAGAAATTCGCGCGAGATTTGTATCTGTTTCTGAATTAACTGCTCTTGGAGTGGGTGACGAAACCGTGCGGTCTTCAAACGAACTTCTCGATGAGCATTTCACTATGGATAAAGGCGTGATTTATAATTTTCACGGGTATCCGCAAACAATTAAAAAACTACTTTTCGATTATTCTGGAGCGCACCGAATTAGTGTGAATGGGTATCTAGAAGAAGGATCAACAACTTCGCCATTTGACATGGAGGTCCGAAATAAAACTTCGCGTTACCATTTAGTAATGCAGGCAGCGGACAAACTTTTCGCGGGAAATGAGATTACCAAAGGAAAAGTCTGGGAAATAAAGGGAGAAATGGAGCAACGCCTTGAAGCTCATCACAAATACATTATTGAGCATGGTGATGATCCGGATTCAATTAAGAAATGGCGGTGGGAGTAGGGGAAATTAATAGTTAATAGTTAAAAGTTAATAATTATTTGTTTTTGTAGGGGCGATTATCAATCGCCCTTTGTTTTTTCGTAGGGGCTGGTCTTGTGCCAGCCCTTTTCCGTTTTAAAATCCCGCGAAAAAATCTATCTCACCCCCGCCCTCCCGAGAACTCGGGACTAGAAGGAGAGGGAGCCTAAAAAAACAGGGCAAAATGTAGGGACAGGTCGCGACCTGTCCTTTTAAAAATCCCGCGAATTTTTTAAAAAAACTTCAAGTCCGGACTTAAACATGTGTTTATCTTGTATAAAGTCCGGACTTATGAGTTTTTTTATTGACCACTTCACAAAATTTCGCGAGAATTAGGCAAACTAATTTTTTCAAAATGTTACCAAAACCACTCTGGATTACGAATTTCAAAAACTACGAACAAGCAACCGGCGAAAACGCCGTAAGACTCGCGAAAATTCACGAACAAGTTGCCAAAGAAACGGGCGCTTCAATCGCTATCGCGGTTTCGCCACTTGATATTTACCGCGTTTCACAGGCAGTTTCCATTCCTGTTTTTTCGCAACACACAGATTTGGCTGATTACGGGAAATTCACCGGACACATTTTGCCTCAACTGATTAAAAAATCAGGTGGAGTGGGGACTTTGATTAATCATTCGGAAAAACGGATCGATCCGGAAATTTTGAAAAACACCTTGGCATTAGCGCAAAAATCCAGCTTAATTCGCGTGGTTTGTGCCGAAAATCCTGATGAAGTAGAAATTTTCGCGGAATATGATCCGGATTTTATTGCTTTTGAACCGCCGGAATTGATTGGTTCAACCGGAGCGTCTGTTTCCTCCGAAAACCCGGAATCAATCGCCGAATCCGTGGCAAAATCTCGCGGGATTCCTGTTTTAGTCGGCGCGGGGATTAATTCCGTGCAAGATGTAAAAACCGCTTTGGAACTAGGTGCACAAGGTTTTCTGGTAGCAACGGCTATCGTTAAAGCCGAAAATCCCGCGAAAAAATTGCGGGAATTTGTGGAGGCGTTTTAGGGTTTCGTGAAATTTGCAATTATTAGTAGTTTTAGTATTATTTTGATGATGAAAGATTTTGGAAACTTTGTCGTTTATATCGAACAAGACGAGAACGGAGTTTTTATTGGCTCTGTTCCAAGTGTGGTTGGTTGTCATGCTCAAGGAGATACTCAAGAAGAAATGCTAAAAAATTTGCAAGAAGTTTTGGCACTTTGTCTGCGTAATATGGCAAAGGAGGAAATTGCTCCGACAAAGTTCGTGGGAATTCAAAATATAGAGCTAGCTCATGCCTAAACTAGTTCCCATAAATCCCGCGAAATTTATAAAAATACTTTTGAAGTTAGGTTTTGAAAAACGAGACGCCATGGGATCACATGTTTTTTTTCGACATCCTGATGGACGAACAACAGTTATTCCTGTTCATAATAAAGACATCAGTAAGGGTTTATTAAGAAAAATTCTAAACGATATAAATTTATCGGTAAGTGATTATGAATCGCTAAGGAAATAAAATTTCGCGGGATTTTTACTTCGGAAAGCGCGGTCACGCGACCGCGCCTACAAAAAAGGAATTATTTTTAGGGCTGGTACAAGTTTTGAAAATCCCGCGAAATTTTTAGGACAGATTTCAAACCTGTCCCTACTTGTAAACTTGTAAACTCGTAAACTCGTAAACTATTCCTACTCCTTCACGATATTAATCACCTCAATTTTCGCGGGAATTTCTGCTTCATGCAAAAAATCCAAAAGCTGATTGGTTTTCAAAAATAGTTCAGAGCTAGCGGAGGAATTTTTCGCGGAAATTGAGAGTTTGCCATCAGCAAATTTTTTTGGTTCCCAGAGTTCAGTGTATTGCGGAAAATTTTTCGCGATAATTTGGCGAGTTTTTTCGCAGACCAAAGCGCCCAACGCTTGTCGGTCTAGTTTGTATTTTTTTGTAGCAAGAAAAATAAAATCCTTAACACTAGAAAATCCCATTATCGTTTATTTAGAATGGCTGAGAAGTTTGTCGCTTCAGTAAAAGTTTTTCGTGCAAACGAAATATTGCGGAAGTTTTTCAACAGGTTAGTTAGCCCAGAATCCTCATCCTTCACTAAAGTTTCGGATGACGCGCGCGAAATTTTCCATAAAGCGTTTAACTTATTCGTATTTACAAATCCATAACTCTCCGAAGCAGGGAATTCAAACAAAATACTTTCACGGAAATCTTCGTTTTGAGTTAGATTGGCTTTGCCGGTGAACGCTTGGAACACATCTTTCACGCCGTTTTCGTGATTAGAGAAAACCAAAAATCCGTTCAAAAATCCGTAAGAAAATTTTTGTTGCGGTGTCGCTGAATCGTCATCAGTTTCGGTTTCCGCAGTGAAATAAGTCAAAGAATTCGCGGAATTTTCTGTAATTTTTATCTCGTCCGGTTTAGCCAAAACCAATTCTTTGCGCACACTGCCGTCCGGTAGTTCATGTTCGGCGATTTTTGTTGAATAGTGTTGTTGGGCGTTTTTAATAATTTCCTGTAATTTTTCAGAATTTTCAGCAGGCGTGCCGTCGTCAAATTTTGTAATTAGGGTGAAGTAGGGGAATGGTTCGTCATTTCCCGTGAAATTAAACATTAGTGCATATTGCCCGCGAATTTTTTCCAGCAAATCTTTTTGGAAATCAAAATTCTCACCAAAGATTTTCTTGAACTCCGCGCGTAACACACCATCAAAAATCAAAGCAAATTGCGGATGAGATTTTTCCAAAAACTCTTTGGTGTGCAGATATTTCGCATGTAAATCATAACCATTTATAAAAAACAAAACATCTTTTGGAGCGTATTGTGCGAGTTCCGGCACAACTTCATGTGGTGTTTTTTCTAATAAATCAGGCGTAAAGACACCTTCACTTGTTAGAAGTTTAGAATCAATTTTGATATCGTTGTCCGCAATTTTCAAAGTCAACCCCAAAGCCGGAATTGTTTTGGTTAAGGCCTTAAACAAGAGTTTATTGTTGGCGATTGTCGGGGTTTTGAACTCACTTAATTGTTCTAAATCAGCGTATCCCAAAATTTCGCGGGATTTTGGTAAATCTGTAATAATTTTCTCAAACTTTTCAGACTGCATTAGTTTTGGCTCAGTGTTTAAAATACTTTCTAAAGCGTTTTCTGAACTAGCAATAATCAGCCACTTGTCTTTAAAAACAAAACTCGCTTCCGAAGAAAAACTCGGGGAATAAACAGAAAATCCCGCGAAATTTTTCTCAACGAGTGTTTCTTCCGCCACCAAAAACTTTTTCATAAAATTTTGGGCTTCACTTTTATCGCGGTATTTTCCCGCCAGCACAAATTCCTCGTTCGGTAGCCACGCCAAAGCTAATTTTTTACCCAGCCAAGGCTGTAAATCCGCACTAGAAACATTGGGGAAATTTTTCGCGAGAATTTCATCGATTGTCTTATCCCAGCCAAGATTTTGGAACTGCTGAAGATTCTTTTGCGAGGTATTAAATTCCGCGAAAATTACTGTATTTTTCGGCAAAAAATCGCTAGCGCTATCGCTCGGATTTATCCAGAAATTGTAGACCATTCCCAAAAACCCGACTAAGAAAAGAAATGCGCCCGTTGAAAAAATTATCCGATTTTTATTGCGAGAATGACGAGGCGAGTGATTCATTAAGTTTTCGTGAGATAGCGGTCAATTTGTATCTTTTTTTTCGCGAAAAATCAAGTAAGTTGTGAGAAAATCAAGTTGACTTTTTTTTTACGGAACTTAAAATCTGCGCGTTCTTTGTAGAATTGTTAAAAAAATACGGGGTGTAGCTCAGTTGGCTAGAGTGCGCGGTTTGGGACCGTGAGGCCGGAGGTTCGAGTCCTCTCACCCCGACCAGAATTAAAATCCTATTTTTTTATCGCTTAAAATTTTCGCGGGATTTTTTTGATATATTTTAATTTTAGAATTATACAATCGTGGATTTAAAATTGCTTAATTTCCACACTGAGTAGTGTTATAAAAATCAACAAAAATAACATAGTCATCTCCGTCGACATCTCCTGCACTCGTAACTTCATGAATACGATTTGGACCTGCCGAGAATAGCATATCTTTTCGGCAATAGTTGTTGGAGAATTCGCCTTCATTTTCATCTACTAAATATGGTGAACCCCACGGATCGGTTTCCAAAAAAGAAATATCTACGTCAGTTGCTGAACGCAAAATATCCATGATAACTCCCCAATTATCAACACAGGATTGAGCGGCACCACTTAAAGGGGGAACAAAACTTTCTCCGCGACAAACACAATCAGAGCAAGCATATCCGGTAATTTCGTTAAGAGTTTTTTCGGCTTTTTTGCGTCCAATAGCAATTGCTTTAGCAACAACCTTTAAATCAGCGTCCATTATTTCTTGCGAAGTCATTCCGCCGTTTTGGTAATCCAGTCGCATAACTTTGAGCTTGGAAATATCTTGGCTTAACTCGGCTAAATCTTTGGCAACTTCGGCTTTTTTAATGAAATTGTTATATGTCCCGACGGAAATAGTCGCCAAAACTCCCATAATCACAATCGTGACCAAAAGTTCAATTAAAGTGAAAGCTTTTATTCTTTTTTTCATTGTTTGTAGTAATATTTTACTGATTTTTTGTTTTTAATGAAAATTTTCGCGGGATTTTTTAGAAAAGTTCTACCTCATTCCCGCGGAGGCGGGAATCTAGTCTTAAAATAAGAATTCTTATTAAAAATAAATTAACCCCCTATATCCCCCTTGGAAGGGGGACAAAAATTTCGCGGGATTTTTTGATAGCTAAAAAGCTAAAAAGTTAAAAAGATAAAGAGCTAGTTTGTGAAATCAGTGTACTAGTACACTGATACAAAGTGAGATTTCGCGGGATTTTCCTCATTTGTCATTCTGGCTTGTCCAGAATCTAAAAGAGAGATCCTGAAATAAATTCAGGATGACAAAAGGAATTTTTTTTGTATAATGGAACAGATGAAGCCTACTTACGATATCACGAAATCATACGACTGGAACTACGAAAATGGTCCAATTTTTACAGGTAAAATTCCAGAAAGGAAAAATCCCCACCGCGGAGCGGGGCACAGCGCGAAAAAATTTAAGCTTTGGGATTTTGAACTAAATTCACCAATTGGAGTGCCGGCAGGACCACTTTTGAACTCGAACTGGATTAAACTTTATGCCGAACTGGGATTTGATATTCCCGTTTATAAAACAGTTCGCTCGGTTTACCGTGAATGTCATCCCAATCCGAATTGTATTTATATTCAGCGACGCGACCAATTAACCGAAGACGAAATTGGCGCGGACATTGTCGGAAATTTCAATGAACCAAAAAATTCGCGGGAAATTACGATTACTAATTCCTTTGGTGTGCCGTCTAAATCTCCGCAAGAATGGATGGCGGACATCGAAAAAGCCAATTCCTATATGGGTGAAGGGCAGGTGATGATTGTGTCCATTAACGGAACGCCGGGAAGCGGGACCGACATTGTTTCCGACTATGTGCGCGTAGCGGAAATGGCGAAGGAAGCGGGTGCCAAAATTATCGAAGCGAATTATTCTTGTCCGAATGTTTCCACGGGCGAGGGGAGTATTTATAGCGATCCGGAAATGTCCGCGAAAATTTCACAAGCCATCAAAAAGGCGATTGGAAATGTGCCTTTTATGATTAAGTTGGGGAACTTCAAAAATCCCGCGAAATTAGAGGAAGTTGCCAAAGCAAATGCGCCTTTTGTTGACGGAATTGCCGGGATTAACACGATTAAGATGAATGTTTACAATGAAGCAGGTGAGCAGGCTTTGCCGGGTGAAGGGAGATTGGGAAGCGGTTTATGCGGGAATGCGATTCATGATATTGCCCAGAAATTTACTGAAAATCTCGCGAAAATTAAGCGAGACAATAATTTTGATTTCATTATTTGCGGTGTGGGCGGAATTATGACCGCTGACGATTTTGCGGAACGCTTGGAGGGCGGCGCAGATATCGCGATGTCGGCGACCGCGGCGATGTGGAATCCGCTTTTGGCTTCAGAATTTCATGAGAAGTTTGGGGACAAGTTTAATTAGTAGAGTTTACTAGTTAACGAGTTTACAAGATAAAGAAAAATTTCGCGGGAAATTTTTATTAATTAATAGTTAATAG
>JALVIB010000069.1 GCA_027028725.1 Candidatus Altimarinota bacterium
TCATCAAATCTTGTAAATATTTTTTAGTAAAACTAAATGGTTGTAAATCCGGATCGGGAAAATATCTATAATCATCGGCATTCTCTTTTTTTCGTTGGCTAAAAGTTTCCCCTTTGTTCTCATCCCAACCCCTTGTTTCCTGAACTACCTCCTCTCCATTTTCCAACAACTCTGTCTGCCTTTCAATTTCATACTCAATCCCTTTTTCAATTGCTCGAAAAGAATTTATATTTTTTAATTCCACTTTTGTTCCGGACAAAATATCTTCCCCTTCTTTGTGCAAAGAAATATTGGCCTCACATCGCATCTGTCCTTTCTCCATATCTGCTGGAGAAATGCCAATGTAACGAAAAACCAACTGTAACTCTTCACAAAACTTTTTCGCTTCTTTAGCGGAAGTAATATCCGGTTCACTAACCAACTCCATCAATGGCACACTGGAACGATTAAAATCAACCAAACTTTCTCCGCCGTGACCATGACTTAATTTGGCTGTATCCTCCTCTAAATGAATTCTGTGAATACCGACCGTTTTACCATAAGTTTTCGCTTGAGTATTTCCCCTTTCTTCACCATCTTTTCTAACCCTTATTTTTAACTTCCCATCCCGGCAAATCGGCAAATCATATTGAGAAATCTGATAACCTTTTGGTAGGTCCGGATAAAAATAATTTTTACGGTCAAATTTTGATTCGGGGGTAATTTGACATTCCAGAGCTAGCCCAGCTTTAGCCACAAATTCCACCGCCTGCTCGTTTGGCACCGGAGTCGCTCCCGGCTGTCCCGTACAAACCGGGCAAATATTTTTATTGGGCTCTTTTTCCAAACCCATTCCATTTTTGCAACCACAAAACATCTTGCTTTTAGTAGCAAGCTCCACATGAATTTCCATTCCGATTGTTGGCTGATATTTTGACATTGTTTTGATTTTAAGATTTAACTATCATGCTCCTACAAAATTACGAATCAATTACAAATCTACAAATACTGGATAATTTATTTCTATTCGTAATTTTATTTCACTTTCATAATAACTTTATACCATTTCCAACCTGAAAAAGCAAATAAAAAAGTTGCCAAAGCTTACATATTGACAACTTTTTATTTGATAATTTTACTGGTGAAATTTAAGAAACGATATGCTCGTGCTATTTTTCCACCGCCAACCGGAAGCAATCCAGAACAATATCCCTTACCCCGGCTGATTTTAAATCTTCGTAGGAAAATTCTTGTAAGCCGGCCTTGGTGTCATATTCTTTGGCATCAAGATTTTGAGAAACTTGCTGAATTTCCTCGTCATTCAATTCTATACTAAAGAAAAAGTGCATATCATTTCTCCCTGTTGGCCATAAAGTTCGTGGGGCCAAACCGTCTTCGTCGGCAAAAGGTACTCGTTGAAATTTTTCCGGAGAAATTTTTAAGCTAGTTTCTCTTTCAAAAACTCCAGCCATATTTTCTCGAGCCGACAAACGAGCTTTCCAAACTCCGCCAATAAACCAAAAACCCTCGCCGGTTTTGGCAATTCGCACTGGAAAAAATGCAGTTTGTCTTTCCTTGTTTATAATTAAACAGTCCGTGCAAGAATTAACATTGACCAAGATGGATTTACCATAACAATCATCATCCAAAAATGGTTTTTCCGGTAAATCTTTTCCTTGGGTATAATCATATAATGATTTCATAATTTTTCCTTTATTTAAATTTTTTAACGAACCCCCTCTTCGTACTAAGTTAAGCACAATCTTACCAAAAAAGCAAGAGGAATCATTTAAACATGTAAACATTTAAACATAGCGAACGTAGTGAGTAATTCGTAAATTTGTAGCCGATTTGTAGTTTCGTAGGAGAATTTACATTCTAACAATCAACCACTCCAACCCTCTCTCCATCGGCATTTCTCCAATTTTTGTTCGTTTATCAATTTCAGCAATCATTTGATAAATTTGTTTTATTTTTACCTGGGGATAATGCCTTAAATTTCCGATAGTTTTTTGAATAACAAAAGGATGCAGTCCGGTTTTCTGTTTTATCAGCTGTGGATTGTGCATTCCCTGTTGCAAACATTCTGAAACCTTCAAAAGATTTCTCACCTGAAAAAGCACCATGGTAAAAATATAAAATTCGTTATCTCCTTGGTCAATTAACTGTTGCTTAAGTTGTAAAGCTCTTTTTTTATTATTGGCTCCGATGGCATCAACTAAATCAAAAATTTTCACCTCAACTTTTCCGGAACAAAGTTTTCTTACTTCCGCTAAAGTAACTTGCCCTTTCTCTTTGTAGGAAATTAGCTTGTCAATTTCATTGTTCAGTTGCCAAAGATTGCCCCGACTAATCAAAACCAATTCTCGTACCGCCATTAATTCTGCCGTCACTTTCCGCCCACTTCTTCTCAAAAATTCACTATCAATCCATTGTTGAATTTCAGTATCCGTTTTCTTCTTAAATTCTTCTCGCTCTCCCATTCTTTTTAAATACTGTCCCAATTTTGTACTGGTACTTTTAGTCCCCTTTTCATTGGTCTCCGCAAAAATCACTTCCAAGCCATCGTTTTTACAAACCTTTTTCTCCTGTAAGAACTTTTTCAACTTTTCTTGCTCAGTTTTGTTGAGATTTAAAGCATTTTTAATAACAATCATCTGCTTATTGGAAAACAACCCTTGCCCTTGACCAAGATTATTTTGAGCATCTTCCAAATTATCTTCATCCAAATCAAACTCTACCACCT
>JALVIB010000070.1 GCA_027028725.1 Candidatus Altimarinota bacterium
GGCTTAGGGTTTTTCCTAACAATCCTCGTGGGCAGGAATTGAGGAAAAAAGAACATCTTGGCCTTTTGACTCCTGAAGAAAAAGAGGAGTTGAGAAGATTAAATCAACTTCAAATCAGAGAAAAAACCATGACGCCTGAATTGCAGAAGTTATGGGAAAAAACCGAAGCCAATGATCCAAATGTTGAGCAAATTTCTATGAACCAAGGTGGCTCAATTGAAGTATTGCCAGACGATGAACAAGAAAAAATAATCTGGACTTATGGACTTGGCGGTTGTTTTGGCACTCTAGTTTTTAGCGAAGATGAGAATGGTCGCAAAACTGCTGTTCTTACACACTTTGATCCGTTAAGCATATCCGCTAATATAAATGAATTAAGAAGACTTATCAGATCTAATCCCGCAATGAAAACATCAAAATATAAGCAATCCATTTTAGTTTTAGGTGCACAAGGCTATGAACAAAACCCTGAAACCAAACAATGGGAACGAAAAATTAAAGATCAGCGAAAAGCGGACATGCTTATTACTGCAATTCAGGATGAATTAGGCCAAGATGTTGAAGTAAAATTGGAACCCTATTCAGAACAACTAGATGCAATGACAAAAGACCAAGGTTCGCTCATTGTAAGAATCCCTCCAAAAGGACAAGCAACTTATAGAACTTGGTTTAGCCAAGGGCAGTTAGGGAAAACAGACGAAAACAGAATTAATGAATTAAAAGAGGATTTAAAAAAATAAAATTGTCCCGATTAAAATTCGCCTATCGGCGAATTAAGAATTTTTCATTACATCGTACAACAGCGTGTATGAGGCTACGGCTTTTTACAAAAGCCTCCGCCCAAATTGCTTCGCAACTTCTCATACACGCGAACGTTAAGTTCAATTTATTTTTTGACCTTAACGCAACATTTATATATTTAATTAAATTTACAATATACTATGGTTAAAGGAATTATATTTGATATGGATGGAGTAATTTCAGATACTCAAAAATTACATTCTCAAGTTGAAGCAGAAATATTGAGTAGATATGGGATAAAAATTACTCCTTCAGAAATTACTGCAAAATATTCGGGAGTTAGGACAAAAGAATTTTTTGATGATTTATTAAAGAAACAAAAACAGGAATATGATTTAGATTTATTAATGGAAGAAAAATGGTCACAAATGGAAAAATTTGCTTCAAAGTCAGTTGATGCCATTGAAGGTTCTATTGATTTGATTAAGAGATTATCTGTTGCTAATTATTCTTTAGCTGTTGCTTCTGCTTCAAATTTAAATTATGTTAAAACTGTATTAAAAACATTAGGTGTGTTTAACCATTTTTCATATATTGTAAGTGGTGATATGGTGAAAAAAGGAAAGCCAGATCCAGAAAGTTTCTTATTGGCATCATCAAAAATTAATGTGTCTCCAGATTATTGTCTTGTTATTGAGGATGGGGTTAGTGGAATGCAGGCGGCAAAAGCCGGAGGAATGAAATGTATTGGATTAGTTAAAGATATTAATCAATCGTATCCTACAAAAAATTTAGTTACTTCGTTGTCTGAAATTACTCTAGAATATATAAATCAAATATAATTACGAAAGGTCAAAAAATAATACTCTGAAATTCCCTTCGGGACGTTGCACTAAATTTCAGCCCTATGGGGAATATAACAAGGATTATGAGGTTACGAAGTCTTGCAGACTTCTTCACCCAAATTCAAAATCAAAGATTTTGAACTTCTCATAATCCTGATGTTGCGCAAAATTTCGCTTCGCTCATTTTGCACAATGGGCGGCGTTACACGCCAGCTGTACTCAGCGAAGCTCCGCACAACTAACGCTTATGCGACATGTCGGTCTGATGACTTGTCATCATCCCGCCACGATCGCATAAACGCCGCCCATTAGGCGACATTTTCTTTCAAATTATTTTTTGCTCGTATGAAAAAGAGCGTCAACTGTTAAGTCAACGCTCTGAGTTAAACCCGGATCTTCATGGCTTGTTCCGATAATAAAGGAATTGAGCCAATAGAACGGCAGAGAAAATCACACCGAGAAAGTCCGGCACTACTATATACCACGACTTAATCAGTATTGCATAGCAAGTTCGTGATATGTACACGCCGAGTGGCAGCAGTACCATCAGGAAACTGAGACCACATTTTCTCTCTCGGTAGTTTTTGCGGATTTGACTCGGCAAGGCAATTACTACCATAGTAACTGCCAGGACTAGAGTAAGAGAACCAAATAGATTTTCCATCTGATTTTCTCCTTTTCAGTTTTAAAAGAGCAGATCCTCACAATAGTGAGAAACCTCTCTTTTGGTTATTAAAAAAGACGATTTCCCAACTATTGACATTTTAGCATAGCAGATAATAACTTATCTGTCAAGCCCACGACCACAAAAAAAATTTGAAAGAAAACGCTACGGGGACGCTGCGCTTTCGCTCCACTCCGTTCCGCTCACCCTCGCCTAACATCGAGTATGCGGAAAAAGGCTCAGCTCGCCTTTTTCCCAAATTCGCTTTTCTCCATTTAGTGGTAATTTAAGCGAAAGTGAGTTAAAATAGTCATCAGTTAAACCAAATAATATCAAATAAATCCGAAAAGCGAACTTCGCATACTCGGATACGTTGACAGAAAGTAAATAACAAAAAGTTCCTTGAAGGAAAAAATAAAAAGAAGATCGGCGAAACTTCTCATACTCGCACCCGTTGTGCAAAATTGTGCTGA
>JALVIB010000071.1 GCA_027028725.1 Candidatus Altimarinota bacterium
GTATAAAAGAGTTAAAAAAAATACTTAAAATCGAAAACTCTAAAAAAACACATAAAAATGAGGATTATGAATTTCTTGATATAACTTATTCTTTAAGTATTCGTTCTGAAGCAGAAGAAAAAAGAATTATTTCTAAAATAAATACAAGACTTAAAGAAATTGAAAAAGAATTAGAAGCCATAGACCTTAATGATATAGACAGAGAGATTAATAATATTCAAAGGGAAATAAACTCTTTAGTTTCCGAAAAAGATGATGCTCAATGTAAATCATATAAAAAAGAATTAGAATAATAAAAATCCCGCGAAAAATTAACCCCCTATCTCCCCCTTGGAAGGGGGACAAATAAGAATTTCCCTAAAAAACGCGCATTTCCAAATTGTGTTTGATGGTTTTCCAGTCGTAAGGGAATTTGAAACTTTCGTTGGCGCGCACAATAGCTGAAACAAACAACCAAATACTGCCTTCCTTGAAAGTAAAGGCCTCCCCGGTTTCGTTTTTCAGATCAAAATCATTCAACCCATTTCCTTCCGGCAAAATTGGCACAACATTGTTCGCAACAACTTCCGCGAGAACTTTTTTCGCGGGATTTTCCGCAAAAATAACGGCATCAGCGTTATTTAGAATTTTTTGTTTATTGGTATCCAAGCTTTCCAAAACCTCAAATTGTTCGGGATATTTTTCCAACAATTTGAAGCAACATTCCTGCGTTTCACTGTTTCCTTCCGCTATAACAGACACTCTAAACCCCAATTCGCACATAGCTTCCAGTGCTTGGCAGTAAATCGCGGAATTTTCGCGGGATTTTACTGATGAAACTGCGCCGATGTGAATTACTTTGGGGAGATTTTTATTCTTTTTTATTTGGTAGTTATAGTTGGCGGTGCTTTTTTGAATTGTTGTCATTTCTTTGGATTAATTAGCAAATCTGGATATTATACACGAGATTTTGTAGAAAATCCACTATATTCACTTGTTAATTTATCTGAAAATGTTGAATGATAATAAAATCCCCACCGCCTTGCGGGGCGCAGCGCGAAATTTGGTCCTAATTGATGGAAATGCCATTATGTATCGGGCTTATTACGGCGTAAATAAAAATTTTGTTCCAACTTTAAACGGCATGCCGGTGGGAATGGTTTACGGATTTTCTTCAATTCTCCTCAATATAATTGAACACCTAAATCCTGCGAATTTAGTAGTAACTTTTGATTCTAAAGAAAAAACTTTTCGGCACGAAATGGATGAGAACTACAAAGCGCAACGGAAGCCGGCTCCCGATGATTTTTATCCACAAATGCCATATATCGAAAAAATGGTAGAAGCTTTTCAGATTCAGTCATTTAAACGACCAGGATTTGAATCAGATGACTTAATTGGTTCGCTCGCGAAAAAATTCGCGGGAAATTCTGCTTATGATCAAATTTTCATTGTGAGTGGGGATTTGGATTTTACGCAACTGGTTTCTGATAAAATTAAGTTGTTGAAAGTGACGGGGAAAATTAGCGATAGTCCGATTTATGGACCGGCGGAAGTTGTGGCTCGTTATGGAATAACTCCAGAGCAAATGGTTGATTTCAAGGCAATAACAGGGGATTCATCAGACAATTATTCGGGAATTGCGGGGGTTGGGCCCAAAACTGCCCAAAAACTTTTAGAGAAATATGGCGACATTGAAGGAATTTTAGCCAATCTAGAAACACTTGAGCCGCCAAAACTCCGCGAAAAATTCCGCGAAAATAAGGATTACTTATTACATTGTCGCGAACTTGCTCAAATAAAAACAGATCTTCCAGTAGAATGTAATTTTTCGCGGGATTTTGAACTAGACTTTGACAGCGTTGATGGGTTTTTCGCAGAAATGGGCTTTCGCGCTTTGCGCGGACGATTGCAAAGATTGGATAAAAATAGTGTGCAAAATTTAAAATTTGGACAAAAAAATAGTTCAAGAAAGGTGCCTTCTGAAAGCCAAATGTCTCTTTTTTAATAAAAAATTTCGCGGGATTTTTTTCAGATGAAAAGAAGAAGTTTAGAGGTCGGAAGAAGTTTTGGCATAATTAATAATTAAAAGTTAATAGTTAACAATTGTTTTTTTCTTTATATGTAGGGGGCTGATCCTAGGTCATCTCATAAAATGATTGTTTATTGCCAAGTTTATAAAATAAAAAATTTCGCGGGATTTTTGCTAAAATATATGAATACAAAATTTGTTAATTGGACTTTTTTTTTCTAAATGTAAATTTCGTTGTTATATATTTTAACGATTAAAAGATGTTCAAAAAATAAGTTCATCACCTATTTAAAGGGAAAAAATAGTTGCACAAATAATAAACATTTGATAGATTCATGGGCGAAAGAAAATTAAATTTCCATAAACTATGGCAAATCAAAAAGTAATTGTCGGACTAGACATTGGTTCTAACAAAATCAGAACGGTTGTGGGAGTCGTCGAAGATAAATCTCACGCAATTAATATCATCGGAGTAGGAATTTCACCATCAAATGGGATACGCAAAGGAATGGTTTCAGATTTAGATGAGGCTGCTACAAATATTACAGCGTCTCTTGAAGAAGCCGAAAGAATGAGTGGAGAGCCAGTTCATCGAGCTTGGGTTTCTTTCTCTGGACCGAGTATCGAAACTTACGATTCCAAAGGAGTTATCGCGATTGGTGGAAATGCTGAAATTACAGAAGATGATGTTGATCGAGTTTTGGACGCAGCACGAGCAGTGAGTTTGCCAGCAAATCGCGAAATTTTGCGAATTATTCCCAAATCTTTTTCCGTTGACTCACAACATCATGTTAAATATCCAGTAGGGATGAACGGAATTCGCCTAGAAGTAGAAGCGCATATTATTGCTGGGCAAGTTTCAGCAGTGAAAAATTTAGAAAAATGTTTATACCGAACAGGTGTTAGTATTGAGGAAATTATTCCTTCTTATCTGGCCTGCGCTGAAGCAGTTCTGGATCGCAAACAAAAAGAATTAGGAGTAGCCGTTATTGAAATTGGAGCTTCTTCGACAAATCTCGCGGTTTTTGAAGAAGGAACAATTATCTATTCAACAGTTTTGCCAGTTGGAGGGGAACATGTGACAAACGATTTGGCGATTGGTGCCAGAGCGGCGATTGATACTGCCGATAAACTTAAAATCGAATACGGAACATGCCTTAAAGATGATGTTTCAGAGCGCGAAGAAATTGATTTATCACAAATTTCGCGGACTGATGCGCACACAGTTTCCAAAAAACAAATTGCAAATGTTATCGAAGCTCGCTATCACGAGATTTTTCTAATGGTTCGTGATGAACTTGAAAAAATTGGTCGAGCGGGAATGTTGCCAGCCGGAGTTGTTTTGTGTGGTTCTGCCGTTAAAACGCCTGGAGTGGTTGATTTAGCCCGCGAAATTTTGGGACTACCAGCTCAAATTGGATTCCCGCGAGATATTGAAGGAATCGTTGATCGAGTTGATGATCCTGGATTTTCAACCGTGATCGGATTGCTTCATTTTGCAAATCGTTACGGAACAACTCGTTCTTTCGATTTTGATTTTGGAAAAATTTCAGACTCTCTAGTTAGCTTTTTTAAAAAGCTCTTACCTTAATTTCTAACTTTAATTTAAAACCTTAAACCCCCTAAAAAATGAAAGATTTACTACAAGCAGCTATTCAAAATAGTAAAAAAGGAGAAAACTCGCAACCTGTTTCTCAGCCTGTATCACAACGAGTTGATCCAGCAATTTCACCAGTTGCCAACATTAAAGTTGTTGGAGTTGGTGGTGGTGGATGTAATGCCGTTAACCGAATGGCGAGCTCAGATTTCGCGAATGTTGAATTTGTCGCGGTAAATACTGATGCGCAAAGTTTATACCACTCCAAAGCCGAAACAAAGGTTCACATTGGAATGAATTCTACTCGTGGACTAGGAGCAGGAGCAAATCCAGAAGTTGGAAAAGCTGCCGCAGAAGAATCTTTAGACGAATTAAAATCAGCTTTGAAAGGAGCAGATATGGTTTTCATCACCAGTGGTTTAGGTGGTGGAACAGGGACAGGAGCCGCACCAGTTGTAGCACAAGTTGCTCGTGAATTAGGTGCATTAACCGTTGGAGTTGTGACTAAACCGTTTTCTTTCGAAGGAAAACTGCGTGCCACCAAAGCAAATGAAGGACATGATGAACTCGCGAAAAATGTAGATACATTGATTACAATTCCAAATGACCGGATTCTTTCAATTATTGACCGCCAAACTCCAATTACAGATGCCTTTAGCGTGGTTGATGAAGTTCTACGACAAGGTGTACAGGGAATTGCTGATTTGATTACACTTCACGGATTGATTAATGTAGATTTCGCGGACATTCGTTCAATTATGAATAACGCGGGAACAGCTTTGATGGGAATCGGTTATGGGGCAGGAGAGAATCGCGCAGTAGATGCTGCCAAAGCCGCTATTGAATCACCACTTCTAGAACAATCCATCACTGGAGCAAAAGGAATTCTTTTCAATATTACGGGAGGTTCAGATCTTTCTATGTACGAAGTAGATGAAGCCGCGAAAACAATTACTGAGGCAGCTGATCCAGATGCGAACATTATTTTTGGAGCGGTTATCAACGAAAACTATACCGGTGAAATGAAGATTACAGTGATTGCGACCGGATTTTCTGAACAGACCAAGAAAAAACCGGGACACTCATCACTAATGCGTAAAGCTTTCAGTTTGGACGGAGACACCAAGAACACTGATTCAGATTTAGATACACCGGCATTTTTACGAAACAAATTGCGGTAAAATCCCGCGAAATTTTAGAAATAATTCCTTATAATTCCCCCCTTGAGAAAGGGGGATTTAGGGGGATTTTAGATTCTGAAATAAATTCAGAATGACAAAAAGGGAATTTCGTCACCGGATGAGAAATGTTTGAGCAAGATGCATGAGTGTGGAGAAAATCCCGCGAAATTTTTATTTCCTCTCATTTCTCCGCGAAAATTTGCTATTTTTTAGCATTCTCTTAAAATTCGCCTGATTTTTAAACAATAAAAAATGGCTAATTACAAAAAACTTCCACATTCTAAAATTGAATTTTCGCTAGAAATTTCCAAAGACGATTTAGCAAAAGCCCAAAAAAGCGTAATTCAAAAATTTAAACAAAATGTGGAAGTAAAGGGTTTCCGTAAAGGTCATGCCCCGGATGAAATGGTAATTGCGTCAGTGGGAATGAATGCGATTGTGTCGGAATCTTTTAGCCACGCTATTGATAAAAAATACCGCGAATTTATCGTTTCTAATAAATTGTCACCAATTTCTCAACCGAAAGTAGAAATTAACGACAAAAAAGAGCCAATCCAAGTTAAAGTAAAAGTGGAAGTTTATCCGGAAGTGGAAATTGGGGACTATAAAAAATTAAAAATTGAGTTGCCCAAAATAAAAGTGACCGAAAAAGAAATTGATGATGTTGTGGAAACAATTTTATCCGATATGAAACTAGGAAAAGAAGTAAAACGCGCTGCCAAAGCCAAAGATTTGGTGGAAATAGATTTTCGCGGGAAAGATGAAAAAGGTGAAACAATTCCGAATACCGATGCTAAAAATCACAAACTACGAATTGGAATGGGTTTTATGCTAGAAGATTTGGAAAAGGGGATTGAAGGCATGAAAGCTGGTGAAGAAAAGAAAGATATTAAAGTAAAATTCCCGAAAAATTATCACGCGAAAAATATGGCAGGAAAAACTATTCCGTTTGATGTTAAATTGCACAAAGTTGAGGAAATCTCCGCGAAAAATATCGATGAAGACACAATTGCCAAAGTGACTGGCAAGAAAAAATCTGTAGAAGAATTTCGTAAAGATTTAAAAGAATTAATCATCGGAAACAAAACAAAATCCGAAAGAGAGAAAAAATCCCGCGAATTTGACCAAAAACTCGCGAAAATTGTGAAAGTTGATTTGCCGGAATCATGGATTGAAGCAGAAGTAAACGCCCAATTGACACGACTTAAACAATCACCGCAATATCAGCACGATCCAGCGGCTTTTTGGAAAGCCATTGGAAAAACAGAGGAAGAAATCAAAAAAGAATTCGCGAAAAGTGGAGAAATCTCGCTAAAAACTTATTTGGGGTTGGCAAAAATTTTAGAAAAGGAAAAAATTGAATTAAATAAAGACGAGTTAGCCGAAGCGGAAAAAAGAGTTGAATATCGATTATTACAGCTTGACGACAAATCTGAAGCAACGAAAAAACGCCTGATGGATCAAACCATCCAAAGTATGAAAATTGACAAATATATTGACAGCATTACTATTTAAGAGATGAAAAAAGTGTTTTTCGTTCTCGCGGGATTATTTACAATAATTGCCCTGATTTTGGCATTTGAAAACATGATGGTAACTTTTGCCGGATTGATTTTCTTTACATCAGCTAATACTTCGGCGTTTTATCCGATGATTTTAATGTTTTTCTTGGGAATTATCGCGGGATTTTTCTTGGCATTAGGATTTAAATCGCAAGGTGGTTCAAGTGGAGGAGACGATTTTTAGGATAGTCTAATAACAAAAGCGCCGGTTCCACCATCCTGAATTTTAGCAGTGGTGTAAACGAGGTTTTGCTCACGCAAAATTTCGCGGGTTATTTTTTTCATTACTGGTTCGTGGGCGGAATGTAGCCCTTTTCCAGTAATTATTTTAACAACTCTGAAACCAGAATCCCGCGAATTTTTTAAAAAATCTAAAACAGCAAACTCCGCTTCATAGTCAGTCAAACCATGTAAATCCAAAACATCTTCAACTTCCAGTTTTACAGAGTATTTATTCTTTTTCATCAAGGATATTATAGAAAATCCCGCGAAAAATAAAACCCCCTAACCCCCCGCTTTGCGGGGGGAAATAGAAAATCCCGCGAAAAAATCATTGTCATTGCGAGGGAAGTGAAGAATGAGCGACGAAGCAATCTACTTCGTGTTTTACCGAAGAACTGCGGAGTTTTTAATAATACTCGCAATAACAAAATATTTTGCTAAAATTTTCGTGATGAAAATAGCGATAATGTCGGATAGTCATGGCGCTTTAGACAGATTAGAACAAGCTTTTACAAATATCCAAAAAGCCGGCATTAAAAATGTTTTGCATGCGGGGGATTTTCTCGAAGAAGGTGTGGTAGAAATTTTCGCGGGATTTCCGGATCTGAATTTTTTTATCGCTATTGGTAATAATGATGTTAATCAGGAGCGACTTGCAGAACTACAAAAACTCCCCAATGTGAAAATTGATGAAGTGGTTTTTGCGGAATTTGGGAAATACAAAATCGCGATTTCGCATTATGATGGAGTGGCGGAGGAAAAATCCCGCGATTCAATGACTTCCTGCGAGGAACGAGCGGATGAAGGAATTAATCCCGCTGTTGATGAAGCCCCAAAATTTTTGCGGGGAATTTCAGCCCTCACCCCAGCCCTCTCCCCGGGGGAGAGGGAGCAAAAGGAAGTTGATATTTTTATTCACGGACACACACATCGTCCGGCGCTTGTTCGTCGCGGGAAATCAGTCATGCTAAATCCTGGGGCGCTTTGTGATGATGGATATTATCTCGTGCTCGATTTAGAAACGATGAAAGGCCGGCGAGTGTTTTTTTCGCGGGAAATTACAAGAGATCGATTTGATTTTTAGTTAGGAAATGATTTGCTCCTAATGGAGTTATGACTCTGGTTTTCCCATTTCCATATTTTAATAACATGGATTCAGTTTTTTTGTCTAAAATAGCCGAAATTTTTTTAGGATTAATACTCTTAGTACGAATTATTGATTTGATTAGAGCTGAATTATCAAAAAATAATTTATATTGTTTCTTTT
>JALVIB010000072.1 GCA_027028725.1 Candidatus Altimarinota bacterium
ATAAATACTTAGAACATCACCGGAGCGGGGAGATAAATAAAGATGAAGATTTCATACTAGAATAGGGCAACAAAGGGCTTTAGCCCGCACCCCAACCTACGGACTTTCAGTCCGTAGTCATTGAGTTTAGAACATAAAAAAACCGCCGAAGCGGTTTTTTTATCTAATTAGTTTATTGCACCTATTCCAGAAAAAACTGCTCCCATTATTAAGCCGGCAACAAGTTGTCCAATGAAAGCTAAAATAACACCTCCCAATATAAGAGCTGCAAAAACAATCGCATATTGTTTTCCTGTTGGATTATAACGACTTTTCAAAAACCAAAAAATCATAAGTAAAGATGCTATTGCTCCTAAAGTCCCACCTAAAAAGCTAGATAAAATAGCTCCTACTAGGCCAGATACAAACAAATCAGCAAGTGCTTCACCAAATCTCATTTGAGATTTGTCTTTAATTTTTTTAAGACCGGCATAACGAGCTCCATGCATGTATGGAAGTGCATTTAAAGCAAGAACAGCTATACCAATAAGTATTGGGATGAGAAATAAAAGCATAATAATTTGGGTTAAAAAATAAAAATTATTATCAAAATTTTAGAGAACTTTTTTCTAAAAGTAAAATGTCGCGGGATTTTCTAAATATGCTACACTTATTTCTCGTATTTCTTAATAAACAAAAAAATGACCGAGATAAACCAAACCTACAAATGCCTAAAATGCGGAAATGTCGCTGAAATTCTGACAACCGGAGCAGGCGAACTGACTTGCTGTGGGCAACCAATGATGTTTTTGCGCGAAAACACGCAAGAAGAAGTTGCTGTGGAAAAACATGTTCCGGTAATTTCCCGCGAAAAAAACAGATTACGCGTGGTTGTCGGTGAAGTTGAGCATCCGATGACCGAAGATCATTTAATCGAATGGGTTGAAGTAATCACGGCGGAGAAAACTTATCGCCATACTTTCCAGCCGGGAGATAAACCAGAATGTTTCTTTGAAATTTCCGCAGAAGACTTCAAAGTTCGCGCTTATTGTAATTTACACGGGCTTTGGAAAAGTGAATAGGATAGTTTACAAGTTCACGAGTAGGGACAGGTTTTTTCTAGTTAATAATTAAGAGTTAATAGTTTACAAATAGTGGCTTAGTAATCGCCCATATAAAAAATCTCGCTGTGCCCCGCAAGGCGGTGGCGAAATTTTAAAAAATATTTCCTAGTCATTCTCGCCAGAAGTAAGCTAAAATTTGAGTTTCGTCGAGAATCTAAAAGACTTTAAGATTCTGGACAAGCCTGCCTGCCGGCAGGCAGGCTAGAATGACAGCGGCAAAAAATCCCGCGAAATTTTGTTTTCCCCCTGATAAGGGGGAGAGGGGGGTTCTTAATCATCCCGTCGTTCCCGATACTGAATGGCTTCGGCGATGTGTTGCGTTTTGATGTCGTCGGAATTTTCTAAATCGGCAATCGTGCGCGCGAGTTTTAAAATTCGGTAAAAGGCGCGCCCCGATAAATTCATTTGTTGCACCGCCATTTTCATCAAATTTTGCGCGTCACCATCAATTTGGCAAAACTTTTTGACCAACGATGAAGTCATTTCCGAATTGGTATTAATGTCTAAATCTTTAAACCTTTCCGCCTGTTTTTCGCGGGCTTTTTCAACGCGTTCACGAATTTTCGTGGAATTTTCACCTTCCTCCATTTTCGCCAGTTTTTCAAAAGAAACGCGTGGAAGCTCGATGTGCAAATCAATTCTGTCTAGTAGTGGTCCCGAAATTTTGTTCCGATAGCGCGCCACATTGAAAGCCGAACAAGTACATTCCCGCTCTGGATCGCCGTAAAATCCACACGGACACGGATTCATCGCGGCGATTAGCATAATTTGCGCCGGGAAAACAACTGATCCGGAACTCCGCGAAATCGTGATAATCCCGTCTTCTAGCGGTTGGCGAAGCGTTTCCAAAGTTTTCGCGGAAAACTCTGGCAGTTCATCAAGAAACAAAACTCCGCGGTGCGCCAGCGAAATTTCTCCCGGGCGCGGGGGATTTCCTCCACCAACGATCGCCACTCCCGAAGCAGTATGATGAACCGTTCGAAACGGACGACTTTCGGCAACAGGGGTTTTTTCATTCGTCAGTCCCGCGATGGAATGAACTTTGGTGATTTCTAGCGCTTCGGCAATATCTAGTTTGGGCAAAATTGTCGCGAAACTTTTTGCCAACATTGATTTTCCTGAACCGGGTGGACCGGACATTAGCAAATTGTGTCCTCCCGCAGCGGCGATTTCTAGCGCGCGTTTGGCGTGTTCGTTCCCTTTAACGTGTTTCATATCGTATTCAGATTCCCGCGAAAAATTTAGTTTTTCCAATAAACTTGTTTTCATCGGCGTAATTTCGCGAATTCCTGAAAAATGGTCGCAGATTTCGCGTAAATTTTTCGCGGGAAAAACTTCAATATCGGAAATTAAACTCGCTTCCGAAGCGTTTTCTGCCGGCACAAAAATCTCGCGAAATCCTTTCTCGACCGCGCCTGAAGTAGTCGGTAAAATTCCGGTAATTGATCGTAATTCGCCGGAAAATCCCAGTTCTCCGACAAAAATTTGCTCATCAAATTTCGCGGGCAAAGTGATTTGTCCGGTCGCGTGCAAAATCCCCAAAGCAATTGCTAAATCAAAGCGTGGTCCGTGTTTTCGCAGATCAGCGGGAGCTAAAT
>JALVIB010000073.1 GCA_027028725.1 Candidatus Altimarinota bacterium
GAAACACGCTTTGGTGATGACGGATAATGAGGAGGAGGAGTTTTAATCAACCCCCTAGCCCCCTTGTCAGGGGGAAAGTATAAAAGGATTTTATTAAAAATCCCGCGAAATTTTCTCCACTCCCTAAAAAGAGTAAAAAAATGTTGACGAAATAAAGTTAATCCATAAAATCGCGGAGATTTTTCGCGGGATTTTGCTGTCTGCAGTGGCATTGTTATTTTCTCGCGTTGAATAATAGCTATTACTAAATCTTTACATGCGAGATCCAAAAACATCCTCAAAAAAAGATTTCAAAAAGGGGACTGCCCCAAAAGAATTTGACGCCATCTCTTTATCAATAGCTTCTCCGGAAGATATTTTGAGTTGGTCAAATGGTGAAATCACAAAACCAGAAACAATCAATTACCGAACACAAAAACCTGAACCAGATGGTTTGTTTTGTGAAAAAGTTTTCGGGCCAGTGAAAAACTGGGAATGTGCGTGTGGTAAGTATAAACGAATCCGTTATCGCGGGATTGTTTGTGAAAAGTGTGGAGTGGAAGTTATTCGTTCCAATGTTCGACGAGAGCGAATGGGACACATTAAATTAGCTGTGCCAGTGACTCATCCATGGTTTTTGCGATCAACTCCGTCAAAGATTGGATTATTGCTAGATTTGCCAGTGAAAAAATTAGAATTAGTTGTTTATTTCGCGGCTTATATTGTTGTCGAAGTTGATGAAGAAGCGCGTGACGAAGAACTTGCGAAATTAGAGAAGGAATACAAGCAAATTATCGCTAAAGCAAAAGAAGAGAACGGAAAAACATTAGTTGTCGCGAAAAATTCTTTGAAAAAGAAAGAAATTTCACAAAAAGATTATGACGCGTTGGAGGACGAATTAGTCGCGAAGTTCGAAGAAATTAACGATGCGTTCAAAGCGGCCAAAGAAGAATTGAAAAACTTAAAAGTTGGAGAAATTTTGCCAGAACTTGTTTACCGAAATGTTTCGATGAAGTTTGGGCATGTTTTTCGCGCGGGAATCGGAGCTGATGCAATTCGCGAAATTATTAAAAATATGGATTTGCCAAAATTTTTAAAAGAATTGAAAGAAGCACTTAAATCATCGTCAGGTCAAAAACAAAAGAAATTGATTAAACGAATTAAGTTGGTGTCGTCTTTGATTAAAAACGGGACAAAGCCAGAATGGATGATTATGACAGTGTTGCCGGTGATTTCGCCGGATATTCGTCCAATGGTGCAGTTAGATGGAGGGCGGTTTGCGACTTCTGATTTGAATGATCTTTACCGACGAGTTATCAATCGTAATTCTCGTCTAAAGAAATTGATTCAACTGGGAGCGCCGGAAATTATCTGCCGAAACGAAAAGCGAATGCTTCAGGAAGCAGTTGATATTCTTATCGCGAATTCTTCGCGGAGTTCTCGAGCAGGAACAAATTATTCACAAAGACGAAAATTGAAGTCTTTGTCAGATATGTTAAAAGGGAAACAAGGTCGTTTCCGCCAAAATCTGCTTGGAAAACGAGTAGATTATTCAGGTCGTTCGGTTATTGCGGTTGGACCGACTTTGAAACTAGATGAATGTGGTCTGCCAAAGAAAATTATGTTGGAATTATTCAAACCATTTGTGATTGCGAAATTGATTGAATTTGAGTTAGCTTATAATGTAAAAACGGCCGAAAAAATAATTAAAGAAGGGGATAAAGTAGTTTGGGATATTTTAGCAGAAGTTATTAAAGGTAAATATGTGCTTCTAAATCGTGCGCCGACTTTGCACCGACTTGGTATTCAGGCTTTTAAGCCACGGCTAGTTGAAGGAAAGGCGATTCGTTTGCATCCACTAGTTTGTGCAGCTTATAATGCGGATTTCGACGGTGACCAGATGGCTGTTTATTTACCATTATCCAGAAAGGCCCAAAAAGAAGCCCGCGAAATTATTTGTTCGGCGAAAAACTTGTTGAAACCATCATCAGGAGAGCCAATTATTAATCCGTCACAGGATATGGTTCTAGGATGTTATTTCTTGACACAAAAATTCGCGGGAAAACTGGGAGAAGGACGCGGATTTGCTTCGGCCAAAGACGCAATTCGTGCTTATGAGTCTGGAAATATTCACTTGCAAGCACCAATTAAAGTGCGTTTGGATGGTAAATTGGTAGAAACAACAGTAGGAAGAATTATTTTCAACCAAGTTTTACCGGAAGGAATTGAGTTCCAGAATAATTCTTTTGGAAAGAAAGAATTAAGTGATATTCTCGCTAGAGTTTTTGCAGAGCAGGGAATGGAAGCAACTGCCAAACTTGCTGATAGTATTAAAGATTTAGGATTTAGGTATGCGACCAAATCAGGTATTACGATTTCTGCTTTTGATATTTACGAAGCGAAAAATCGTGACAAAATAATAGAAGATGCGAACAAAATTGTTGAAAAAATTAACGATCATTATAAAAGTGGTTTATCAACAGATGAAGAGCGCTATAATAGCACAATTAAATTATGGACAAAGGTTAAAGCGGATATTGCTGATGAAATGATTCAGGAATATACCGAAGAAAACGATATTTTTTATCAAATTAACTCTGGGGCGCGTGGTAACTGGGGACAGGTGACCCAGATTGGTGGAATGAAAGGTCTTGTGTCTAGTCCGTCAGGGCGAACTATTGAGTTGCCGATTCGGTCTAATTTGAAAAACGGGTTTACCATTCTAGAATACTTCATCGCGACACACGGAGGACGAAAAGGTAAATCAGATACAGCGCTAAAAACCGCGGAAGCTGGTTATTTGACTCGTCGTTTGGTTGATTCGGTTCAAGATGTTGTTGTTCACGAAGACGATTGTGGAACAGATATTTTCAAAACAATTACTCGACAAGAATCAGCTGATTTGGGAATGGATTTTGAAAAACGAGTATTTGGGCGGTTTGTCCAAAACACTGTTAAAAATGCTAAAGGAAAGATTGTTTTCAGAAAAGGAGATATTATTGACGAGGCTGGAATTGAAAAAATTCGCGAGCATCAAGTAGATTCAATTGATGTGCGTTCAGTGATGTTCTGTAAAACAGTTAAAGGTGTTTGTCGAAAATGTTATGGTTATGACTTAGGGAAAAATGAAATTGTTGAAAAAGGAACACCGGTAGGAATTATTGCGGCACAATCAATTGGGGAACCAGGTACACAGCTAACCATGCGTACTTTCCACATGGGAGGAATTGCTACCGAAGAAATGTCTATGACGCAAGGTTTGAGCCGAGTTGAAGAAGTATTTGAAGCCCGATCACCGAAAAACCCCGCGATTTTATCTGAAATTTCTGGAAAAGTTGAAATTAAGAAAGGAAAGAATGATATTAAGATAATTGTTTCTGCTGCTAAGGCTGAAGATGAAGAACACTTGGTTCCATATGATTTTGAACCAGCAGTTAAAAAAGGTGACGAAGTACGCGAAAAACAAATTATCGCGAGATCTACAACTTCTAAAAGCACCATTAAATCTCGATGTGCAGGAAAAATTAAGAACATCTCTTCAAATATGATTGTTGTTCACCAACAAAAACCAGCAGTGAAAACTTACACTGTTTCTGCGCGAACAACTTTGATGGTTAAAGATGGTCAAGAAGTGACCAAAGGAACACGCTTAGTTGCCGGACACCTAGATTTGCGTCAATTGATGGAATTGTCTTCGATTGAGAAAGCGCAAGAATACATTTTATATGAAGTTCAATCAATTTACGCTTCACAAGGGCAAACTATTTCTGAGAAACACATTGAAGTTATCGCTAAACAAATGGCTTCAAAAGTTCGCGTGATTGATCCAGGTGATTCAGATTGGGTTTCAGGAGAAATTCACGAATACATTGAATACGAAGAAAAAAATAAAGAGTTGAAAAAAGCAAAGAAAAAAGAAGTTATTGTGGAACGCCTACTTCTAGGATTAACTAGAATTGCTCTTTGGACAGATTCATGGCTATCAGCAGCTTCTTTCCAAGAGACAATTAGAGCGTTAGTTAACGCCTCAGTTGACTCGAAAAAAGATGACCTTGACGGGTTGAAAGAAAACGTTATCATCGGTCGGCTTATCCCAGCTGGGACAGGATACAAAGAAAGTCATTTCTTTGATGACATGGAAGCAGATCCTCGCTTGGAAAATGCTACAGAATAGATACTAATTAAATAATAATCATTAAAAACAATGCCAACAATTAATCAGTTAATCAGAAAATCGCGAAAAAATAAGGTGAAGAAATCAAAAGCTCCGGCTTTGGGACAAATCTTTAACACCTTAAAGAATGAAGCACGAAAACTAAATTCTCCCCAAAAAAGAGGAGTTTGTGTCAAAGTAACAACGGTTACTCCTAAAAAACCTAATTCTGCGTTGCGTAAAATTGCTCGTGTACGATTGACTAACGGATACGAAGTAAATGCGTATATTGGAGGAGAAGGACACAACTTGCAAGAGCACTCTGTGGTGACAATCCGTGGAGGTCGTGTGAAAGACCTTGTGGGAGTGCGTTATCATGTAGTTCGTGGTCGATTGGATACAGACGGAGTAGCTGATCGTAAACAAGCTCGTTCTAAATACGGAACTAAAAAACCTAAAAACTAATTTTTAAATTTATAAGATGACAGACACAAAAGCAGCGGCATCTGAAGTCGCCTCAAAAAATTCAGAAAAACCCGCGAAAAAAGCGAAGAAATTCGTGAATCCATTTAACATGAAAGATCCGATGCAGGAGAAATTCGTTAAATGTATCATGAAAAACGGTAAAAAAACAGTAGCGCAAAAAATTTTGCGAGATTGTTTCGAAGAAATGCACCGCAGAGGAGAAAAAGATGTTTTGAAAACTTTTGAGACAGCTTTTTCAAATGTTGTGCCAACCATGGAGGTTAAACCAAAACGAATTGGTGGATCTGTTTACCAAATTCCAATGGAAGTTACACCAAAACGAAGAGTTAGTTTGCCAATTCGTTGGATTTTGAAAGGAGCTCGAAGCAAAAAAGGGCAACCAATGTATAAGAGATTAGCATCAGAACTTATTGATGCTGCTAATGAAGCAGGATTCGCTTTCAACAAAAAAGAAGAAGTTGAAAGAGTGGCACAAGCTAATAAAGCATTTGCTCACTTGGCTCGGTACTAGGATTAGTTTCAAATTTTATTTAGAAAAAGCTGGATTTATCCAGCTTTTTTTGAAAATCCCGCGAAATTTCCAATTTTTGTCATTCTGAATTTATTTCAGAATCTAAATCTGCTAGAATTTTAATGATGACCAAACAAACCTGCACAATTTCCGGCGAAGAATTTGAAGTTTCGGAATTAGAAATAAAACTCCGCGAAAAATTCGGTTTTTTTGATTTACCGACAACCGCACCATGGGTGAGATTTCGTGAATTGGGAGCGTTTTGGCAACACTGGAACTTGCATAATCGCAAATGTGATAAAACCGGTAAACCAATTATTTCCGTTTTTAGCGAAAAATGTCCGTATCCAGTTTGGCATAAAGATGTTTGGATGAAAGAAAGTGATCCGCCAAGTGCGGACTACGATTTTTCCACCGCAGAGCGGGGCGCGGCGCGGGATTTTTTCTCGCAAGCATGGGAACTTTTTCAAAAATGTCCTATCCCGCACAATACCGGAGTAGGAAACGAAAATTGTGAATACACTGATGACTGGTGGTATTCCAAAAATTGCTATCTTTGCCACTCTGGCTATAAGTGCGAAGATTTAAAATATTGTTACCGCACACTTGAAGATAAAGATTCTAATTTCAATTTTTTTACTTTGAATTGCGAATTGTGTTGTGATGTGGGGAATTCGCAGAATTGTTTTGACTCAAAATATCTTTTAAATTGTCAAAGAGTGCAAAATTCCGCGTTTTTATACGACTGCCGAAATTGCACAGACTGCATGTTTTGTTTTAATTTGCGCAATAAGCAATACTGCTTTGGGAACAAACAACTTTCCCGCGAGGAATACGAAAAAAAGAAAGCCCAATGGAATCTAAAATCCCGCGAAATTTACGATAAAGCAAAACATTTTTTCGAGGAAATGATGATAAAAAATGCTTGGCATCAGGCATTAGATATCGTGCAATGTGAAAATGTGTATGGTGACCATTTAGTGAATTGTAAGGATATGCATAATTGCTATTTTATCACTAATGATTCAGAAAATTGCGTTAACTATTTACGCGCCGGTGTGAAAACCAAAGATATTTTGGATTCATTTGATTCTTGTGGTGAAACCGAGCTAACTTTTTCTTGTGTTAATAATCTTTTTAATTGTTATATGTTGCGGTTTTGCAAAGGACTAGTTAATAGCAAGTTTTGCGATTACTCAATTTTTTTAAATAATTGCGAAAACTGCTTTGCTTGTTGTGGTTTAGTTGGTAAAAAATACTGCATTTTTAATAAGCAATATACCAAAGAAGAATACGAAAAAACCCGCGAAAAAATCATTGCACAAATGAAAGAAGAGGGGACTTGGGGGAAATTTTTTCCCGGATATTTCGCCCCAAATCCGTATGATGAAAGCTGGGCAAGTTTTTACTGGCCGTTAAGTAAAGAAGAACAACAGAAATTAGGATTTCGAGTTTCAGAGATTTCCGGGCGCAAAAATGATCATTACCTGCCAACTTCAGAAATACCGGATTCAGTTGATGATTTAGATTCTGGACAAGCCAGAATGACAGAAGAAGAACTAACAAAACAAATTTTTTGGGACGAAGAATACCACCGACCATTCAAAATTTTACCAGCTGATATTAAATTTTCGCGGGATTTAGGTTGTCCGTTGCCGAATACTTACTATATGCGCCGAATTAAAGAAAATTTCGCGTGGATGCCGTTCAACGGAAAACTCCGCGACACGAAATGCGGAAAATGCGCGAAAGAAATCCAAACTTCTTGGCCAGAAAAATATAACGGACGAATTTTGTGTGAGGAGTGTTATTTAGATGTTTTAAATTGATTTTTTCGCGGGATTTTTTTAAATTGATTTTTTTACTGAAGCGTAGATAATTTACGAGATTTTATAATTTTCAAAAAATGACTAAAAAACTTTTCGTTATCGCAATTATGACTACACTTTTAGCCGGTTGTACACCAGCTACACCAAATTCTGCAGAAACCAATAAAAATGCTGAAACAACTACTTCCGTAAAAATTAATGAAATGACAAAAACAGAAAAAACTATGCCAACAAACCAAGACGAAAAATCCCGCGAAATTTCCAATCAAGACGAAAAAATGCCGAAAGAAGTGGTTTTACACACTACCGAAGGAGATATTACAATTAAATTGTTGCCAGAATCGGCTCCACGAACGGTGGAAAGTTTTTGGAAATTAGCGCGTGATGGGAAATATGATAATGTCCCTTTTCACCGCGTTATTAAGGACTTCATGATTCAAACAGGAGACTACGAAAATCACAACGGAACAGGTGGAAAATCATGGTTTGGGACACCGATGAAAAACGAAATTGATCCAAAATTATCTCACAAACGCGGAATGGTCTCAATGGCGAATGCTGGTCCAGACACAAATGGATCGCAGTTTTTTATCGTCCATAAAGATTCCGCTTTTCTTGATGGGAATTACTCAATTTTTGGGGAAGTTATCAAAGGAATGGATGTTGTGGATAAAATCGCGGAAACGAAAACAATGCCTGGTGATCGTCCAGTTCAAGAAATTGATATTAAAAATACCGATTTGAAATTTTAAAAAATCCCGTCTTTCGACTAAAATTAAGACGAACTTTTTGATTAAACTCAAGATAAACAAAATTTTGTAACAAATTCCGCGAAAATTCGTTAGAAACAGCGTTAAGAAATAAAT
>JALVIB010000074.1 GCA_027028725.1 Candidatus Altimarinota bacterium
CGGTAAACCGAGAATGAGTAAAGTGGTGGCGATTTTGGTCCCCGCCATAATTGAGAAAACTGCCAACAAAAATCCCAAAACTTGCGATCCAGTGTCGCCTAACAAAATTTTCCCGCGAAAAAATGTCAGCCAGCTTCCCAGTAAAATTCCGGCAATGGAAAAAGTAATAGTTGTTGCCATTGTCAAATCGCTTTCCCACAAAACTTCGGGGCGGATTAAGCCAAAAATTCCCAGCGACAAAAATCCGATTCCCGAAACCCCGACACACAATCCTTTCAGCCCATCAAACCAGTTCATCGCGTTCTGAATTGCCATAATCCAAATTATCGTTAAAAAAATCGCGGGATTTTGCGGGATTTGAAAACTCCCGAAAGCGAACGGGTTGCCGATGTAGTCGATTTTATCGATAAAAATCGCGAAAATTATGGCTGTCAGAAGTTGAGTTAGAAAACGCGGTAAAATAGGCAAATTTTGGCGGTCGTCCCAAAACGAAATTCCCGCGAGAATGGCGACTAGACCGCTTAACAAATACATTTTTTGCCAGACTAAAACCGCCAGAATTATTGCCACAAGTGCAATTCCACCGGGGTAAGGGATTTTTTCGCGGGATTTTCCGTAGCGTTCGGGGAAGTCCAAAAGTCCGATTTTGGGAAAAATTTCCACCGACAGGGTTATCAAAACCGCGGAAAATCCCGCGAAAATTAAGAAATCCAGTAAATAAGAATTCATTTTAGTTCACAATTTTTAAATAACACTCCTCACACAAAACTTTTTCCGGGCGGTCAGGCGCGAAAGTGGTTTGAATATCTTTTTCGCAATCAGAACAAGATCTCTCGAAGAGAGTTCGCGGGTTTCTCAATTTCATGCGGTCGGCATGGCGACAGTCAGGACATTTTCGCGGGATTGGGAGATTCATTTTGCGGTAAAAGCGAAGTTCTGGTTTTTGGATTTGGTAGTTTCTTCCGCATCTTTGGACAGAACAACCCCCCTCCGCCCCCCTTGTCAGGGGGGAACTTATAAGGTTCTCACACGCCAAAATCTCGCGACAAATTGAATCATCAACATCCTTAATATCATCAGGGATTTCCGCAATTGTTGCTGGACGAAAATCCCGCGAAATTTTGTCTTTCCATTTAAATTTAAATCCTCCCAAGTCCGGACTTTTATAAAATCCATTTTCGTCAGGTTTAAGTCCGGACTTTAAAGGATTTAACGGAAAATACTCCTGTGCCACTGTTTCATTATAGGCAAATGGTGAAAGCTCAATCGGAAAAAATTCTCCCCATTCACAACTAGCTCCCTCTCCTCCTAGGAGAGGGTTGGGGTGAGGTTGTTTCATATGCTCAATAATTTTTTCGCGGAGTTTAAAATACTCGTCTTTAGTATATTGTTTGTTGAGGATGCAGTATTGGGCGTGTTTTAGTCCAACACAGCCAAAAAGATCGTGAGAGCCACTGCATTCAATAGAATATTCAATGTTAGAAGAGCGATCACAAGCAAAACAAGACACAATTGAAAAGCCTTCTCCGCTTCCAACCGATTCATAAACTAATTCTGAGTTATATCCAAAACCATAAAAATCGTAGGAAGTATGACATTTCTTAGTAGAAATAACCCATTTGCAATCTTCAGAATGAGCCGTCTCAAAACAATTCTGACAATTTTTAGAGTTAAAAATAAAATCTCCACTACAGTTTTCTGAACGAACAATTTCAGCGTATTTATGAGGAAATTTCAGGCAGAACTTTTTGAAACTTTTGAATAATTCAGAAATTGAATTTTTCGCGAAAACTTCTTTAATTTTTTCCTGATACTCTTCTTTGGAATATTTTTTATTTAGAAAGTAATACTGCTTATTTCTCAGATTCACACAACCAAAACAATTTGAACAACCAATGCAGTTTTTCAAAAACCACGAGCTAGAACACCCCGAACAATTTTGCGAAAAGAGTAGTTCAAAACTTTTATTACAATTAATTATTTCATAGCAAAGTTCATTTTGTTGTCCAAATAAAACATCTACACAATCTCGCGAATCTGTTACACCATTTCCATATAAACAATCTTCACTCTGTGCGGAATTGCCGAGAAGTAAATAGCAATTTCTGTTTGATCCAGCGCAATTAGTAAATTCGGAATTTTCGTTTCTTCCGGTGATAAATAATCCTCGATGTGGTATTTCTAAATATAATTCATTAATTTGTTCGAAAAAAGGTCGTGAAAAATCAAAATCCCGCGAAAAATTTTTGGCGTCCCACTTGTCTGACCACCAGCAATCTTGGCAGTAAACGGGAAATTCGGCGTTTTTATCGTAAATTGAAATAATATTTTTTTCACATAAATCACATTTTCGCGCGTAGAGTTTTCTTTCATTCCGCCAGGCGAGACGGCGACGCTGGCGTTCTTCGGGACAAAGTGTCGGCAAACCTACACAATTTTTAACAATCTCTGCGCGCTCGTCATCCGAAGCTTTAGCGAAGGATGAGGATTTTAGCTTTTCATAATCTTCTGCGGAAATTATTTCCATCTTTCGATAGAAATCCAAATCATCCGCAGTAATTGTGAATTTCTTTCCTGACACGCGACAAGTTCTGGTTATCATTTCAAAAAAAGAGTATCAGAAATAGATTCTGAATCAAGTTCAGAATGACAAATAGTAAAAAATTTTTACTATTTGTCATTCTGAACTTGATTC
>JALVIB010000075.1 GCA_027028725.1 Candidatus Altimarinota bacterium
TAATCTCCGCCTCAATTGAATTTTTATTCGCTTCAAAATTCGCGGGATTTTCACTTGTTTTTGCCTTTCCTGCAAGTGATGCTGTTGCCATTGCTGCCCATAATGCCAATGCTTTTTTATTCATTTTAAATCTTTTTAAAATTAAATCAACGGATTTATAAATAAAAATTTTAATCTTGTCAAGTTTTTGGTTGATAAAAAATCCCGCGAAATTTTAGAAAAAAGAAAAAACAAGTCCGGACTTAAACAAGGGTTTTATCCTGTGCTAAGTCCGGACTTAAGTTTTTTCTAAAATTTTCGCGGGATTTTATTCTTTTTCCGCTAGTTCTTGCTCAATGAATTTTTCAAATTCTGAGAAAGGATAAGCTCCTTTGATAAACCATCCGTTAACAAAGAATCCTGGTGTCCCGGAAACTCCGTATTTTGCCCCGTCTTCCATATCTTTCTTGATTTCTTCTTTAATCGCCGGATCTTTGAGACATTCTTCGAATTTCGCGGAATCTAACCCGATTTCTTCAGCCAAACTTGCGTATGTTTTGTCTCCAATTCCTTTTCCGTTAGAACCGGTGTTTTTGTATAACAAGTCGTGGTATTCGTAATATTTTTCGTCTCCACCAAGCTCTCCGGCACATTCTGCCGCCACTGCTTCTTCAGTTGCTTTTGGTTCATGAAATCCAAGCGGGAAATCACGGAAAACATATTTAACTTTTCCGGTATCGATATATTTTTCTTTAATTTGTGGTAAAACTTGATTGAAACTTCTTTTACAGAAAGGGCATTCATAATCAGAAAATTCCACAATTGTTACTGGCGCGTTTGGATCACCCAAAACGGCGTTTCCACCTTCTTCAATTCCTTCTACTTTTTTCGGCTTGTTGGCTTCTTCTTGTGCTTTTCGGGCCTCTTCTTGTTGTTTTTTAATGTAGTTTTCAATTCCTGCTTCAATTTTCGCATCTAAATCTACATCTGTTTTAGGTGCTGGTTTTTTCATTCCGTTAAAGATAAGTCCACCAGCGATCAAAACTGCCGCAATCACAATCGCAATCGGTAAATTATTATTTGTTGTTTTTTTTGTAGCCATTTTTAAAAGGGGTTAATTTGTATTTGTGCGTCCATTCTATGAAATAGGGAAAATAAGGCAAGTTTTAGAAATTTCGCGGGATTTTCCGCGCAATTATTCTCGCCAAATGTAAGCATGAGGAATTATTCTGCTACGCCTCAATGTCGAGAATCAAGTCCTCTATTTATTTTCGGATTCTGGACAAGCTAGAATGACGAAACATAAAAAATCCCGCGAAAAAATTAAAAAGATTTCTTTTAACTCCCTCTCCTCCTAGGAGAGGGTTGGGGTGAGGTAAAAATCCCGCGAAATTTTCTGCATTGTCATTTCGACTGGAAGTCAAAGGAGTTAGTTAAAATAGAATGGAGAAATCTTTTGCTGAGATCTCTCCACTAATAATTCTCAACTTGAAGATGGTCGGTCGAGATGACAATAATATTTTTTCGCGGGATTTCAAAAGGACAGGGTTCAAACCTGTCCCTACTATTTTTAACTATTAACTATTAATTATTAACTAAAAAAACTGTCCTTACAAACTGTAAACTAACTCACATCATCCTTCTCTCCCAAATAAGTGGTATAAAGATAATTTGTCTGTGCGGGAAATTCCGCGGCGAGCGTATCAACTTGCTTAGTCACAGGAATAATTCCCCATTTTTGACGCAGTTCGCGAATTTGAGTGACAGAAATTTCGCGGGATTTTTTTAACCCCCTATCTCCCCCTTGCAAGGGGGACTTCTTTGAATAAACTCGTTCCGCGATTTCGTTATCCGAAAATCCTAGAACTTTCGCTTCGCGAAGAATTTCCGCATTTAATTCTCCTTTATCGAGAATTTTCGCGAAATTCGTAATTCTCTCCAATTGAAACAAAAACCAGTGATCGATTTTCGTTCGTTCCCAAATTTCTTCAACCGAAAAAATTCCCTGATAAAGTGCCTGCGCAATCGCAAAAATTCGGCGCGGTGTCGCCCGTGAAATATCTCTTTCAATTTCCTTTTTGCTCCTTTCTTTTCCCCCTGATAAGGGGGTTAGGGGGTTCATCAAAACTCCTTCCGCCCCAATCGCCAACATCCGCATTGCTTTTTGGATAGTTTCGGGAAAATTTCGCCCGAGCGCCATCACTTCACCGACGGATTTCATTTCCGTGGCAATTTCGTCGCTCACTTTGCGGAATTTTTGTAGATCCCAGCGCGGAATTTTTATCGCGATATAATCCAAAGCTGGTTCAAAAAACGCCGTCGTTTTTTTGGTTATCGCGTTTTCAATATCTGGTAAATTTTTTCCGATTAAAATATCAGCTGCCACCGCTGCCAGCGGATACCCAGAAGCTTTTGATGCGAGCGCCGAACTCCGCGAAAGTCGCGCATTAACCTCAATTACGCGGTATTCGCGATCATTATACGGATTTAGCGCGTACTGAATATTACATTCGCCGACAATTCCCAAATGCCGAATCGTCTTAATTGCCACAGTTCGCAACATTTGGTATTCGCGATTTGCCAGCGTCATCGATGGCGAAACTACAATTGATTCACCTGTGTGAATTCCCAGCGGATCAAAATTTTCCATATTCAAAACCGTCACGCAGTTATCAGCATTATCGCGAACAACCTCGTATTCAATTTCCTTCCAGCCACGCAGATCTTCCTCAATCAAAATTTGGGGCGAAAACGCAAACGCCTCGGTCGCCATTTTCTCAAAATCCCGCGAATTTTCACAAAACCCTGAACCTTTTCCACCCAAAGTGAAGCCCGCCCGCATAATCAGCGGAAACCCGATTTCCTCCGCTGCTTTTTTGGCTTCTTCCAGATTATAAGCGGCAATGGAGCGCGGTGTTTTGACGCCGATTTTGGTCAATTCGCGAACAAAAATTTCGCGGTCCTCGGTTTTTTCAATCACCTTAACCGGCGTTCCCAGAACTTTCACATTATTTTCGCGAAGAAATCCAGACTTTTCTAATTCTAATCCACAATTCAGTGCCGTCTGCCCGCCAAAAGATAACGCCAAAGCATCCGGTTTTTCTTTCAAAATCACTTTTTTTACAAAGGTTGGATTGACCGGCAAAAAATAAACTTTGTCTGCTCCGATTATCTTCATTTTTCCCCCACATTTTTGATTTTTCGCGGGATTTTGAGCAGGACTAATTCCTTCATCTGCTCGTTCCTCGCAGGAAGTCATTGAGTCGCGGAATTCCGGATAATCGGTCTGCACCGTGGCAATATTGGGATTGATTAAAATCACTTCGTGTCCGGCTTTTTTGAAAGTTTTAATCGCCTGACTTCCCGAATAATCAAACTCTCCTGCTTCTCCAATTTTTAACGCCCCAGAACCAAGTAACAGAATTTTCATCTAGGGAATTATAAGAAATTCTGCTGAAAATTAAAATAAAATCCCGCGAAATTTTTAGGTAGAAAAACTTAAGTCCGGACTTAAACAACTTTTTATCCTGTGCCAAGTCCGGACTTGTTTTTCTATTTGAAAAATTTCGCGGGATTTTGGGAAAATTGCTAAACTTCACTTGATGGCAAAAAATAACGAAAACTGGTTTTGTACGGAATGTGGAGATACTTTTGGAAAATGGAGCGGACAATGTCCGTCGTGCAAAGAGTGGAACACGATTAAAGAATTTCGCGAGACAAAAATTGCCGGCAAAAAAACACGCCAAGGAAAAGATCTCCGTAGAGACGCCCTATCAGGGCGTCTAAATAATGGAAAAAATCCCGCGAAATTTCAGATAAAAGAGCGTATTTCATCTGGAATTTCTGAGGTTGATCGCGTTTTGGGCGGAGGATTTTTCCCCGGAAGTTTGGTACTGTTCGGTGGTTCTCCGGGAGTCGGGAAATCAACACTTTCTCTGCAAATTTTCCACCGCGTAGCGGGGCACAGCGCGGGAATTTCTGGTGCAATGTATTTTTCGGGCGAAGAATCGGTGGAGCAGATTATGAGTCGAGCGGAGAGAATTGTGGCAAATTCCCTAAGTCCGGACTCTAGGGAGTCCGGACTTGAAAATTTGCAAATTTTTTCTACTAATTCGCTGGAAGATATTTGTGAAACAATTGCTAAAAGTTCGCCGAAATTCGCGGTAATTGATTCTATTCAAATGATTGGAAGTGCCGATTCGCGGTTTGGGACGATTTCGCAAATTAAAGAATCCGCGGAAACTCTTTTGCAGGTCGCGAAATCTACGGGAACGACAATTTTGCTTATCGGACATGTGACAAAAAATGACGAAATCGCGGGCCCGAAGGTCTTGGAACACATTGTGGATGTGGTTTTGCGGTTGGAAGGTGATAATACTTCGGAAGTGCGAATTTTGCGCTCGCCAAAAAATCGGTTTGGATCGACGCTGGAGGTGGGAGTTTTTGAAATGCGGGAAGCAGGACTTTTTGAATTACAAAATCCGTCAGAATTTTTTCTCGCGGAGCGCGCGGAAAACGCTTCTGGGTCAGCGATTTCGGTCGTGCGCGAAGGTTCGCGGAATTTTCTTATGGAAATTCAGGTGCTAACTTTGAAAACCAATTTCGGACAACCCCGCCGAACCGCCAGCGGAATAAATCTCGCGAAATTTCATCTTTTACTGGCGGTAGTTTCTAAATTTACACCGTTCAAATGTGGTGATTATGACGCTTATTTAAGTATTGTTGGTGGAATGAAAATCAAAGAACCAGCCGCAGATTTAGCTATTTGCGCTGCGATTTTGTCCTCGCGAACGGAGAAAGAAATTCCGGCAGATACGATTGTTATTGGTGAAGTCGGATTATCTGGCGAAGTTCGCAGTGTGGGAAATATTGAACGGCGACTTTTGGAAGCGGAAAAACTGGGATTCAAAAAAGCGATTGTCCCAAAATTTCGTCTTTCGGCTTCGCTCAAGATAAACAAAAAATTGAAAATCAAAGTTCTGGAAGTGAAAAATGTTGGCGAGTTGGTAAAAATTTTGTTTCGGAAGTAAAAATTTCCATGAAATCCCGCGAAATTTTAGAAAAAAGAAAAAACAAGAAACAAGAGTTTTATCCTGTGCCAAGTCCGGACTTAAGTTTTTGGAAAAATTCGCGGGATTTTAAGCCATGTCTTTTAATTCCTCCAATTTTTCTTTCATTTTAGAGGTCAGTTTACGAGGCATTTTATGTTTGATTTGAACAATATGGTCTCCCTGTCGACTCCCTCTTTTGACGCCTTTCCCGCGAATTTTAAATTTTTCTCCATCACGCGTTAATTCAGGAATTTTTAACTCAACTTTCCCCCAAAAAGTCTCTACAATAAACTTCCCACCAAGCAAGGCTTCGAAAATTGGCACTTCTAAAATTGAATAAATATCCATTCCTTCGCGCACGAATTTAGTTGAAGGTTTAACTCGAATATGCACGAATAAATCTCCTGCTTCGCCCCCGCGCACCCCCGCTTCACCTTGCCCGCGAACGCGTAGAGTTTCACCATTTTGTACACCGGCAGGAATTTCTACTTTGATCGTCACAGATTCTCGCACCCTACCAGCTCCGCTACATTTAGAACATTTTTCCGCGAAATTTTTCCCAGCGCCCTGACAATCAGGACAAGTTGTTTGTTGCTGAATTATTCCAAACGGAGTATGCATTTTTTTCGCGATATGTCCCGAACCATGACAAGTTTCACAAGTTTTTTCGCCTTTACCACCAATTCCGCCACATTTTGAACATTCTTTGTAATGAGTTGACTTGAATTTTTTCACAACTCCGTTCAAAGCGTCTTCGAAGCTTAAATTTACCTCTACTTCTAAATCTGCCCCGCGTCTTTTTCTGGATTGCGCAGAACTTCTTTGTGTCGCTCCACCAAAAAAGGAAGAAAAAATATCTTCAAATCCGTCAAAATTTACATTTCCTTGAAACCCGCTACCGCCAAATCCTCCATAACTTCCGCCACCAAACCCGCCCATATTTGGTCCAGCTGAACCGAATTGGTCGTATTGTTTCCGCTTTGTATCATCGGAAAGAACTTCATAAGCGGCATTTATTTCCTTAAATTTCTCGGCATCTCCACCTTTGTCTGGATGATGTTTTTTCGCGAGATTTCGGTAAGCTTTTTTTATTTCCGCTTTCGTTGCTTTCTTATCAACGCCTAAAACTTTGTAATAATCTTTTTCCATCGTTCCGAATTTTATACTTTTTTTAGCACTTTGTCTAGATGATTGCTAATTTTCTTCAAAATCCCGCGAAATAAAATGACACTCTACGAGCTTGCGAGTAGTTAGTGGAATTTTACCCTGAGCGACAAATTATTTTTGAAAATTAGAAGTCGAATGGGTCTTTAGCTATTCAAAATCCCGCGAAATTAAATGACACCCAGCGAAGAATGAGCTATTGGTGGAATTTATCCCCGCGTAGGCGGGGATCCATGCCAGAAGAAGTAGATTGCCACGCTACGCTTGCAATGACAAATTTAAAATTCCGCGAAATTTTTTAAAGAAACTCTGATAAATAACGCAAAACAGAAAATTTTTCTTATTGTTCCCCCCTGACAAGGGGGGTTGTTTTGATAGGGTTGTTTTGATGGTGTTTTTTTGAGAAATTGATTTTCGTAGCAGATCGTGAAATACGAATTCCTTCAAAAAAGCTTTTTACCTCTTCGACTTTTTAGCTCTTTAGAGCTAGTTTGCATTTTTGCGCCTGTCTAATTACTTTATCGCGTAGAATTTTTATTTATCAGAGCTTCTTTAACTATTCTTCTCCAACAAGCTTTCTTGCTCGGCCAACTGCAAGGCCTCAATAATTTTCGCGAAATTTCCGTCCATAATCCCCGGCAGATTGCTGAAATTCTGCCCAATGCGGTGATCAGTGACGCGGTCTTGCGGGAAATTATAAGTCCGAATCTTGTCCGAACGATCTCCCGATCCAATTTGCACTAACCGTTTTTCTCCTAATTCCTTCATTTTCTTCTCTTCTTCAATCGCGAAAAGTCGCGCCCGCAACACGCCAAACGCCTTTTCTTTATTTTTCAACTGCGATTTTCCGTCCTGACAAGTCACGACCAATCCGGTCGGCAAATGAGTAAGTCGTACCGCCGAATCTGTCGTATTAACCGACTGCCCACCATTTCCAGATGAGCGATAAACATCCACCCGCACATCCGCGAGATTTAGCTCCACCATGTTTTCCTCAACCTCGGGCATCACCACCACTGAAATCGCGGAAGTGTGCACTCGCCCCTGACTTTCGGTCGCGGGAATTCGTTGCACGCGGTGAACGCCTCCTTCAAATTTAAATTTCCCATAAGCACCAAAGCCGACGATTTTGAAAATCATTTCTTTCAATCCGCCCCCATCATTGGCTGATTCGGATAAAATTTCTGCTTTAAATCCTTCATTTTCCGCGAATTTTAAAACCGCGCGGGCGTATTCTCCCGCGAAAAGCGCTGATTCATCACCCCCCGCCCCCGGACGAATTTCAATAATCGCGTTTTTGTCATCGCTCGGATCTCGCGGGATTAGGGCAGTTTTCAGTTTTTCTTCTAAAATTGGCAACTGAGTTTTGGCTTCATCCAGCTCCATTTTGGCAAACTCCTGCATCTCGGCATCTTTTTCTGTTTTCAATAATTTTTCGGCTTCTTCTTTTTGATTCAAAAACTTCAAATACTCCTTCGCTAGTTCGTATTTAGACAAAAGAGCTTTTCGTTTTTGAGCAACTTCCGCGGACTTTTGCGGATCAGAAAAAATCGCGGGATCTGATAATTGTTTTTCAATTTCTTGAAAATCAGCGATAACTTTTTCAACTTTT
>JALVIB010000076.1 GCA_027028725.1 Candidatus Altimarinota bacterium
CGCAATGACGATAACACGACCCCGTCATTGCGAGGGAGTGGAGCAGAGCGGAACGACCGCGGCAATCTCCCGTCATTGCGAGGACGACAAACTTTGTTCTAAAACAAAAGGACGAAGCAATCTACTTCGATTTTTCACATCAAAAACTATTCTTCTGTTATTCTGAATTTATTTCAGAATCTCTCTCGGATTCTGGACAAGCCAGAATGACAGAAAGCAGAGATCCCGCCATCGTGCGAGAAGCGCTTGGGCGGGAATGATATTTTTTTGAAAAATCCCGCGAAATTCGTATATTGAGCAGGATTTCAAAGTAAAATCCCGCGAAAATATGACCTCAAAAATTAGAAATTTCTGCATCATCGCCCATATCGACCATGGTAAATCAACCTTGGCTGATCGACTTTTGGAAATGACTGGGACAATTTCAAAACGCGATATGACGCACGGACAAATGCTCGACACGATGGAGTTGGAGCAAGAACGCGGGATTACGATTAAACTTCAACCAGTACGAATGAACTGGAAAGATTATCAGCTAAACTTGATTGATACGCCCGGGCATGTTGATTTTAGCTACGAAGTTTCGCGGAGTTTGGCGGCGTGTGAAGGTGCAATTCTCGTTGTCGACGCCACGCAGGGAGTGGAAGCGCAAACGCTCGCCAATGTTTTTATGGCGATGGAGTATGGGCTAAAAATTATTCCAGTTTTAAATAAAATCGATTTACCAGCTGCCGAGCCAGAACGCCGTGCCAGTGAAATTGAAGCACTGCTGGGATTTCCGGCGGAAGATATTCTGACAATTTCCGCGAAATCTGGGGAAAATGTCGATAAACTTTTAGAAAAAATCATCGCTGAAGTTCCCGCGCCCGAAGAAAACCAAATTTTCGCGGGATTTCCCGAAGTTTTTGCGCAAGATGGCGCGAAAGCCCTGATTTTTGACTCAACTTTTGATCAATATCGCGGAGTAGTGAGTTCTATCCGCGTTTTTCAAGGAGAATTTTTTCCTAACCAAAAAGCGCGTCTAGTTTTGTCTAATCGCGATTTGACGCCGACCGAAGTGGGATTTTTGTCGCCAGGTTATAATCCCGCGAAATCTTTGAAATGCGGAGAAGTTGGTTATATCGTAACCGGTTTGAAAAATGTCGTGGACGCCAAAGTTGGAGATACAATTTACGCCGGAAAAGAAGAAAATCCGTTGCCGTTACCGGGCTATGCCGAGCCGTTGCCGTTTGTTTTCGCGGGAATTTATCCGATTGCTGGAGACGACTTTGCATTATTGCGGAAATCTTTGGAAAAATTGGTGTTAAATGACGCTTCCTTAGTTTATTCACCGGAAAGTTCCGCCTCACTGGGAAACGGTTTTCGCGTGGGATTTTTGGGGCTTTTGCATTTAGACATTGTCCGCGAAAGATTGGAGCGCGAGTTTGATTTGGATATTTTAGTTACTGCGCCATCGGTTTCTTATGAAGTGGTCAAAAATAATGGCGAAGTGGTGACCATTGCTAATCCATCGGAGTTGCCGGATGCAGGAACTTATAAAGAAATTCGCGAGCCGTGGGCGAAAATCAACATTTTTTGTCCCAAAGATATGATTGGAAGTGTGATGAAGTTGTGTAATGATCGGCGCGGGATTTCTAAAAACTTGCAATACCCCGACCCTTTGCGAGCGGAAATTACTTATGAAATTCCGTTGTCATCAATTGTTACTGACTTTTACGATGATTTGAAATCAATTACTTCGGGATACGCTTCGATGTCCTACGAACCGCTGGAAATGCGTCCTGGAAATCTCGCGAAATTAGATATGTTGGTGGCAGATGAGAAGGTTGATGCGCTTTCGCAAATTATTTATCGTCCAGATGCGCATAATATCGGGATGAAATGGTGTAAAAAGCTGAAAGAGATTTTGCCAAAACAACAATTTGCTATCAAAATCCAAGCCGCCATCGGCGGAACAATCGTTGCTCGCGAAACCATTTCCGCCATGCGCAAAGATGTGACAGCGAAACTTTACGGAGGTGATGTAACGCGAAAAAACAAACTTTTGAAAAAACAAAAAGCCGGGAAAAAACGCTTGAAACAGTTTGGAAAAGTAACAATTCCTCAAGAGGCGTTCTTTTCGATGATGCAGAATAATTAGTTTACGAGATAACGAGTTTACAAGTAGGGGCGATCTCTTGTGGTCGCCCATTAATTTGAATTCCTTTTTTGGACACCCATAAAGGGCGTCCCTACAAATCCCGCGAAATTTCTGGTATAATGCCTTGAAACTAATACAAATAACCAAACAAAAATGAAAATAGAATTCTCTGGAGCGGCTCACGGAGTGACTGGATCAAAACATTTACTCCATATTAATGGCAAGCAAATTTTGCTGGATTGCGGACTATTTCAAGGGCGACGAAAAGCCGCCATTGAAGCAAATTTGAAATTTCCTTTTGATGCGGAAAAAATTGATGCTGTTGTTTTAAGTCACGCACACATTGACCACTCGGGAGCAATTCCTTTGTTGGTTAAAAATGGTTTCACGGGACCGATTTATTGTACTCACGCGACACGAGATTTGTGCGCGATTTTATTACGGGATTCCGCTTATATCCAAGAAAAAGATGCGGAATGGGCGAGTAAAAAAGCAGGTAAAAAGCTTGATCCGTTGTACA
>JALVIB010000077.1 GCA_027028725.1 Candidatus Altimarinota bacterium
AAAATTAAGCGCTCGGCGACTTCACTAAAAATGTATGAAAATCATTTTTTAATCGTCCACGAGATGTCAAAGAACTTGCAATCAAATGAGAATAAATACATAGCCCAAAGCTAGTATTTAAACATCTTTTTGATTGCCTCTTTTTTAATTGTTTTTATAAAAAAGTCAAGTAAAATTGGAATAATTTTGGGTGATAGGCAAGAATTAGAGGAAATTATAAATGATAAGTTATAAATGATAAATGGGAGTTTTAAAAGTTAATGATCATTCTTTTCTTTTGTAGGGGCGATTATCAATCGCCCTCCTCAAGTGATTCCTGTAGGTGTGAATTTGAGTTTGAGTTTTCTGATTTTCAAAATCCCGCGAAATTTTCTATAATAAAATTATGGAATTAGGTTTTGTAATTATCGCCATTGTTATTTGCTTGCTTGTTTTGCTTGTTTGGAAACTGGGGCAGAAGAAAAAACTCTCCGCCTCAACAATCATCAAATATTCCGCGAAAATTAGGAAAACATCAACTTTGAATCCTGCTCATGCCGTAATGGAGTCGCACAAAATTTTTGTCTCGGCGTTATCAGAGCTTTTTTCCAACAAAAATCTGACAGCCGCCCAAAAAATCGCGAAAATTCAAAAACGACTTCCAAATCCCGCGAAAATTTGGCAACACCATAATTTACGCAATAAAATTGCTCATGAAACAGATGTTGAAGTGACCAAAAGACAGGCGGAGAAAGCGCGTTATGATTTTATTAAGGCGTTGGAGAAATTGGGGAAGTAATTTAAAAATTAATAGTTAATAGTTAAAAGTTAATAATTTTTGTAGGGGGCGGTTTCAAGTCGTCCCTAATAAATTTCCTTTTTTGTAGGTGCGACGGCGCCGTCGCGCTTTCGAAAGTGAGAAATTTCGCGGGATTTCGAATAGCTAGACCCATGGGGAAGTAATTTAAAAATTAATAGTTAATAGTTAAAAGTTAATAATTATTTTGTAGAGGACGGTTTCAAACCGTCCCTAATAATTTCCCTTTTTTTGTAGGCGCGAATTCGAATTTGCGCTTTCTGAAAATAATAGACGCGGTTATTTTTTTGTAGAGACGCCAGGCATGGCGTCTCTGCCGTATATTTTTAAAAATTTCCCGCGATTTTTTAGCTCCCCCTGAAATACTCATTCTTCGTATTTCTTCCCCCTCAATGAGGGGGACAGAGGGGGAGTTTAGATCCCCGCCTACGCGGGGATAAATTCCACTAACTACTCGCAAGCGCGTAGAGTGTCATTTTATTTCGCGGGATTTTGAATAGCTAGAGACCCATTCGACTTCTAATTTTCAAAAAGAATTTGTCGCTCAGGGTAAAATTCCACCAACAGCTCGTTCCTCGCTGGGTGTCATTTTATTTTTTCTTTTTTTCTGCGGATTTCGTCCAACGAAGGATTTTTTCTTCCACAACTTCACGAGGTTTAGCGTAGCGTTGTCGCGAAAATTTGCGGATTTTTTCAACTCGCTCGTGCGGATCTTCGCCTTCTATAACAGGTGGAGGAAGTGTTTTGCCAGAGAAAACAGGTGAAGTTAATCCGTCAATCATAAGGCGGTTGTAAACTTGATATTTTGGCAAACTCGCAATGTCAATGACCGAAACGCGTGTTTCATCAAACTGTTCCGCCAAAACTTTGGCGTCATCAATTCCCACTTGAAAACTAATCAACGACCCAACATTCCCAAAAACCGCCGCGGCGACTTCTTCGCTCATTTGCGCGATGTATTGGTTAGCCATCGTCAGATTTAGTCGATATTTTCGCGCTTCTGATAAAATTGTCGCGAAAGAATCCGTCGCGAAATTTTGGAACTCATCAACATACAAATAAAAATCTTTTCGATCTTTTTCCGCTGTGTCCGCCCGACTCATCGCGTCTAATTGAAATTTCGTAATTAATAACGATCCCAACATCGCGGAATTATCTTCGCCGAGTTTTCCTTTCGAAAGATTCACAATCACAATTTTCCCTGTATCCATTGCGAATCGCAAATCTAGCGTGGATTTCGGCTGACCAACGATATTTCGAATGAGGGGCGCGGCAAGAAATTGCCCTACTTTATTCTGAATTGGTCCTACTGCTTCGGCGCGCTTTTGAGGCGCTAATTTCGCGAATTCTGTTTCCCAGAAAGCCAAAACCATCGGATCTTTAACATGTTTCAAAATTTTCGCGCGATATTTGTCATCAACCAGCATCCGAGTAATTCCCAACATTGTCGTATCAGGCGCTTCTACGAGTGCCAATACCGTATTTCGCAAGAAATGTTCCAAACGCGGTCCCCAAGAATTTATATTCAATTTTTTAATAACCCCGATTAAACCCGAAGCAATCATATTTCGTTGCGCTTGATTTTTTCCTTCCAGCAAATTAAAAGCAATTGGAAAATCCCGATCAGCCGGATCAAAAAGCACGACATCATTCGTCCGATTTTTTGGTACAAATTTCAAAACCGCTTCTGCTAAATCCCCGTGTGGATCAATGACCGCCACACCTTTTCCCGCGAGAATATCGGAATAAATCATATTTTCCAATAAAGTAGATTTCCCCATTCCCGTTTTACCGATTATGTAAACATGTCGGCGACGGTCATCGGCTTTAATTCCGTATTTTTGTTTATTTTCGCGGAAATTTGTTTCTCCAATTAGCGTAATATTTTTTTCTGTTTCATCAGGCAGGTTTAGAGGCGGTTCTAGTTTTGGCGATACTACCCAAGCAATGCGTGGTGTAGAAACACTTAAAGTCGGTAAATGATAAAAAGTCGCGACCTCTTCTTGTGATAAAACAAAGGGATCGTTGATTTTTCTCCGTAAAATTTCGCGGAAAGTTTTACTTTTAATTCCAGTTTCAGTCTTGGAAGTCGCAAAATGATTTAATTGCGGCAGAGAGAATTGTTCAAAAACTCCAACCAGTTCACGAAGTTTAGCTTCGGCGTGCATTTGGTCGGGATCTTTATGAATGTAAGTGACGCGGATATTTGTCGCGAAAGAAAGCCGCGAAATTTTATCAAAAGCCGCTCCGTAAACGCTTTCATTATTATGTTTATTCGTAGTTTTTTCATCAATTTCGGAATCTTCGTTTTCCTGTGCAATCAAATCTTTATCCCAATTTCCACGGAAAAATCCCGCGAAAAAAAGCAGTCCCCAACGAATTGGGTTACGAATTAGCCTTTTTCCCTGATCAGGATGAAGGCGCGCCCACTGATACCAATCGCGAAAAAATTTCCATTGCCAAGCCCCAGTTCGAAAAAAACGGCGTAAAGTTTTTTTCGCGTAATAATTCCATTTTTTACTGACTGGCGAAACCGTAATTTGAATAACCGCACTTTCCGATTTATCATTCAAATGTGCCAGCGCAGAAGTAATTGAATTTAGCGGGTCTTCAAAGGTCATTTTCGCGGGATCTTCAAACTGCGGATACCTTTTGAAAGGGAAAATCCACGATTCGGCGGGCTGGAGTTTTGCGGAAATAACATTTTTTCCGCGAACTAACTTTTTAGTAAAATATTCCGAAACATTTTCAATTTCCAAACCGGGATATTGGGCGTAAAATTGCGAAGAAAGCATTGTTTTCAAATGTTCGGGAACAACGACATAAAAATAAATTTCGCCTTGAATGTTGGAGATCTCAAAACTAATTGTTTCCTCACCGACCTTTTTAATTTTCCGCGAAATTAGCCCGTGCAAGCTGGCTAGAACCTGCTCGAAAGCGATTGGTCCGGTTTCATTTTGTTTGGGTACGCGCAGGCGTAGGACGGCTTTTTTTCGCGGGATTTTATTGCTTCTTTTCATTTTATCCCCGTATTTTACCATAAAATAAACCAAAAAGCGAAAAATTTCGCGGGATTTTTGTAAAAATATCCAAAATTAAAAATTATATTATTTTTCTTTGGTGGTGGCAAATAGTTGTTACCACTTTTTTAGGGCTTGAGTAAAGGGTTTATTTGCTGTTTTGTTGTTATATGTTTGACATGGTTAAACATTTTTGTTAGAATAAGAGAAATTTAAGGATTCTTATGAGTCTATTCTGATTTTAATCAGAATAAGTCTCAAAGACCTTGAATTTGATCTTTTACAGATACAGACTAACACTAACAAAGAGAGATTGTTTAACTAATAAAAAAGAGAAAATTATGAAAAAACTTATATTTTTGTTGGCAATATTGATTCCATTGTCAACATTCGCCCAACTGCCTTCGGCAATTGAGAAAAAAGACTTAGTTACTACCATAAACTCTTCCGAATGGAAGGTTTATTTCGGTAGTGGGGTTCAGCCAGGAAACATTGGATATAACTTTCATATCCAAGTTTCGTCAACTGGTAAAGTGAAAGCCAGTTGGATAAATGGCAAATTCGAAGGTCAGCTTTATGCTGACGGGAGATGTGTCGGTATATGGCGTCCAATATTGAAGTTATTCACCAAACTTCCTATGGAGTTCACTTTTACACAAGATATACGAAGTGCCATGGGAAGATATACCGACCAAACCGGCAAAAGCCGGTTAATAAGAATAAAAAAGAAATAGTTGTTTTAATAAAGTTAGTCTGTATTTTACAGAACTCAGTAGTTTTTATGCTCTGAGTTCTTTTTTTATATAAAGTGAGATTTTTAGAAGTGTTTCTCTCGCAATTTTGTAATTATACGAAATTTTACCGCCCAAAGACATTTACCACATACCAACCTTTTCGTCCTTTCTTAATTCCAATTCCGACTTTTTTCCAGCGGATGCTGGTCATATTTTGGTAATGGGAAGCGGAATTTTTTAATCCTTGCAAAGCCAAATCAAGTGTTGTTCCGAAACTTAAATTCTCTCCAAACTCGCCGTGCAGTCCCGCCAATTTTATACGATTTTCAAAAGTTCCTTCGGTAGGACTGACATGCGAAATAAATCCTTTTTCCGCCATTTGGTTGGCGTATTTCTGCGCGAAATCATTTAGACGATAATCAGAAATTAATTCACTTCGTCCCGCATTTTTTCGCACGGAATTTATCCAAAAACGCACATTCGCCACGCTATTTCCGGTTAATTCCACCATTTCCTCGGGCATCACCGGCAAAACAATTTTTCGCGAAAAATAAATCGCGCGGTTAAACAAAATTTCGCCTTTATCCGAATTAATCTCAATTACATAACGCCCCAAAGTGAGAGGATTTAGATCAAACCAAAACTCCGTTTTTTCGCGGGAAAATCGTAGCGGAGTGGTGATAACTTTCCCGTTCGGCAAAGTGATATAAGCTTGCGGATGTAATTTAGTTTTGGGATCATTTAGTACACCATGGAGAGTGATTTTTTCTAATTTGCGGAAATATCTCGCGAAATTTTCAATCTTTAACCGCTCGTCTTCCGTATCCGGAAACGCCTTTTCCAACTGAAAATTTTTGAAACTGGTTTTTTGCCAAGCGCTAAATTGTGTATCTAGTGTGCCGTCTAGCGATTCGGCAGCAAATAAATCTACCGCGAGATTACTAAACTCTGAAAATCCCGCGAAAAAATCGTATTTCAAGGGCAAAGTTTCTATTCCGCCGTAAATATACAGGACTTTTTGCTTGCGATTTTTTTGCGAAAAGACGAGTTTCAGCAAATCATTTTGCTCCAAATTTGTGAAATCAAAGAAAACAGTTTTTTCTTCCGGCAGGACGCGAACCTCAAAATCGTTTAGAAAAACCGCCTCCGAAGGCGCGAACTTCCGATAATCCTTTTTATTAACGACTTCAATCGTTGTCGTCCGCGATTTTTTATCATCATCAAAAACTACACCAATAAAAAAGTTCCCCGGCTTATCCAAAATCACCGGAAACGCGAAATTTTTCCCCGACACTTTTCCTGAATAAGTAATTTGTTCGCCAATCTTCTTTTTGCCTTCAAATTGTTGTAAAAATACGGTCACTTTTTTATGACCAAGCTCTTTGGCACGACCTTTGAAGTTTATGACACTCCCCACCAAATATTTTCGCGGGAAATTTTGGCGAAGCTCTAAATTCGGAAAAAAGTCTTTTGTCAAAGTCGGCACAGACTCATCAGGAAAAATGGGTTGTGGTTTGCTCAGCAGACTTTTTTTTTCCGTTCGTTTAGAAATCCCGCGAAATTCTTCGATCACTTTGGCAACTGCTTCGGGGACGGCGGGGTTTTGAGCGTATTCAGACAAATTTGCGCGCACAGCATCGGGAACTTCCGGTTTTTCGTCGTCAGGATCGGTATAAACTTCAAAAACCACATTTAGCACACCAGTTTTCAATGGAGCTAGTTGTTTAAAAGCTTTTTCGGAAAGATCCAAAATTCGGTCTTCATGGTATGGTCCGCGGTCATTAATTCGCACAATGACGAATTTGTCGCGGAATTTTACTTTTAACCGAGTTCCCAAAGGCAAAGTGCGGTGGGCGGCGGTCAAATCTTCCGGATCATAAGGTTCACCACTAGCGGTCGGGTTTCCCGCTAAACTGCTGTGATAATAACTGGCCTTTCCCATTCCGGAATAAGTGTATTTTTTCTCCCAGTTTTTTTCCGCGACTTTTTGAGTGCGGTAAATTATTTCTGCGGTTTCTCCACGATTAAGGGCTTGGTGCGGTGTATCTTCGTCCGAAATTATTCTGAATTTTCTCCCGAATTCCAAAATCGGTTCAAACCACTGCTGGTCGTCAGTTGCTTCCAAATTTTCCGCGGGAATTCCAAAAGCAACCAAAGTCATTTTCAAAAACTCAGCCCGAGTCACTTGTGCCGATGGATGAAATTGTCCGTCCGCAAATCCTTTTACAATCTTTTCTTTGGCGGCGGCGTTCACAAAATTATAAAACCAGTCGCTCCCGTTGACATCAGGGAAAATTTTTTCGCCACCGCCTTGCGGGGCACGGCGGGATTTTGGGATATCGTGGTGGGACGCCAGCATAATCATTTTGACTGCTTCGGCACGATTGACCGGTTGCAAAGCGTGAAAACTTCGTCCGCCATCGGCTTCGGGATAACCTTCAATAACTCCTTCATCTTGCAAAGACTGAATCGCGTGATAATAAGGATGAGTTACATCAACATCGACAAATTTCGCCTGCACATTGCCAAAAATTGCCAAAGCGAGAATCAAAAATCCCGCGAAAATATGAGAGACATTCCCCCTTTTTTTAAAGGGGGTTAGGGGGATTTTTATTAGTTCCAAAATCACCCTCAGTCCCTCTTTAACAAAAGAGGGAAGACTAAGGAATTTTTTAACATATTTGTTTTTATTTAAGCGTTTAAACATTGGGGGAATGTTATATTTTCCTGTTGATTATAGTTTTTTTGGAAAATTGGGAAATTTTTTTGAAAATCCCGCGAAAAAATAACTATTTTTGAGCTGGTGGTTGTTTGGCGGGCGAGAAATATTCGAAATTATTCTGGCGGGAATTTGGTGGAAATTTTAACAAATCCCCCTAGCCCCCCTTGTCAGGGGGGAGGTCTAAAAATCCCGCGAAAATTTTTAATCTTTAATAAAGGAAACTATGATAAATAAAAAATTTACGCGACAAAAGAATGTCATAAGCGCAAAAATAAAATTCACCTTTTTGGCTAATTTCCCCTCGAAATAGCGATTTCCGTAGC
>JALVIB010000078.1 GCA_027028725.1 Candidatus Altimarinota bacterium
ATTTATGGCAGTGGAAAATCTCGCGAAAAAACACCTCACCCCCCGCCCTCTCCTAGAAGGAGAGGGAGCTTTTCGGTATGATAAAAAGTTTTTTGGACAAGTGGCGACAGGAGAAATCGCTGGCGAAAAAACGATTTTGCTCAAACCAGAAACTTATATGAACCTGTCGGGGAAATCTGTTTTATCTGTGGCGCAGTTTTATAAAATTCCCGCGAAAAAAATTGTCGTTTTTTCTGACGATTTAGATTTGCCGTTTGGGAAGTTCCGTTGGCGCGAAAAAGGTAGTTCGGGTGGTCATAACGGCTTGAAATCAATTATTTCTGTTTTGGGAACACCGGAATTTCCGCGAATGAAATTAGGAATTTCCAACGAATTACGAGAAAAAATGCTGACCGAGAATTTTGTTTTAACGAAATTTTCCGCGGAAGAATTAGCGCAAATTCCACAGATTTTGGACCAAGCAATCGCTGAATTTCTAACTAAAATCCAAAATGCTTAAAAATTTTCGCGGGATTTCCGGATCTTGGGTTTTCTCCGCGGAAACAACACCTTCCTTTCCGCTGGGGAAAGTCGTAGATATCGTGGTTGATCCGTATTCCGGACATTGTGTAGCGTTGTGGGTGAAAACTTTGGACGGCTTGCGATTGCTGGATTTTCGGGATATTCGGAAGTGGAAATCCCGCGAAATTTTTGCTTCGGCGCAAAAAGATATGCTCAAACCTGAAGAATTTCCGCGAATTTCGCCGATTTTGGAACGCGAAGTACGCATTATCGGCGCGGATGTTTGGGCGCACAATGGTTTAGAAAAAAAGAAAATCGGCGTGGTGGAAGATTTTATGATTGAGACAAATTTTCCGGTGATTTTATCAATAAAAGTGAATACAGGGTGGTGGATTTTTGGGAAAAAAATAGAAATCCCGCGAAAAAAAATTTTGCAAATTACCGAGGAAGGGATTTTGGTTTCAGATGATACCACTATTCAGGTGAAAGACGCGGATTCAGCGATTATTTTTCAAAGTACGAAGTAGAGAAGTTTACAAGTTCACGAGTTTACAAGACAACGAGATTGTAGGAACAGGTTTTAAACCTGTCTTTTTTAAAAATCCCCTGCCTACCGGCAGGCAGGCGCGAAATTTTCAAGGAAACTCTGATAAATAACGCAAAACAGAAAATTCTAAGATTTTTGAGATAATTTTTTCGAGAAATTGATTTTCGTAGCAGGCTACGGAAATCGCTATTTCGAGGGAAAATTAGCCAAAAAGATGAATTTTATTTTTGCGCTTGCCTAATTCCTTCATCGTGTAGAACTTTTATTTATCAGAGTTTCCTCATTTTTAACCTTGAATTTGCCTCTACATATTGAATTTTCGCGACATCAGGATTTTTCTGATACAACCAAAAGGCGGCTGAACCAATCATCGCCGCGTTATCCGTGCAGTATTCAAATTTCGCGGGAATTTTTAATTCACGACCTTGTGACTCCAAAAATTTCGCGAGATTTTCGCGCAAAAATTCGTTAGCACTAACTCCACCAACAAAGTGAACAGCTTTGACAGCGGGATTTTGAGCGATGGCGCGTTTGATTTTTTTGATAAAAATTTCCGTAACGGTTTGTTCAAAACTCGCGCAAATATCGGCGATGAATTTTTCGGAGAAGTTGAATTTATTTGGCGAATCTCCCTTTTTTTTGTTTTTGTCATCTCGACCGAGGAGGCACGACGAGTGGAGAGATCTCGAGATTTCTCCATTCCGCTTCGCTCCAGTCGAAATGACACCACTATTATTTTTTAAGCGGAGTTTTTCCGCTTCAATTTCGCGATAAACGGCGGATTTCACACCGGAAAAAGAAAAATCCAGCGAGTTTTTGCCCAGCATCGGTTGCGGGAATTTGAAGCGGTGGCGGTCGCCTTTTTTCGCGAGATTTCCAACAATTGGTCCGCCGGGATAGCCAAGCCCAAGCATTTTCGCGACTTTATCAAACGCTTCCCCCGCGGCGTCGTCGAGAGTTCCACCAAGTCTTTCCACTTCGGTCATACTTTTTTGCAAAAAGAATTCCGTGTGTCCACCGGAAACGGTTAGAACGAGGACGGGAAACCTAATAGCTCCCTCTCCTTCTAGGAGAGGGGTGGGGTGAGGTAAAAATTTCGCGGGATTTTCATCCAAAAAAACCGAAGAAATGTGTCCGAAGATATGGTGGACTGGAATTAGCGGTTTTTGCCAAAACAGCGAAAGGAAGCTCGCTGCAGTTGTCCCCGTTAAAAGTGAAGTTTGTAATCCCGGACCATTAGTAACGGCGATGGCATCAATATCTTTTTCAGAAAATCCCGTTTGTCCTGAGCTTGTCGAACGGGCTAAATTTAGGCATTCTTCCAGTGCGCCTCGCCAGTTTTCCGAATGCAAGCGTGCGGCGATTTCTGGCACAACTCCGCCGTATTCGTTGTGTTCTAATTGCGAAACGCGCACCGACGCCAAAACCTTTGTGCCGTCTTCCACAATCGCTACTGCGGTGTCATCGCACGAAGTTTCAAAAGCAAGGATTTTCATAGATTTGAAAAAAAATCTGGCGGAAAGGACGGGATTCGAACCCGTGGAGCCATTGCTGACTCACACGCTTTCCAAGCGTGCGCATTCGACCACTCTGCCACCTTTCCGCTCGTCCACACTTTAATAATTTTCTTTTTTTAGTCTAGTGGTATAGCGAACAAGCTAAAAAGTCAAAAAGATGAAAAGTAATTATGGCAGGTTGTGACTTGTCCACAAAAAATCCCGCGAAAAAATCAAAAAACAGAATCCTTTTCTTGCTCTTACATTCTGCCGATTTGTGGTTTTCTTTAATTGACATTTCTACCACTTTACCAAATCCACGAATCCATTTACCAATAAATTTTTGTTTCATTTTGTTCTGTGGTTATTTTCTTCTCCACAGTCCAATATGTTTCTGAACTTATTCAATTTTTAAAAATTCGCGGGATTTTAAGCCGCTTTATCTTCTTCACCTTTCCAAATAAGGGTGCGATTAGGTCGTTTTTTGCCGAATCTAGAACTATCAATAGAAATTATATTATTTCCGCGAAACAATCGAGTCTCTTGTGGTTGATGTGATTTAGCATCTTGTCTGGCTTCCCAATCAATTGGAGCAATAATCGGTTTTCGTTCTCGTAAAGATATTTTTTGGTTTACCCAACTTCTTAAACTAGAAAGTCTTTGCAAAGCAGATTCTCGCCAAGTTTTTTCTTTGTTATTAGAATATATTCCCAGCGTTTTCTTTATTTTTCGGTAACCATTAATAACCTTATCTCCAACCCACATTATTGGCGGAACGAAAACTTTTTGTTTGAGTTTCCAAATTGCTTTGGGGATACCTGTTGGCATTAGAAGTGTTTGCGACCATTTCCCAAGATAGCTCCCAATTGTAAAATTCCTTACAAATTTAGGGAAAATTAGCCCCCCCGTTTTTTTTGCGGTTTCATAATCTGTTTCAACCCATTTCCCCATTAATGTTTCAATAGTGTTGATTTGTGCGTTTGGATAAGGATTTATAAAGTTTTCTTTTCCAAAGTTTAGAACTTTTTCTGTTCCGTCAATCGTTTTGTCCACTACCCACTTACTTGTTTTCTGAAAAACATTTGGCGGACCCTTAATTTCCCCATACATCATCGGAAATGCTTCGTTTTCTGTTGATGAACTATAAAAATCTCCACCGCCTTGCGGGGCACGGCGCGAAAAATTAGTTCGATTGCTTTGATAAGTAGTTAGCGAATTGTTTGAAGTTGTTTCATCCCAAAAGTTGGGAATGGTGGAAAGCGTGTGAGAAACATTATCGGCAACTTCATCAGCAGTTTTTTCAGCGGTTCCCCGCCAAGAAAATTTCGCGGGATTTTGCCTTAAATAATCACTCTTTTCTAGTTTTCTCATTACTTTTTGATTATAACATTTTTTTGTAAATCATGCAACTATTAAAAAACTGCGAAAAAAAACTTTGACAATAAAAAAGAAAGAATTATTCTAGGAATGAGTTAGTTCTTAAAAACATTTGAACATGGCAAATGCTGCTACACAAACAAAAATAAAGGTCGATTTTAAAGAGTTTATGGAAAAACTTTTAGGATTATTGACCGACCGAGAAAGAGATGTAATTGAACGACGATTTGCGATTGGGTACGATAAGAAAGAAACTTTGGATCACATTGGGAAGAGTTATTCAGTGACACGAGAGCGAATTCGGCAAATTGAAGCCGTCGCTATTCAAAAACTCGCGAGAATTTCGCAAGACAAATCTATTCGAGTTATTCACGATATTGCCAAAGAAGTTTTAGCAAAATTTGGAGGAGTTATGTCTGAGGATATGCTTGTTTCTGAAATGTTAAAAGTTATTGACGGAGCGCAAGAAACAAACACAAATTCGCTTAAATTCACAATGCGTGTTTCCAAAGACTTGGTTAAACACGAGAAAAATCAGTTTTTCCGACCTTTTTGGCATTTGAAAACCCTTTCTTTCGCGGAAATTAAAAACGCGATGAAAGACATTAAAAAAGTTTTGAAAAAGAAAGGAGATGTGATGACCGCTGATGAAATTGCATCTGAGCTAAAAACAAAATATCCGCGAGAAATGGTTAAATCTTTGCTTTACATTGATTGGAACTTTATGGAAACAGAAAAAGGTTGGGGATTGACTTCATGGCGACACATCAACCCGCGATCTATTCGTGATTGCATTGCAATTATTTTAAAGAAAGAAGGAAAACCACTACATTTCACAGAAATTATGAAGAAAATCGTGGAAAATTTCCCAGAAAGACGCCGAGTTACTCCTCAAGCCAGCCACAATGAACTAATTCGACATGATGAATTTGTTCTTCTTGGTCGTGGAATGTACGGATTACGAGAATGGGGAATGGCTTCAGGAACGGTTTCTGATTTAATTCGCCAAGTTTTGATTGAAAACGGCGGAACAATGAAACGAGCTGATATTATTGAGGCTGTTTTAGAGAAACGAGATGTTCGAACTGGGACAATCTCTTTGAGTTTACAAAAATATCCATTCTTCGAACGAACTGGACGAGCTGTTTATACTTACAATAAAGCACTTGATACAAAAGTTCGCCGACGAAATCGTGTGAATAATAAATAAACAAAACCCCCTAACCCCCTTGTCAGGGGGAATAATTGGTTAAAATATTTAAGGATAGGTTGCGACCTGTCCTTTTAAAATCCCGCGAAATTTTTGAATAATTCCTCTAGCTTCCCCCCGCAAGGCGGGGGGATTGAGGGGGATTTTTTAAAAAAATATTTCGAAGATCACGCCATCGTGCGAGAAAAATTCGGGCGGGAAGTTTTAGGGGTTTGTTCTTTGTAAAATCCCGCGAAAAAATGGATTATATTGTAGGCTCGAATTCGAATTCGCACTTTCTATTTATTAGTGAAGAGATCTCTCCACTCGTCGTTCCTCCTCGGTCGAGAAGACAGTAAGAAATTTGCCACCGCCTTGCGGGGCACAGCGCGGGATTTTTTTATAAACGAAAATATTCGTCCGTTACAACAAAATTTGCTAATATCGCTCTGATGAAACACGCCAATTTGTACTTTGACGCCGCTGCTTCCATGCCACTTCACCCCGAAGTTTGGGCGGAAATGGAAAAATTTCGCGGGATTTTTGGAAATAATAATTCCAAACATTATCAGGGATTTGAAGCGCAGAAAGTGATTACACAATCTTTGGAAAAAATCGCGGACATTTTAGGCGTCGCGCCAGAACAATTGCAAATAACTTACTCGGGAACAGATTCGAATCGCCGATTTTTATGGTCATGTGAACGACAATTTTCCCGCGAAAATATTTGGGCTTCATTTGTTGAACATTCTTCGGTCAAAGATGAAGTTTTGGAAACTAATTTTTTTTCACCGCGCGATCCGCTGGAAATTTTGCGCGACAAAAATCCGCGCGTAGTGGCTTTGATGAAAGCAAATTCGGAAACCGGAGAGATTTTTAGTTCACGAAAAATTCGCGAGTTTTTTCCCGAAACCATTATTTTAGAAGACTGGGCGCAGGCTTTTGGGAAAGGTTTGAAATTCGAAACAGACGGAGTGGATGCGATTTCTTTTGCCCCGCAAAAAATTTACGGACCGAAAATGGTCGGTTTACTATGGCTGAAAAACCCGCGAAATTTTCCGGAATTTTTCGGTGATCGGCATACCAAAAATCCGTGGCTGGTGGCGGGAATGGCGAAAGCTTTTGAAATCGCGGCTCGCGAGGAGTCCGAAACAGTGGAAAAATTGGCGCGTTGGCAAAAACAAATTGAAGAATACATTATTCAAAATATTCCGCACCACAAAATCCACAGCGAAAATTTCGCGAGAATTCCAGGGACGACGAGTGTAGCGTTTCACGGCATTCGCGGAGCAGAGCTGATGGCGGTCTTGTCCAAAGAAGAACGGATTTGTGTTTCCACGGGATCGGCTTGTTCGAGCGATATTTTGACACCAACCGATACGATTAAATTTATGGAAAGCGATCCGGCGTGGCAGTTTCCGGTGCGGATTTCTTTGCACAAATTTTTGCAAGACGAGGATATTGAGTATTTCTGCGAGGCATTGGAGAATTATGTGGAAGAGTTAAGAAATTAAATCCCGCGAAAAATGAAAATAATCTCATGGAATGTGAACGGAATTCGGGCGGTTGACCGCAAGGGAAATCTCGCGGAATTTTTGGAGAAATATGCACCGGATATCTTTCTCATCCAAGAAATAAAAGCCAAAGAAGACCAACTGGAAAAACTAAAATTCCGCGAAAAATACGCGGAGTACGAGCAGTTTTATCATCCTGCGGAGAAGCCGGGATATGCGGGGACAGCGATTTGGGTAAAAAAATCATTCCGTCATTCTGAACTTGTTTCAGAATCTCTGGAATTCCAGACGGGAATGAACGATTTTAAGGACGATGAAGGACGCGTTTCGCGAATTTCTTTCACCAAAGATGGCGAAGACTTTGAAATTTTCAGTGTTTATTTCCCTAATGGCGGAAAGTCGCCGGAAGCGTGGGCGGGGAAACTGGTTTTTTATGAAAAGTTTTTAAATTTCGCGAATTTTTTACGCGACCAAGGGAAAACCGTAATTTTCGCGGGGGATGTCAATTGTGCGCACGAAGAAATTGATTTGGCACGACCGGAATCAAACCGTAATTCGATTGGATTTTTACCGGAAGAACGAGACTGGCTTACGAAATGGATTGAAAACGGCTGGGTGGATATTTTCCGCGAAAAATTTCCGGAAAAAGTTATTTATTCGTGGTGGCATGTCATCACACACGCGCGCGAACGCAATGTCGGCTGGCGGATTGACTACTTTTTTGTTGATGAAAAATTTCGCGAGAATTGCCAAAATATTGAATACTTGAACGATCAAATGGGATCTGATCATTGTCCTGTTTTGTTAGAAGTTTTTATTGGTCTCAATCGTTAGTAAAAACTACGCCTTTTCAAGGCGAGACTTTGAGTGTATATTGGGAGTATGAGTAGAGGGATACATACAGAGACAAAACTAACGGTACATATAGTGTTCGTAACA
>JALVIB010000079.1 GCA_027028725.1 Candidatus Altimarinota bacterium
CCGAGTTTTCTCGTATTTTTTCCCAAGATTTCCCAGTCCGACAATTAGTCTCATCACAACTATTGTAGTTTTTCTCGCGAAAATTAAAATCAATTTGATGCGAACGGATTCTGTTTATAATTCCAAAAATATTCTGGTGCTGGTGGTGATCTTTGTGACCATTTTTTCGCTTTTGTACAGCTTGGCATCGTTTTTCCACGAAAGTCATAAAATCAACCAAGAAATCGAATCCATTCGCCAAGCCAATATTAAAACTCTGCAAGAAATTGAAGAAAAAAAACGCTATTTGGAATATTTACAGACCAAAGAACGCATTGACAAAGAGGCCAAAATGCAAATGGGGAAAAAACTGCCAGGTGAACAGGTTTTGGTTTTTGTGGAAGAAAAACTAGATATTACCCCCAATAACCTCTTGCAAAACCGCAATACAAAACGAGTTGCCAATATTCCCCCTTTGGAAAAATGGAAATGGTTGTTTTTTGGGGAAAGGTGAGGAAGTTAATAGTTAAAAGTTAATAATTTGGGATAGTTCAAAAGTTCACGAGTTCACAAGACAGCGAGTAGGGGCGATTAGCAATCGCCCTTTTTTAAAATTTCGCGCCTGCCTGCCGGTAGGCAGGGGATTTTTGAAAGGACAGGTTTGAAACCTGTCCCTACTCGTAAACTCGCAAACTATTCAAATTTGTAAATCCCACAAAATTCAGGTATAATGGACTGATTTAAATCAAAAACTATGTCTATAGTCAAAGATATTGCCAAAAAATCCCGCGAAAAAATTGAGACAAAGGTGTCTAATTTATCGCCATTGGAAAAAATAACTGAAGGATTTCACTTAAATCAAAAAATTGATAAAGCTATAGATAAAAAGGCAGTAACGGTTAAAACTCATATAGATAAAACGGAATTGAAAGAAGAAGTAAAAGAATCTGCCGAAAAACCACAAAAAAAGGTTAAAAAAAGTTTAATTAAACGCGGAATTAAAGCTGCTTTGGGAATTTTGGGATTCGGAATTGGAAAAGAAATTTTATCAAAAAAAACGACGGAAAATGTCGCGGGAGAAGCCGCGGAACTATTAACTGATGATGAAAAATTAAAAGCCGCTAATGATAAATTGCAAGAACAATTAGATAATAAAAACAGTTTATTGCATAAACTTCACCACGAAAAAGATCCCGCGAAAAAAGCGGCTTTAAAAGCAAAAATCAAAAAATATCGTGATAAAAAATTTGGGATTATGGATATGATGAAAGACACTTGGAAAGAAACTGCTGTTGATGAAAACGGTAAAAAACGCGGATTTCTTTCTCATTTATGGCATTCTATTGGAAAATTTTTCTCAACTAATATTGCTTTCTATTTTGGAGTCAAAAAAGCCGAGAAAGCTGGATTATTTAAATTACAAGAGGAAGCTGAGGAACTTAAAAGAGAGGGAAAAGAACTTCAAAAATCTGCAAAAGAAAAAATGCGTGAAGGAAAACAATTATCTCGAGCAAGTAAGGAAAGTGGGGTTCGACATCTGCGAAAAAATAAAATTCCCGCCAAAGATTTAGTTAAAAACTTTGAAAAAGAAATAGCTGAATTGAAGATAAAATTTAATAAGGGTGAAATTTCCGCTGAAGTTTTTGGACAAAGAATGGAAGAAGCCAATGTTAAACTTTTCCGTGAAGCTAAAGCAAATAGACAAGTTAAACCTTTGTTAAAATTAATGAAAAAGGGAAAAGTTCCCGGAATGGAATTGCCGGCTAATTTTTCGGTAAAAAACAAAAATCCCGCGAAAAATTTATTTAAATTAAAAGTTAATCCAATTTCTATGGCGGTTTCTGTAGCTATCACCAAAGCCGTTCTGGATGGGAAAGAGAAATCTAGTTGGAAAGAAATTGGGCGATCTTTAGTTAGTAAAGAAACCTTAACAGAAGCATTTGTGCCAGGAGTTGGGACTTGGCGAAGTCTTAAACGAAATTGGAATAATTCTAGTGCACCAACTTGGTTAAAAATAACCGATGTTGGACTAAATGTAGTTGGAGATGTAATGCTGGCGGCTGGGTACATTGGTTCTCTTTTTAGTTTTGGAGGAGGAGCAGCAGTTGGTGTAGCCGGAAGAACGGCAGTTGTTGGGCTAGGAAAAAGATGGTTAACTCGTGAAGGAGTAAAAATCGCTGCTAAACAAGCTGGGAAAGCGGTTGTTACTAAAGAAGGTCGCAAAATGGTTTTAAATTCCGCGAAAAAATCAGTAATGCAAGGAGTAAAAACTTCGGCAATCAGCACGCCAATCGCCCTGGCTGCCCAAAAGGGAATTAAAAAAATGTTTAGTAAAGATCGCGTTAATGAAGCTTTTAATGATATGCTAACCGATGAGCAAAAACGCTCAATCCGCCTAACAAAACAATTAAAAGAAGAAGGGGAATATATAATGGCTGCATAAAATTTCGCGGGATTTTAGAAAAAACTTAAGTCCGGACTTAAACAACTTTTTATACCGTACCAAGTCCGGACTTGTTTTTTTATATTGTTAAAATCCCGCGAAATTACACCAACTCTCCGTTCAAAATATAGTTTTGACGATTGGTGATTTTGACGGGAACTTCTTGCCCCATTAGATTTCGTCCGGAAGTGAAATAAACTTCAAAAAATTCGCGGGATCTACCAGAATGACGAAAAAGCCCGTCATCTAATGGAACCGATTTTTCAACCAGAACCTCCAAGGTTTTACCAATTGCTCGTTCGCGGTTTGCCCAGGCGCTTTCTTTGACCACTTCGTCAAATTTATGGAACCGCTCTTTTTTAATTTTTTCCGGAATAAATTTGTCGGTCATTTCACCTGCCGCGGTATTTTTTCGCGGGGAATAAATCGCGGTGAAGGAAAAATCAAATTTTACGCGTCGCCCAAAATCCAAAAGCTCTTGAAACTGCTCCTCGGTCTCCCCCGGAAACCCGACAATAATATCGGTCGAAATTGTCACTCCCGGAATTTTCTCGCGAATTTTTCGGATAATTTCCTCATAATGCTCAACCGTATAATTCCGCTCCATATCTTGCAAAAGGGAATTTGAACCATGCTGAACTGGCAAATGAACATACGGACAACTTGTTTTCATTTCTGCCAAAGCGTCAATCACATCGTCCGTAAAATCTTGCGGATGCGCTGCTGTAAATCGTAAACGAGAAAGTCCTTCGGAATGGAGTTCATCGATTTTTCGCAAGAGTTTTGCAAAACATTTCTCACCTTTGTCGCGATACGAATTAACATTCTGACCAAGCAGTGTAATCTCCTTTGCGCCGTTTTTTACAAGTGTTTGGCATTCCGCAAAAACCTCCTCCATGGGACGAGAAATTTCGCGACCGCGCGTGTGCGGAACGATGCAGTATGAACAAAACTTGTCGCACCCCTGCATAATCGGCACAAAAACTTGAAATTTGTTGGTCACATTTGGCGGAATGTTGAAATAGCTGTCGTCTTCATAATGGCACGGACTAGCTTCAAATCCCGCGAAAATATTTTCCAGAATTTTGGGCAACTTCACGCAATCCTCAATCCGAAACACAAAATCAATAAAATCGTGTTGCAAAAGCGGATCTTTGGCTTCTTTTTTCGCTCCGGTTTGTCGCACCATGCACCCTGTCACCCCGATTTTCGCCATTGGATAATCCTTCAACATTTCTTGAATTACACCAATCGCTTTGTCTTCCGCTTTTTGACGCACTGAACAAGTGTTGAAAATAATTAGATCAATCTCCTTGTTTTTCGCGCTGCGCCCCGCTCCGCGGTGGGGATTTTCTTCAACAACCCCCCTAGCCCCCCTTGTCAGGGGGGAATTTGTAGAATCCACCACAACCTGCCGTTTTCCAAGATATTCCATCCCCTGATCTTTGAACGGAACAAAGCCAGATTCTTCTAAAATATGCGAAACTCGCTCCGAATCAGAATGATTCATCTGACAACCAAAAGTTTTAATTAAGTAAGTTCGCTTTTTCATCGCGCTGATTGTATTGATTATGGGAAAAAGTCAAAAATCTCGCGAAAAAATAATAAATATTCTTATTGTTCCCTCTTTTTTCAAAGAGGGTTAGGATGATTTTTTAAAAGCAAAATCCTCCTCAATCCTCCTTTCAAAAAAGGAGGAAGCTATTCGAAAAAATCCCGCGAAATTTTTTTATTTCCGCAAAAATTTAAGTTAAAATTCCGGCGATGGAAATAAACAAATTGGCTTCAGAAAAAATCGCGGGAAAAGTTGTTCTCGTGCGGGCGGACTTCAATGTTCCGTTGAAAGACGGCAAAGTTGCCGAAAAAACCAGGCTTGAAGAATCTTTACCGACAATTAAATTCTTATTGGAAAACGGCGCGAAACGAATTCATCTTCTTTCTCATTTGGGACGCCCTAAAGGACAAGTTGTGCCTGAATTATCGTTGAAACCGGTGGCTGAAGAATTGCAAAAACTGTTAGGTGAGCCCGTAGAATTCCGTCCCGCGGCTTCGCTCGGGATAAACTCTTTCACAGCAGGAGAAGGCAAAATTCAGTTACATGAAAATGTGCGATTTTATCCGGGAGAAAAGAAAAATAATCCCGAATTTTCCGCGAAAATTTTGGCCGAAACGGGCGCGGAAGTATTTGTAAACGACGGATTCGCGGTTTCCCACCGTGCGCACGCCTCGGTGGTGGGATTTGCGGGAAAAATTCCAAATCTCGCGGGAAAATTGATTGAAAAAGAAATCAAAAATTTGTCGCCTTTTTTGAGCAAAGAAAAAATCGCGGGATTAACTGTGATTATCGGTGGTGCAAAAATGGAAACAAAAACTGCGGTCTTGAAACATTTCGCGGAAACTGCCAGCAATATCATTATCGGGGGAGCGCTCGCAAACACTTTTTTGGTTGCGCAAGGTTATAATGTGGGGGAAAGTTTATACGAAGAAGACGAAGTGGAAACTGCTCGCGAAGTTTTGGAAATGGCGGAAGTGTCCAAAACAGGCGTTCATCTGCCGGTTGATGTGCAGTGCGCGGAAAATCCAGATAGCGAATCAATGTATTTCCCGATTGACGATGTCATCGGAAGTTTGAAAATTTTTGATATTGGACCGCGGACGATTGCTAGTTTTCGCGAGATTATCGCGCACTCTAAGGTGATTATGTGGAACGGACCAATCGGATTTTTTGAAAAATCGCCGTTTGATTCGGGAACGGAAGCAATTTCCCGCGAAATTATGAAAAACAAGTCTGCCAAAACGATTTTGGGCGGCGGAGACACTTTGGCGGCGCTGAAAAAATTTGGGATTGCTAAATCCGAATTTACACATGTTTCCACTGGTGGTGGCGCAATGCTGGAATTTTTGGAAGGTAAAGAATTGCCTGGGATTGAAATTCTGAAAGTCTAAATTTTCGCGGGATTTTTACCGCCTTTGAAAAAATGGTGACTCGAGGCAGATTTGAACTGCCGACCTCAGGGTTATGAATCCTGCGCTCTCACCAACTGAGCTACCGAGTCATTTACAAGAACTATTCAGCTTTTTTCTCTTCTTCTGTTGATTCTGCTGTTTCTTCTCCTTCACTTTCGCTTTCTTCTTTTCCAATAGAAACGCGCTTCGCCTTAACAGAACAAACTACTTCGTCATCTGACAACCCCATAACTTCATATTTCTTTGGATCAAGTCCCAAATCAGAGATTTTGATAACATCTCCTGGTTCTTTTAAAAGTGTTAAATCAACATCAATTTTTCGCGGGGAATCTGCCGGTAAACATTTAATATCTAAGCTTTTGTGAGCAGTTACCAAAATTCCTCCCAATTTGATAGCTGGACTTTCATTTACAAATTCTAGTGGAACATGAACAATTGCTTTTTCTTTCAAGTTTGCCGCGAAAAAATCAACATGGTCTATTTCGTGGCGAACTGGATGCAAGCTGACTTCTTTCATCAACACAATAACTTTTTTTCCTTCAATATCTAAGTTAATCAAGGTTGAAGTTCCAACTTTACGGTAAGCTCGCAAAACATCAGAAGCATCAACTGAAACAGGGACTGGATCAAATCCGTGTCCATAAACAACTCCCAAAACTTGTCTGTTTTCCTTTAATTCTCTGTTTGTTTGTCGAGACGGAACCCGCTTTTTTGCCGTTAGTGTCAATGTATTTGTCATTTTAAGTATCCAAAATTCCCCGCGATTTTATGATTTCTTTCTCCTTTGTCAATTTTTTATGATGAGAAAGAAACCTATACAAAATTTCGCGGGATTTCTAGGCAAAACAAAAAAACGCCAAAAGGCGCTAAAAATATGGTGGGCAGGACAGGATTCGAACCTGTGAAGGCTGAGCCGGCAGATTTACAGTCTGCTGCGTTTGACCGCTTCGCTACCTACCCACAAAGAACTGCACCGAATATATTTTTTCGCGAAAAAATGTCAATTTTATCAAAAGAATACTTGCCACTTTGTCATTCTAGCTTGTCTAGAATCCAAAATCCCACGAAATTTTACTCAATTACTAATTCTCCATTCTGTTGGTTGTAATATTCAACTGCTTTATTTTGAAGATCTTCAAGATTTTTTTTATAACTTTGAAATTCTTCTGTTTTAACTGCCGTATTATGCCAGCCTTCTCCATATTCCTCTTCTAATCTTTTTTCCAATACTTCAACATTCTTAAACTCCTGCAAAAAATCAGGCCACTCTATCAAACAAATAGCACGATGTGCAATTGAAATATCTTTTAATCTTTTTTCATTTGTCCAATATTTATCATTACCATCTTCCTGAAAGTAAATATATTCCGTATCACTTAATATTTTAGTTTTATCTTTGGCATATTTTAAATGTCTAATTTGAGTAGAACCTTCTTCTTGTTCTAATTCTGACAAAAATACTTCTTCTGGATTCTCCAAAGTCTTTAAAACATTTCTAATTCGTTCATAAAAAGGAATAGTATATTTATAAACCTTACTTTTTGAATCAACTCTTTGATGTACAGAGTCCCCCTCTAAATCTGGTACTAATTTATTTTTTCCCTTATCAGCTTTTGCTGGAAATGGCCAAAATGGTGAATATACAAATTCCTTAAAATCATTATCGCCTTTTGCAACTCTTCCATATTCCTGCCCTTGTCCAATATATAACATTCTGCTGTTATCATCACCCGGAATCTCTCGTATCCCTGTTGAAATCCAGTAATTATTTCTTTCGTCCATCTTTAAAATTTTTAAAATATATCACAGACAAGGTAGTATCTCTTTTTGTTCTGTCAAGAGATTTTTAATCTTTTCCCAAAAAATGCAAAAACCTAAACCTCCACTCGCCCGGTAAACAAAATCGCATCGCCTTTTTTCAAAGATTTGCGCATTTTCGCTAATTTCGCGGGATTTTTTCCATGAAACCTTTTGCCACAAATTTCTTTTCCCTGCTCAGCAAATTCGTCTTTCAGCCAAAAAACTTCCGCTTTGATTTCCGCGAGTTTAGTAAAAATTTGGCGGTGAATTTTTTCGGAATCTTTCCCCAACTCCAGCAACGGTGTCCCCACATAAACCAATTTCCCACGCCTGTCGCCCGAAGCCTTGGCGGAGGATGAAAATTTCCCCAAATGCTCAATCGCCGCCAGCACTCCATTCGGATTCTGCGAATACAAATCTTTTAAAACAAAGCTTCCGTTGGCAGTTTTTTCCACATTTAACGCTTTATCCAAAGGTGGCAAACTTGCTAAATTTTTCGCGAGATTTTTGACTTTACAACCTAGTTCACGCGCCACTTCTAACGCTAAAATCGCGTTATCAACAAAAAATTCTCCGCCCCACGGTAAAGTAAACTTTTGTCCGTAGAGCTGAAAAATCGTTTTATCAATCTCCGCCTGCAAAATTTTTGCAGAATCCCGCGCTGTGCCCCGCAAGGCGGTGGAAATTCCGATTGGCACAGCTTTAATTTTTTTGTCGGCAAAGATTTCCGCGAGAAATTTGTTATCCGCATTGAAAAAAACTTTTTCACGACAAGCTTCCGCCAACTCAAATTTCCCTTCCACAATATTTTGTTGCGATCCAAAAAGCGCAATGTGCTGATTATTGATCCCCGTCAAAATCCCAATATCTGGCAACAAAAAATCACAAACCGTCGCAATTTCCCCCTTCCGATACGCCCCAATTTCTATTACCAAAAATTTTTGAGAATTTTTTAAGTCCGGACTTGGGGCATTTTTTGTTTTTTTAAGTCCGGACTTGGAATTCTCAAAAAATTCGCGGGATTTCAAAATCAACCGCGCAATCGCTACTTCGGTATTTTGGTTTTCGGGATTAGTTAAAACAGAATTCTCGCCAAACTCCTTTCGTAAAAGATGCACCAAAATTTTCCGCGTCGAACTTTTCCCATAACTTCCCGTAATTCCGATAATTTTTATTTCCGAATTTTTCAAGTCCGGACTTGAATCTCCCCCTTGACAAAGGGGGGTGGTGGGATTTGCCTGCTTGGCTTTTTCAATAATTTCGCGGGCTTTTCGATATAACTTCTTCTTTTTGAAATTAACCGGAATCGCCGAAATAAAAACCGCCAACGCTGTATAGAGCCACAAAAATCGCTCATAAATCAGAACTTTCCAAGCAAAATCTAAATCGGCAAAATCCCGCGCTGTGCCCCGCAAGGCGGTGGAAATTTTGCACCACCACGCTTCGGAAGCGCAAGTTTGTGCGAAATAATGGTCTGAAAAATAATCCACAACTACTAAAAATAGGGTGATAAAAATTATCAAAATCACTCGTCCTGAAAACTTTGGACGCGGTAAAATCCCGCGAAAAAACCATAAATTCCAAATATCTTTTTTCCCTCCACCAGTGGAAAAATAGGCTTTAATTCTATCCCAGCGGTATTCGCGTAATTGCCAGTTTTGCAAATGCCACAGCAAAGTGCGAATAAACAAAGCGGTGAAAAAAATCGTTAAAATTGGTTTTAGAATGTCCATGTAAAAAAATTATAAAATTTTCGCCGCTTTTATCGGATCCATTTTTTTGTGAAAAGTCGTTTTTCCGTCTTTTTCTTCCACTACAATTGGTCCTTCTGCGCACATTCCCCGACACGGACACGACTCTATAACCGTTTTTTTCGCGCTGCGCCCCGCTCCGCGGTGGGGATTTCTGTCCATTTCCGCTTCCAGTCTTTCCAAAATAAATTTCCCCACTCCGCCACAATGCCGTCCATGGCAAACTTTCAAAACTCGTCCTTTCTTTTTTTGGTCGTCTTTATTTTTCATTTAATAAAAGTATTATTTCCCGCGAAAATTCTATCATAAAAATGCCTGAACTGCCAGAAGTTGAAACAATCCGTCGCGGACTTAAAGCTAATATTTTGCATAAAAAAATCACCAAAGTTGAAGTTTTGAAGCCGAAACTTATCAAAGCCGATTTAGCAGAATTTCGCGGGATTTTGACCGGTAACTCTTTTGCAAATATCCAAAGAATTGGGAAACTTTTAATTTTTGAGTTAAATTCTCCCCCTGACAAGGGAGAGCGAGAGGGGGGTGTTAAAAAATTTCTCCTCATCCATCTCAAAATGACTGGACAATTAATTTGGCAAAAAGGTCGCGAAAAAATTATGGGCGGACACTACGAACCGCATCAAAGCTACGAATTTCCCAATAAATATTCGCATGTGATTTTTGATTTTGCGGATGGCGGACAACTTTTTTTCAATGATTTGCGCCAATTCGGATACTTGAAAATTGTTGATGAACAAGAATTAGCAGAAATTCGCGGGAAATACGGAATTGAGCCAGGAACGGACGATTACACTTGGGAAAATTTTCGCGGGGTTTTAGTTAAACGGCACAAAATGGTACTGAAAGCGTTTCTTTTGAACCAGCAAATCATCGCGGGGCTGGGAAATATTTATGTTGATGAGGCCTGTTTTCGTAGCCAAATTTTGCCAACGCGTAAAGTGGGCAGTTTAAGCGACAAAGAAGCAAAATTATTGTTTGAAAAAATTCGCGAAATTATCGCCGAAGCGGTAGAAATGGGCGGAACAACTTTCCGAAATTACCGCGACGCGCTCGGTGGAAAGGGGAATTTTACGGACAAATTGCAAGTTTACGGACGAGCGGGACAACCTTGCCTGATTTGCGGAACACCTATTGAAAAAATCAAACTCGCCGGTCGGGGGACTCATTTTTGTCCGAAGTGTCAGAGATAAAATTTCGCGGGATTTTGCCTTATTCTCGTTTAGAAAATTAGGCAATTTGTGCTATAATATTGAAAATTATCAAGAATTATGAGTAATTCTAAAATATCTATTCGATTTTTTAATGACCGAGAGGTGCGAGCTGTCTGGGATAAAAAAAACGCGAAATGGTGGTTTTCTGTTTTGGATATTGTTGCTGTTCTAACCGATCAAGACGACTATCAAAAGACGCGAAATTATTGGAAATATCTGAAAGCTAAATTAAAGAAAGAGAAAAACGAGTTGGTTAGTGGCACTACCCAACTGAAACTTGTCGCAAAAGATGGCAAAAAATATTTAACCGATATGCTAGACTATGAGGGGATTATTGCTTTGGGGAAAGAATTTCCTAGTAAAAAAGCTAATCGTTTTCTAGAATGGTTTACGAATAGTCCTGAAAGTATTGATGGCAAAAGTAAAACAAAGGCTTATGCTTTATTTGAAAGTTCTCTTATTGACGATATTGAAGTAGGAACTATTCAAGGTTTACAACAAATACATGCCTATTTATTCGGTGGATTATATGATTTCGCGGGAAAAATTAGACAAAAAAATATCTCGAAAGGTGGGTTTAAATTCGCAACAGCTCGTTTTTTAGATGAAACTTTGCAAAAAATTGAAGCTCTCCCTGAAACGACTTTTGATGAAATTATTGATAAATACATCGAAATGAATATTGCTCATCCTTTTTTAGAAGGGAATGGTCGAGCGACTCGAATTTGGCTAGATTTAATTTTGAAAAAGAATCTGAAAAAATGTGTTGATTGGAGCAAAATTAGCAAACATGACTATATGAATTCTATGAAATTGAGTCCAACTAATAGCAATGTTTTAAAATCGCTTTTAAGAAATGCTTTAACTACTAAAATTAACGACCGCGAAACTTTTATGAAAGGTATTGATTATTCTTATTATTACGAAGAAGAAGACTAAAAAAAATTCGCGAAATTTTACCTCAATTTCTTCGCCAAACGATAAACCCAATACCAAAATTTATCAAAAACAATTTCCACTCCGGGACGATAAGTTTTGCGGTATCCACCAAATTTCCATTTGAATTCGGAAATTCCCGCATACGGATGATTGGGTTCGTTTTCGGGGGCAATTCCGAGAAAATCATAAGTCTTGCAACCGCGTTTTTTCGCGAAATTTATCATATACCACTGTAAACCATACGGAGCCATCAAATTGCGATATTGCTTATCAGAAGTGGACGCCCCGAAATAATAAATCGCCTTGTCGCCACAAAAAGTAGAAATCGCTGTAGCAATTCGTTTCCCTTCAAATTCCGCGAAAAAAAGCACCGCATACTTATCCAGACTTTTTACAAAAGACTTGTAATAACTCTTTTGATGCCCACTAAACCCATCACGACTAGTTGTTTCGTTGCTTAAATTGTAAAAATCATCTAAATCTTGATCCGTCATTTCGTTCGGCAAAATCCCGCGAAATTTTACTCCTTTTTTTGTTGCTAACTTAATATTGTAGCGACCTTTTCGCTTCATTTCGGCTAAAAGTTGTTCGTCTGTTTTGGTTAAATCCAATTCCAAAGTATCGGTCGGCTGATAGTTTTGTGTCGCCGGACGAGCCGAAAAATTCGCTTGTCCTGAGCTTGTCGAAAGGGCGAAAATATCTTTGTCTCCTATTTCAAGACACGGATCAAGACGCCAAAAAAGCCCTTTTTCGCGAGTTATTAAAATTTCGCGGGATTTTTCCAACAAAAATTTAACCGCTTCTTCTTGCCCATCCGCAAAAACCGGCCCGCGCGCCGAATACCACCAAAATTTGTTGAAAAAACCGGTTTCCATCTTGACTGCAAAGACTGTCGCCAAAATTTCGCCACCGCCTTGCGGGGCGTGGCGAGATTTTTTATCCCGCACACCAAATCCGTAAACCGGTCCGCGTCCCGGAATAGATTCTTGTAGTTTTTTGAAATCCGAAATCTGATGAATTGAACCTCGCTGATTAGCTATAACAAAGTCGTCCCATTCTTTTTGCAAGTCATTTGTAAATTCAAAAAACTCAAAATTTCGTCTTTCGACTTCGCTCAAGATAAACTTGTTTTTAGTCATTTTTTTAAAGTTCGAGCGGAGTATAAATAATTTTTATCGAAGAGGAAGCTTTTTTGCCGTCCGGTCCATACGCTACCACTTCGTAAACATTTTCTCCTTTTTTCATGTTCCCGTATTTAGCGTTGGCGATGTAGGAAAAGTCTGTGTCGCCCGGCTTAAATTTCCGTAATTGAAAGCCATTTACTTCCACGCGATTTGTTTTGGGATCAACAATTCCCGAAATAACCACCACCTCACTTGAAGTCTGGTAAGCATCATTAGGATTTAGGCGAACCGGTTTCAGAATTTCCGGTGCTTTAAAAGTGTTGAGCGCATCAAGTTTGCGAACTTCTAAATCGCGAAAATTTCGCGAAACATCGCCACTTTTCGTTGTATTAAATCCGTCGTAAAAAATGGTGATCTCGGCTGGTTTGGACTCTTTCCCGTCCCGCCGAATCGCCTTAACTCTATATTTATTTTCTCCCGGCACCATTGTCCCAAACTTCCGACTCGCGAAATAACTCCACTTGCGGTCGCCCGGCTGGAATTTTGTCAAAGTGTAGCCATTCACAGAAACTTGAAAAATTTTCTCAGGAACAGTTCCGCTAATAGTCACCAAATCTTGATCCGCCGGAATATGAACGCCGTTCTCTGGCTCTAAAATTGTTGGCGATTCAATCTCAGGATCAACTAAATCACTTTCATCCGGACTTTTCACTTTTTTCATTGATTTTTCAATTTCCCCGCGAATTTTTGCGGCCTCCTGTGGCTTAAATTGCTCCAAATTTTCTAAATTCCACTCTGATTGAATGAAATCTGTATCGTTAGTTTCTAAGACAATATCACCCGCCTCGGCTTTGTCGTAAGTTGTATCATCTACAACGAGTTTCTGCCCTTCCCCGATAACAATATTTTTTGCTTTTTTGGTTGCCGGATCGTAAACATCAACATCAACTTTTCCGTGAATTAAGCGGATTATGTCTTTGTTTTCCGAAGTGTGGATATCAAAAATTGTCCCGCGTGCATAGGTTTTGGAATTTTTCGCGGAAATTACGAACGACGAGCTTTCGTCTTGAAAATCATCTTCCACAACTTTTGTCCAAATTTCCCCTTTATTCAAGGCGATTTCAATGTTTTTCTGCCCTTCGTCGTTTTGTAAAAGTTTGGTAAACAAAATTTCGGTTTCCGGTTTGAGAAAAAGCGTACTTCCCAAAACATTCACCGCTACAACTCCGTTCCCGCCTGTTTTTAACTTATCTCCCTGCAATAATTTTTGTCCTGAAAGTGCTTTGGTCCACAATTCCTCTTCTGTACCACCCAAAGCAAATTCGGCAGTTCCTTCTTTGACTTCAATCGTCGCCTCGGCGGAATCCGCGATATCATTTCCCGCGAAAAAACCAACTACTTTGAAACCCAGCCAACCGACAAAAGCCAGCCCAATCAAGAAAGTAATCAGTGGTTTATAGTTTTTCCCGCCTCGTCGAGAATAATTGCGACGATAAGAAGAATAAGATCTTGGCCGATAACGACTTCTTTGCAAAGACATCAAGTCGATTTTGCTAAAATCCAACGAATTGTCAATTTTTTGTAAATTTCGCGGGATTTTAACATATGAAAAAACAAGTCCGGACTTGGCACAGGATAAAAAGTTTTTTAAGTCCGGACTTAAGTTTTTTCTGAAAATCCCGCGAAATTTTCCTTGAAACGATTCACAAAATGATATACAATTTGTGTGACATTTTGACAAACTAAATAAATGCAAGTGAAAACAATTGGCGTTCGAGATTTTCGCGGGAATTTTACGAAATTAGCCAAAAATTCGCGGAAAAATCACACTATTTTTTTGGTAACCCATCACAAAAAGCCTTTATACGAAGTTCGCCCGTGTTTCAATGAAAGTGTTGAAATTGACGAAGTTGATTTGGCTCACTTGCACGCCGTAGAAAAGAATCTTTCTTTTTGGAACGATGATGCTGATGACAATATTTTTAAAGCATGAAAGCAGGAGATGTCGTTATAGTTCCATTCCCTTTTTCTGATTTGAGCTCGGGAAAGGTCCGACCAGCCCTAATTGTTTCTGGGAAAGATTTCAATAAGTCGCGAAATTTTTTGTTGGTCGCAATTTCTACTAAACCGGGAATAAAAGAGCTGTCTGTGCCTTTATCTCAACAAAATTTGTCAGTCGGAGAATTACAAAAATCCTCTTTTATCCGTTTACAAAATATTTTCACACTAGAAAAACGAATGGTGATTAAAAAAGTTGGCGTGCTAAATAATGATTTTTATCAAAAAATCAGAGAAAAACTGGTTGGAATTTTGGGATAGAATAATTTTTCGCGGGATTTTTCAAAATCACCCCCCGCCCTCTTTCAAAAAAGAGGGAGCTAAAGGAAAGTGTTTTATTGTTTTTTATTTCTGTTTCTCCTGCTGCGAGCCTCCCCCTTTCGTTTAAAGGGGGATTGAGGGGGATTTCCGGAAAGAAGCTGAAAATCCCGCGAAATTTTACCGCGCTTCAATCTTCTCAAATCCACAAAATGGTTGCAGAACTTTCGGAATTAAAACCGAGCCATCTGCCTGTTGAAAGTTTTCCAAAATTGCAACTAGCGGACGACTAGACACCGCTGTTCCGTTTAAAATATGGGCAAACTGCGTTTTCCCATTCTCATCTTTATAGCGAATATTTAACCGGCGCGCCTGAAAATCAGTACAAATTGAAGTTGAAGTCATCTCACGAAATTTTCCCTGTCCCGGCAACCACGCTTCTAAATCGTATTTTTTCGCGGCGGAAATCCCCAAATCCCCGCAACAAACATTCACTACTTGGTAGGGAATTTCTAATTTTTTCAAAAGATCTTCCTCGATTTCGCAGATTTTTTCGTGTAATTCTGTCGATTGTTCTGGTCGGCAAAAAATGACCATTTCCACTTTTTCAAACTGGTGTACGCGAAAAATTCCTTTGGTATCTTTTCCGTAACTTCCTGCTTCTCGGCGAAAACACGGCGAATACGAAACATACATTTTCGGTTTTGAAAGGTCCAAAATTTCCCCCGCGTGAAACGAAACCATCGGCACTTCCGATGTCCCGATAAGGTATAAATCGTCTTCGCCCGGATTAACGCAGTAATTTTCGTCATGCGCAAAATATCCCGTTCCTTTAATCGCGTCCACTTTGGTCAAAAACGGCGGAATCATCGGATCAAATCCTTTTTTCGCGACTTCGGTGAACGCCCAAAAAATCAAAGCGCGTTGCAACATTGCCAGCTTCTTTTTCAAAAAATAAAACCGCGAACCAGCAACTTTCGCACTTCTTTCGGTGTCCAAAATGTCTAATTTTTCCGCAATTTCCCAGTGTTCTTTTGGTTCAAAATCAAATTTTGGTTTCTCGCCTTCCATTCGCAAAACCACATTTTCTTCATCAGATTTTCCATCTGGCGCGTCTGGATGGGGCGGATTTGGCAGGAGGAGCAAGATAGAATCCCGCGAATTTTTAGCTTCTTGAAGTTCTTTTTCAGCTTGCTTTTTCTCGGTAGAAACCTTTTTCATTTCGTCCAAAAGTGCCATTTTTTCATCTCCCGAAAGTTGCGGGATTTTTTTGGAAACTTCGTTCTGTTGTGCGGAAAGTTGCTCTACTTTTTGCAAAATTTCGCGGTATTTTTTATCTAATTCCAAAAGTTCATCAATTTTCGCGGGATTTACACCTTTCCGCGCTAATTTTTTCTTAAATTCATCTGTTTTTTCGCGGATTTGTCTGAGATCAAGCATTTTTACATTTTAAAAATCGCCCAAAGTATAAGTTCTTTACAAAAAATTGAAAATTGAAAATCCCGCGAAAAATTCAAACACCTCTTTAATTCTCCTCTTTATCTAAAGAGGAGAGAAATAAGAATTCATTTTTATTCCCCCCTCTTCAGATGAAGAGGGGGCGGAGGGGGTGTTTGACAAAAAATTTCGCGGGATTTTAGCTTTTAATCTTTTAAGCATTTGAGCTTTTTGACTTCCCCAAAAAATTTCTCGCGAAATCTGAAAATCTAGTCTAGAATTTACGCGACTAATTTTTTTACCGATGAAAAAAACTTTGCTGGCTTTACTTTCAATTTTCCTTTTAACACCGACTTTTGCGACCACAATTCAAATTCAGAATCCCGAACAGACTAAAGCTTTACCGCAATATTTTCGCGATGTTTCGGCTAAATCAAAGTTGAATATTGCTATTGATTCGGCAATTTCTCGCGGGATTTTAGAGAAAGGAAGTTTCTTTCGTCCGGATTCGGAAGTGCCGGCGGTGATGTTTCTAGATGTGCTTCTACGCGATGCGGGGATTGAGTCAAAATCCCGCCGCGCCCCGCAAGGCGGTGGCGAATTTTCTGATATTTTAAACGAGGCAGTTGCGCAAGGATTTATCGATGAAAAAGTCGCGAAAAATCTCAAATTCGACACGCCTTTGACGAAATTACGCGTACTGAAGGCCATTATTAAAAGCAAAAAACTGCTTCCACCGCGTTATGTTTCCAAAAAATTTCGCGGGATTTTCCCTAATGCGAACCTTGTGAAAGCCAAAGATTTGCCATATCTGGAAACGGCGGTCGCTTCGGGGATAATTAGCGAAGCGGAACTGAAATTCCTGCGACCTAACGATTTAGCAACTCGGCGGGAATTTATCACTTGGATTTACAATTATAACGATCACGGAACGCGGAAAATCCGCTTGGAAACTGATCCCGTTTTTCAAAGAAACCAACGCGCTTTTCGCTATAATTCTGGGCTAAAACCGCGATTTTCCATTGAGCGCCGAAATGCGCAATTAAAGAAAATTCGCGAAAAACAAAAATCCTCACCGCGGAGCGGGACGCAGCGCGAAAAAAAGGGACAATTAACGATTAAACCGCTTCAAAAAACGGAAAACTTAATTCGAAGATCGGTTAGAAATCCGTTCCCAGGGAAAGATGTCATCGATGAAATTTATGACGAAATTGTTGAAAATTATCGTTTTGCCGATGATTTAACGCCTGAAAAAAAGCAAGAAATGCAAGACCGCGCATTTTCCGCTTTGGTGCAGGCGGTTGGGGATAAGTATTCCGTCTATATTCCGCCGAAAAAATCCGCGAAATATTTGAATAGTTTGGAAGGAAAATTTGAAGGAATCGGAGCGTATGTGGAAATGGTTGACGGGAAATTTACGATTATCGCGCCAATTAAAGGTTCGCCGGCGGAGGAAGCGGGTTTGCAAGCGCAGGATATCGTGACCAAAGTTGACGGAAAAGATGTGGAAGGAATGGCGATTGGGGAAATTGTTGATTTGATTATGGGACCGGCGGGAACCAAGGTTGATTTGGAAATTTCGCGCCGCGCCCCGCAAGGCGGTGGGGATTCTCAAAAACTAAATTTCACTATCACGCGGGCGAAAATTACCGAGCCGGCAGTTGTTTTGAAATGGGAAAAAGGCGTGCCGATTATTGAAATTCACCAGTTTAACAACGACACAATCAAGTTGCTGAACGAGATTTTACCGGAAATTCTCGCGAAAAAACCGCGCGGTTTGGTGCTTGATTTACGAAACAATCCGGGCGGACTTTTGTCGTCAGCGATTGATGTGGGGAGTTTGTTTTTGAAAAAAGACGATGTCATTTTTTACACTCAAGATCGTGTTTCGACAACTCCTTTTGTAGTAGAAAAAGACGGAATTTTGCAGAATTTTAAGAACATCGTGGTTCTACAAAATCGTGGAACGGCTTCGGCTTCAGAAATTCTAATCAGCGCGCTTCAAGATTACGGAAAAGTGAAAATTGTCGGAGAAACTTCACTCGGGAAAGGAACAGCGCAAAATGTTCACGATTTAAAAAACGGCGGACTTTTGAAGCTGACGGTTGCCAAATGGCTCACACCGAAAAAACGCTGGATAAACGAAAAAGGAATCACACCTGATGTAAAAGTTGATAATCCAACTCCGGAAGAACGTCGACGAAAAATTGATAAACAATTAGACGCCGCTATTCGGGAGGTTTTGTATTAAAATTTCGCGGGATTTTCTAAATTAACAATACTTCCCGCCCCAGGGTTTCTCGCACGATGGCGGGATCTCTTCTTTTTTCAAATCCCCCTTTATCAAGGGGGAAAACTAAGGAATTATTTTTATCAAATTCCCGCGAAATTTTTAGTATTTTATATTATTAAATTTTGATACACCTCTATTGATTTTATTTTTTTTGTTTTCTGAAGTAATCTCATTAGTTCTTTCTTCAACTTTTTTTGTTGATTTGTTTATAACCTCAAAAATTAGGTTATCAAAATGTTTCTCTAATTTTTCCTTACTAACAGGATTAAATTTATATTCTGCTGCTTTTTCTATAACCCCTTTCTTTGCTTTACTTAGATTTCCTCCTTCATTAAGAATAAGTTTCTCACCTTTTATTTTAAACCCTAATGCCTTCTCAAGTCTTTTTAGTAAATTATCAAAATCTTTTTTGGTTTTTATATTTTTTACATCAACTTCTATCCTATGCAAAAGACCTTCTTTGTGGCCTTTGTTTTTCCCATCATCAAAACAATTTCCTTCTTCCATAGCTGTAATTAATTTTTCAATCTCTCTAAATATCTCTGCTTCTTTATCAACATATTTACCGCTACCCGCAATATCTGCTGCAGAAGATATAAATGTTCTTTTTATATCAAAGTCTTTGTATGAAATCTGGGGATATCTTGACATTTTATATGGATTAAAAACTTGATTCACATTTAAATTATAAAAACAAACAAAAAAGTCAAATCTTTTTAACCTTCTTTATTAAGGGGGAAAACTAAGAAATAATTTTTATCAAAATCCCGCGAAATTTTAAAAAAGACAGATCTAAAACCTGTCTTTATTAGTTATTCTGTAAACAAACCCTAAATTAAGCTGAAATAACTTTTCCACCAGCTTTTTCTACAGCTTTTTTCGCGGATTCTGAAATAAGTAATTCTGCACCAATTTCTAGTTTTTTACTAAGTTCCCCATCACCTAAAATTTTTACCTTGGCGTTGTTTTTGTTGATTAATTTTAGTTTAATCAATGTTTCAAAATTAACTTTGTCGCCGTCTTTAAAATTACTTTCTAAATCAGAAATATTTAAAACTTGCGCTTCAACGCGGTTTGGATTTTTAAATCCTCTTTTTTTCGGCATGTGTGCCAAAATTCCACTTTGTCCTCCTTCAAATCCTAAACGAACTCCTCCACCAGCTCGCGAATTTTGTCCACCACATCCACGACCAGCGAAAGTTCCTTTACTCCCATTACCTTGTCCTTTTCTCATTTTCGCTTTTTTCGCGACTTTCGGTGCCAAATCATGTAATTTCATCTTTTATTTCTTGTTAGTTGATTTTTTCGCCACCGCCTTGCGGGGCGCAGCGGGTTTTTTGTCCGCTTTTTTGGTAGTTTTAGTTTCTTTCTCTTTTTTCGCGGGTTTTTTGTCTTCTGTTTTTTCTGTCACTACTTCTTCTTTTTTCTCGCGAAATCCCGGATTTTGTTCTGTAGAAAGTTCTTGAAGAGCTTTCAAAGTCGCTCTGGTAATATTCAAAGCGTTTCGTGATCCGTGCATTTTTGATAACACATTTTTCACTCCCGCTAGTTCTAAAATCTTACGAACCGCTCCACCAGCAATAACTCCTTTACCTTTTGGTGCTGGCAGAAGTAAAATTTGTGACGCTTTAAATTTCCCTTTAATCTCGTGAGGAATACTTTCTGTCACATCGTCCAAAGAAATTTTAATTAAATTTTTCTTCGCGGCGAAAACTGCTTTTTGAATTCCACCAAGAACTTCTCCTGATTTCCCAATTCCAAACCCAACTCGTCCTTTTTTGTCTCCAATTATAACCGCAATTCGGAAACGCATTCGGCGTCCACCTTTAACCACACGAGTAACTCGCGCAATTTGAATGATTGCTTCTTCAAATTCTTTTGGTTCTTTACGGCGTCGTGCCCCGCGTTGATTTCCTCGTCCGCGTCCACGACCTCTATTTTCATCCTTTTTTCCCGCGAAATTTTTCTTTTCTTCCGCTGGTTTGTTTTCTACAACTTCTGTTGTATTTTCTATTGTTGCCGTTGTTTTTTCTTCAGTCATTTTAATTTGGAGTAATTTTTCTCAGGAATACTAAAATTCCAGTCCCGCTTTCCGAGCGGCATCAGCCAAAGCTTTAATTTGGCCGTGATATTTATAACCATTTCGATCAAATGATATTTTTGTAATTTTCGCGGATTTTGCGAGTTCAGCGATTTTTTCACCAACTTTCTCCGCTGCTTTAATTCCAGTTTCTTTAAGTTTTAAACCATTTGCTCCACAAACAATTTTTCCTAAAGAATCATCCATAATTTCCGCGTAAATTGTTTTATTGGTTTTACGCACAATTAATCGTGGTAAACCAGAAATACGCGCTTTGGCGTGAGTTCTACGAGCTCGCGCTAATCTTTTTGTAACCTTTTTAAGTGTTGTCATTTTAAATTATTTTATTTAGCAGCAGATTTACCGGCTTTTCGTACCACATGTTCTCCAACATATCGAATACCTTTACCTTTATATGGTTCTGGTTTTTTCAAGGCACGAATATTCGCGGCAACTTGACCAACTTTTTGTTTATTAATCCCAGAAATAATCACAATTAAAGGATTATCTTTATCAATATCCATATCTACACCTTCAACTTTCTTAAATAAAACCGGATGAGAAAATCCTAAACGAAATTCTAAATCTTCACCTTTTTTCGCGACTTTAAATCCAACTCCGCGAATTTCTAATTTTTTCTCAAATCCGTTAGTTACACCTTCCACAGCATTAGCCAAAAGACTTCGATAAAGTCCTTGACGCGCATAATTAACTTTTTCTTCTTTAGTAACTTTCACATTTACCACTCCTTCATCTTGTTCAAAAGAAACATACTCAGATTCAAAAGGAAGTGTAATTTCTCCTTTTTTACCTTTAATAATAAGTTCATCTTGATTGTAAGTTATTTCAACTCCATCCAACAGAACTACCGGTTTTTTTCCAATTCTAGACATTTTATAGGATATTAAGTATCCGCGGCATCCCTTTTTTGGGGATTATGCCTCGCGACTTTATGAATTAAAAACAGATTGTCAAATTTATTTTATTTAAATTAAAAAAATCCCGCGAAATTTTACAAAGTAATTAAGTTGGAGGTCTGAAAAAATTTACAATGAAATAATATTTTTTTAACAATCTATCTATTTATTAGTTTATTTTTTTATTTTTAAGAAC
>JALVIB010000080.1 GCA_027028725.1 Candidatus Altimarinota bacterium
AGTTAAGGAAGCTCTCAAAAAAACACCATTAAAACAACCCCCCTCAGTCCCCCCTTGTCAGGGGGGAGGCATAAAGGAAAATTTTCTGTTTTGCGTTATTTATCAGAGTTTCCTTAAAAAGCCGAAAAGAGAAAAAGCAATTTGTAGGGACAGGTCGCGACCTGTCCTTTTTTAAAAAAAATCTTAAGTCCGGACTTGTTTTTTAAAGGTAGAATAGATTCCCGCCTGCGCGGGAATGAGGAGAAGGAGAAAATCCCGCGAAATTTTTGACAAAATATGACAAAAAATGATAAAATTTGATTAAATTTGCTAATTTTAACAAAAAATGACAGTTCAAATTCGGTTTACAGCAAATAAGGCGATGACAAACGCCTTAAAACAATTAAAGACAAAATATCGGTTTATGTCGGATACAGAGATTTTCAAGCTGGCTTTTTCGCGGTTTTATCACGAAGAAATGGATTTAGATGAAAACGGATTTACAGCTAAAGATCGCGCGGAATTGCGGGAGGCGTTGGCAGATTTAGAAGAAGGGAAAAACATTGAAGGACCTTATGAAAACGCACAAGAATTTCTTGATTCTCTGAAAAATGATAACTAAAAGACATAAGAAATTCAGAAAAGCGTATCTTAAACTTTCCGCGAAAAAACGGCAAAAAATAGATGAAACAATTCTAAAATTCCAAAGAAATCCGTTTGACGAAACTTTGAAAAATCACGCTTTGAAAGGGGAGTTTGCGGGGTGTCGCTCAATTTCTGCCGGTGGGGATTTGCGGATAATTTTTCGCGAGTTTGAGGGATATGTTGTGGTTGTGTTTTTGCATGTCGGCACACACTCGCAGGTTTACTAAAATTTCGCGGGAATTTTGGAAATTAATAATTAAAAGTTAATAGTTAATAATTAATTTATAGATGGGAGTTTGGACTAGTTAAAAAGTTAAAAAGAGAAAAAGCTAAGGAATTTGTAGGGACAGGTCGCGACCTGTCCTTTTTTTAAAAAATCTTAAGTCGGATTTGTTTTTAAAAGTAAAATCGTTTTAAAGTCTAGATTCCCACCTGCGTGGGAATGAGGTGAAGAGAAGAATTTCGCGGGAATTTTTAAGCTAGCTGAAAAGTTAAACAGTCGAAAAGAGAAAAAGCTATAAATTTTTATATTATTTTAGAAAGCGCGGTCACGCGACCGCGCTTACAGATTGTTTTATGGGCTGGCACAAGACCAGCCCCTACTCTTCTGACTTCTTAATTTCTTCTTTTCCTCAGTAAAATATCCCGCGAAATTTTCATTTTTTCAAAGAAAAATTTGCACTCTCAACAAGAGAGTGCTAGAATTTTCGCGAGGTTTCAAAGAACCTCACCCCCCGCCCTCTCCTAGAAGGAGAGGGAGCTATAAGATATTTCTTAACCCTTAAAAATATGGCGAAAGAATTAGTACCTTTAAATGACAATGTTATCGTGAAGCCGATTGAGGCGGAATCAACCACCGCCAGCGGAATTATAATTCCCGACACTGCTTCCAAAGAAAAACCGCGTCGCGGAGAAGTTTTGGCAGTCGGTCCGGGGAAAATTGTTGACGGGAAACGCCAAGAAATCGGTGTCAAAAAAGGTGATGTTGTGATTTTTTCACAATATGCGCCGACCGAAATAAAAATTGATGGCGTAGAGTATTATGTCATCGGATCAGATTCGCTTTTGGCGATCGAGGTCGCCTAGCGACTTTTAAAAATTTCGCGGGATTTTGCCCTCACCCCCGCCCTCTCCCCAAGGGAGAGGGAGTACAAAAAAACAGGGGAAAATAATAAGAATAAAATAATTATTAACCATAAAAAATGATAGCAGCGCTAATCGACAAACAACCACTTCCAAATCAACAATGGCAGATTTCAGTTTCTTTTACTGATGATGCCCAGAATTGGAAGAAAAAAATGGACGAATTTATTAAAGCTTCGCCGGAAGAAGTAAAAAACAAATTCCAGCTAGAAGCAACAATTATGAGATTTTTATTCTCACATGGCTTTGTGCCGGTTTCCCGCGACTTTTTTGTGAAGAAGTAATAAAAAAATCTTTACAAGTCCGGACTTTAACAACTTTAACGCAAGAAACTAAATCCGGACTTAAGAAAAGATTTTTTCGCGGGATTTTGAGAAATCCCCCTAGCCCCCTTTGTCAAGGGGGAACAAATTGAAAAGATTACTATATAATTTAACCCCAATAAAAAATGGCAAAAGATATAAAATTTGGAGATGACGCTCGCGCGAAAATCGCGAAAGGTGTCAACAAACTAGCGAACGCGGTTCGCGTAACTATGGGACCAAAAGGTCGAAATGTGATTATCGAAAAATCCTACGGATCACCGACCGTTACCAATGACGGAGTGACCATCGCGAAAGAAATTTCTTTTAAAGACAAATTTGAAAACATGGGAGCGCAACTTGCCAAAGAAGTTGCGACCAAAACTAATGATGTCGCGGGAGACGGAACTTCGACAGCGACAATTCTCGCCGATGCGATGATCCGAGAAGGAATCAAAAATGTCGCGGCAGGAGCAAATCCAATGGCGATTAAAATCGGGATTGATGCAGCTGCGGTGATGGTTGCCAACGAGTTAGCGGAAATGGCAACACCGGTAAATTCCCGCGAAAAAATTGAGCAAGTGGCGACCGTTTCCGCACAAAATCCGGAAGTTGGACGAATTATCGCGGAAGTTTTTGACGCGGTCGGAGCAGACGGAGTGGTGACTGTTGAAGAAGGTCAAACTCTTGGTTTGGAAAAAGATATCGTGGAAGGAATGCAGTTTGATAACGGATTCCTTTCGCCATACATGATTACCAATTCTGAAAAAATGTCGTCAGAAATGGAAAACCCGCGAATTTTGCTGACTGATCAAAAAATTAGTTCAATACAAGAAATTTTACCACTTTTAGAAAATCTCGCGAAAACAGGTGAAAAAAACTTGGTAATTATCGCCGAAGATGTTGAATCAGAGGCGTTAGCGACACTTATTGTGAATAAACTTCGCGGGACTTTCAATGTTCTCGCGGTGAAAGCGCCAGGTTTTGGAGATCGTCGAAAAGCAATGTTGCAAGATTTAGCAGTTTTGACTGGTGGACGCGTAATTTCGCGGGAAATTGGTTTGAAACTAGAAACTGCGGATATTAATGACTTGGGACGAGCCAAGAAAGTTGTTTCAACCAAAGACACGACAATGATTATTGATGGATACGGAGATAAACAAGCAATTGAAAACCGTATTCACGAAATTGAGCAAGAAATCGAGAATTCTAAATCTGATTACGATCGCGAAAAACTCGCGGAAAGACGCGCGAAATTAGGTGGCGGAGTAGCCGTGATTAAAGTCGGAGCAGCGACTGAAGTGGAACTTCACGAGAAAAAACACAGAATTGAGGACGCTGTTTTGGCAACTAAAGCGGCTTCGCAAGAAGGAATTGTCGCGGGAGGTGGAACAGCTTTGCTTCGCGCGGCGCAAGTTTTGAAAACTTTCAAATGTGAAGATCCGGAACAACAAGTTGGGATTAATATTGTCGCGCGGGCGCTGGAAGAACCTTGTCGCCAAATCGCGGAAAATTCCGGATACGAAGGTTCGGTTGTAGTCAGTGATGTTCTCCGCGAAAAAAATAAAGACGCGGGATTTGACGCCGCGGAAGGAAAAGTTAAGGATTTGGTTAAAGCGGGAATTATTGATCCGAAAAAAGTGACTCGGTCAGCTTTACAAAACGCCGCTTCAATCGCCGGAACATTCCTAACTACCGAAGCGGGAATTGTTGATATTCCAGAAGAAAAACCAGCCGCTCCGGCAATGCCGGGAGGTGGCATGGGCGGAATGATGTAAATGACAAAACCCCCTCGCCCCCTTGTCAGGGGGAATAGAAAAAAATTAGATTATCATTAAAAAATGTAGGGACAGGTCGCGACCTGTCCCTTTTGAAAATTTCGCGAAAATTTTCATAATCCCTTTGTCATTCTGAACTTGATTTAGAATCCAGAGATTTTGAAATTAGGTGATTTTCTTTAAAAAGTCTAGGTTCCCGCCTCCGCGGGAATGAGGTTGTGGTGGACAAAAATTTCGCGGGATTTTATTTAGAAAGCGGTCTTCCAATAAAAAATGCCTCTTGCCCAATATTCTTTTCACTTTTGGCAAAGTATATTTTGTGTCCCACATGTTCAGGATGAACTTTTATAACTTTGTCCCCATCGTTACCGATGATTTGATTTTGTTTTAAGACAGAAAATTGTTTTATTTCGGGATTAAGAATGAAGTTTTCTTTTGTCCTATACACAAAAATAGTTTCGATAATTTCAGGAGAACCAGAATTTTCGCGTGATTTATTGCTGATAAAATTAAGGGATTCTTGGTAAGCATTTTTTATATTTTCGGTTTGATCTGGTGCGTGCATATCTCCAAATTCATAAACAATTCCTTTTTTGCCTATTGAATCAACAAATTTATCGGTGCTACCAACAGATATTCCTTCCGGATCATCGTAATGCCCCAATTCAGGACTTATAATTATCATTTGGGCATTCATTTTTTTTGCTAAACCAAGAGATCCTTTTTTACAAACAATAAAATTGTCTTTGGATCGGCTTTGGTGAATGTCTAAAACACGCTGACATTTTTCTAAAATTTTTTGAATTTCTTTAGCAATCGCCCTCTCATAAGAATTTTCCAGATGTTTTAGTGATTTATCGTTTTCTTTTCCAAAACAACGATTTAAATTTGCTTCTATAAACCGTTTATTTTCAGCATAAGCTCGTGGGTTTCCACCGACTAAATAAAGGTTTTTAAAGGATTTTTCATTGAATTCGTTTTTTTGCAGAAGTTCTTTAATGACTTCAATTCCGATTCTTTCATTTCCGTGAATAGCACCGATTATGGCTATATTTTCATTGCCACTTCCTTCTATTTTTCTATGAAATGATTTTTTAGTAAATTGGTCTGGAAATTTTTCATAATTTTTCATTGTAAATGGGGTTAGGTTGTATATTTAAAAATTTCGCGGGATTTTTATAACAAGTTTTTTAATTTTCCGCGTTTTTTTAAATCAGCGATAATTTCCGAAGCACTTCTATTATCGGTTACTTCGTTTTGGAAATTTTCTTCATTAGATTGAATATTTCCCCCAACTCCTGGTTTGGGAGCTAAATCGCGAATATTCACAAACGGCTCAATTCGTTTAATCATCTCCGCAGATTCCCGCGAAGTAATCATCAATTTACTTTCCGGTAAGGCGAGCCGAAGCAAAGCGTGATAAAAAATGTATTTTTCATCATCAACAGGATTAGGTGTTTCAAAATCATAGTCTTGTACAGGCATATGACGCGGAATTGAAACAGAAGCGGGGAACTTGCCGCTTTTTTCGGCTAACTCATGAGCATGTTTAACTAATTCTAAAATCTCAAAATCATGACCATTTGGTTTAGTGTTTAGCCCCATCAGAGCGCCGATTCCAACTTCATCAAATCCAGCTTCCAAAGCTCGCGCTTGAGCATCGTAGCGGAAATCAAAATCCGTTTTAGATCCTTTGGTATGATATTTCGCGTAAATTTCACGATCATAAGATTCTTGAAATATTCGATATTGAAGTGGTGTTTCGCGGGATTTTTTCTGTAAAAGTTTTTTGAAATCAGCTGTAGACAATGGAGCAATATTTAAGGAAATTCGTTTCAAATAAGGAGTTTCTAAAGTATTCAAAACTTCTAGGGAATTTTCGTAATCAATAATTGATTTAGGATTTTCGCCAGACAACACACAGAATTCTGTTAGGTGTTTATTATCTAGAACATTCTGAAAATCCCGCGAAATTTCCCCTTTGCTGAGTGTGCGGCGTTTTTTCTTTATTTTCGAACTTAATCCACAATAACTGCAATCGTTAGTGCATTTGTCGGAAATATAACTTATTCCATATAATTCAAGTTCTCGTCCAAAAAGTTTTTCGTTTAGTTCAGCGGATTTAGCGAACACTTCTTCTTGATATTTTTCAGGATTTGCTAGGATCTCACCGAGAATTTGAAGTTTTTGTTCAAGTAAAATTTCGCGGGATTTTAGATCATCAATAATGTTTTTATTGATAATTTCTAGCGCATTTTGTTTCAGCAAATCAATTTGTGTCTCAATTTTTTTAGAATACTGACCACCATCAAAAGGACTTCTATCTTCTTCCATGCTTTGAAAAAAGACATCAGCTACTCCCAAAAATCCCGCGAAATTTTCATTTTTATCCTTTAACGGAATAAATTTATCTCGTTCAAAGCGTCGTACTAAGTTTCCATCTTTATCCAAATACTTTCCACGACCATAAAGGTCAGCAGTCAGCATATTTAGGGAATTATCAGCAAATTTCGCGGACATTTTTTGGAAAATTTCTACAAGTTTTTCACCAATAACTGGGAGTTTCGAATGAAATTCAAGAAAATCTTTCCCTAAAAACGCATTTTTCCCATTTTCGTTTTTAGGAGTTTTTTCAAAACGAGAAATGTCGCTGGCGTAGATTAATTTCCCATTTTTTTTCAAAACACTGGCGAAATCTTGGGATAAATTACAAGCCAAATAATGATAAATATCTTTTCCGATTAGAGCGGTATTTTTAGCCTGAGTAATTTTTCCGTCAGAATTAAATTCTATATTTTTATCAAAAGGAAGCTCTAAAAATCCACCATTTTGAGTAATTTTCCCGCGAATTTTTGATTTTTCTAAATAGGGGAGTAGGTTCTTGATAATTAAAAAAGAATCTTTGCCGGAATGACTTTTGGCAAACTCCGCAATAGTGTATTGATTATTTTCAGGATTTAAAAAATCAACTAGTTTTTTCTCATATATTTCCGGCGAAGCTATTTGGAAAAAATTTCGCGGGATTTCATTGCTATTGCTAGTGTTATCCAAAAAATCAAACGACTCAATTAGTTTATTTAAGTTTTTAATAATATCTTTGTTTCTCAAATCTACATATAGACTGTTGTTCTGAGAATTATCTAGATATTCGTAAGTGTTAATATAATTTTTCATTGTAAAAATTGGTTAAAATATAAAAAAACGCGCCATTGGCGCGTCATAGTTTTTCAAAATTTCTAAAAATACTACGAGCGCCAGAAAAGTTTTCTCCACCAAGTTTGTAATCGTGCAGACTCTAAAATTCCCGCGAAAATATTGAATTTCGGCGCTTTAACCATGTCTGCCCCGCGGCTTATAGTGGCAATTCCGCCACCAACTCGTTCTTGAGTTTCGCGTTGAGAAAGTCCACTTTCTAAAGAATCTAGGATTTTAATTCGGTCGTAAATTTTAGTGATTTCAGAATTAGTTAAAAGGGTTTCTAAAACATTTTCCAAATTTTCGCGGGATTTTGGCATCGTCAAAAAACTGACTAACGCCTTTGTTTTCGCGGATTTTGATAAATTATTTCTCATTTGATAATTATTTTATCAGCATTTTTACTGCTGTTTTTCAATCGCAGTGTACTAGTACAGTGATACGGTGTCAAAAGTTTTTGAGAGTTTTTTTGATGGTGGTGGAAAATTTCGCGGGAATTTTAAAATTATGCTAGAATCGTTCTGATGTTTGCAAGAAAAAATAAAAACAAAGCTTTTACTTTAATAGAACTTTTAGTGGTAATTGTAATTATCGGAATTCTTGCGACAATCTCTGTGGCAACTTTTCAGGGATACTTTGAGAAAGCAAGATTGGCAAAAGCACAACAGGCATATAATCAAATTAAAAGCCTAATTTTTTCTCAAAATGCTTCAACTGAAAAAAATTTAATTACTGCACGATATACCTTTGATGGAAATACTTTAAACACTACAAGCTCTCCATATGCATTAGATACATCTGGAACAGGAAACAATTTAACTAATATCACGAGTTCAGGAAGTTTCTCACAAAGCAACGATACTCCACTTGGAATAGGAAAATCATTAAGGATAACATCTAAAAGAATATATAAGAACGGGAATTTTATTAATGAAGCTATAAATAAAGTCACTTTAGCTGCCTGGATAAAAGTAACTGATTATACTCATTCCGCTGCAACTTATCCTGTTTGGTTAAATCATGGTGCAGGTTTGGCTATTTCACAAAATGGAGTAGTTACCTTTTTTATAAATAATCGAGCAAATGCAGTACGATCACAACCAAAATCAGTAGTTCCCGATAAGTGGTATTATATTGTAGCAAGTTATGATGGTGACACATTAAAGCTTTGGATTGATGGAAATTTAATTTCTTCAGAAAGTGGCGTAACTCAAACTGTTGATTTTAAAGGTCAAGGATTTGTTCTTGGGCAAATATATACAACACCATATTTTGATGGTTGGTTGGACGATGTAATGTATATGCCATATGCTTTTGATGGGGAGAAGTTTAAGTAAAATCCCGCGAAAAAATAATCAAAAACTATTCTTGAGCGATAAATTGCTTTTAAAAATTAGCAGTTGAACGGGGCTCCCTTCGGTTTGTTTCAAAAAATACAGACTATAAATATTTCGAAGATTTCTCGCCCGCCAAATAAATACAACTAGCTCGAAAATAGTTATTTTTATTTTTTCGTGAGATTTTACAGTTGTTTTTCTGTCATCCTGAATTTATTTCAGGATCTATTTCCAATAGAGATTCCGAAACAAGTTCGGAATGACAAAAGGGAAAATCCCGCGAAATTTTAGAAAGAGATCCATTCGACTTCTTATTTTCAAAAAATATTGGTCGCTCAGGATAAAATAATTCCTAGCAGCTCGTAAACTCGCTGGGACTTATTTTAAATAATCCAACGGATTAACATGATGTCCGTCTTTGAAAACCTCGAAATGTAAATGTGGACCGGTCGTGAAATATCCCGAACCGAGCATTCCCGGAGTTCCTCCGGTGAGCGCGATTTTGTCGCTTTTTTTGACCTGATCACCTTCTTTGACCAAAGCCCGCGAAATATGCCCGTAAACCGTGTATAAATCGTTGCCGTGATCAATAATCAAATAAGAATACTTATAGCCATTGGTGGCAACTTTTTTGACCACACCATCCGCCGGCGCGTAAATTTCCGTTCCCTGCGGAGCGCGGAAGTCCACTCCCAAATGTTCTCGCCCCATAACTCGTTTGTAGTCGAGATCATGAAAAGTAGCCGTAATTTTTCGCGGGATTTTCAGCGGGAACGCTAATTTCGCGGGATTTTCGGCATTTTCAGACGAACTTTGTTCAGCAGGCGACTGATCAGAATTTTCTTGATTAAATTCTTGGAACTCCTTCATTCCTAACCGCAAATTTTGTAAAACAATCGTTGATTCAGCTTGTCGTTGGCGCGCCTCGGCAATTTCTCGCTCCAACTCTTCTTTGGTTAACCTTTTTTCCGCGAGAATCCGCGCCTTGGCATCAGCTAATTCCTTCAAAAGTCTTTGCTGGTCGGCTTCTTGTTGAGTCAATCTTTCGACACGATGATAAACTTTGGCTGTATCATATTCTTCATCCGCTAATTTTTCCCGCGAATTTTCGAGCTGACGAATAAGCTGCTTTTGGCGTTGTTCATAAAGCCGTTTCTGCATGCGCTCTTCCAAAATCTGCGAAACCGTTTTCCGCGAAAAAAGCCAGCGAAAAATGGACACATCGCTTCCCGAACCAAGCGATTCGTCGTGAATAAAATTTTTGCTCAAATGGTTTTGTAAATCCCGTTTCAAGACTCGTTCTTCGGCTTCAACATTAGATTTTTCGCGGGTTATTTGTTCTAATTTCTTTTTCCAGTTTTCTTTTTGTCGGCGTAACTCGGCAAGTTTCTGCTGTGTCAACGAAATATCTTGATCTAAAAACTGCAACTGGTATTCCGCAGTGCTTTTTTCATCTACGACTTTTTGCAAACTCGCCTGTGCCTCGGAAATCCGGTTCTCAATTTCATTTAGAGCATCCTCCTCTTTTTGAATTTCGCGTCGAAAGCCGGTCAAATCCTCGGGAACGGGCAAATCCCGCTTGTCTTGAGGACTCTCGAAAGACGAAAATTTTGCTTGATCCGCTCCATTTCCAAAAAATCTATTTAGCAAATTATTGAAACTATCACCAAAACTAGCAAAAGCCAGTGTTGGAATAAGAATTGTGATCAATAAAATCCCGCGAAATTTTTTCATTTTTCTTTATTTTAGAGGAATTTTTCTTGAAGATAAAGTTCTCGTCGTTCTAATTTTTGCAGGTAAGCCAGAATGACGGAACAATTTATTTAAGAATGTCTAAATAAATCTCCAAAGTTTTTTCCGCGACTTTATCCCAATCAAACATTTTAACTCGTTCCAGTCCCTTTTTTATCAAAATTTCGCGCGTGTCATCCGTAGCCTTGGCGGAGGACGAGGATTTTGGCTCGCGTAATATCTTGGCGATTTTTTCCGCCATGTCCTTTTCATCTTTCGGATCGAAGTAAAGTGCAGCGTCTCCGCAAACTTCGGGAATTGCCGAAGTATTGGAAACAGCGCAAGGGACTTGGCACGCCATTGCTTCCAGTGGGGGCATTCCAAAACCTTCATAAAAACTCGGGAAAACATAAACCGAAGCGGCAGCAGTCAGTTTTTTCAAATCATTAAAATCAACACAGCCGACAAACTTCACCGAATCACCCAACCGCAAATCCCGCGAAGTTTTCAAAACCTCGGGATAATGCGGATCTTCTTTACCGGTTATAACTAAATTTAATTGTGGAAAACTCTTTTTTAGAATCGCAAAACTTTTTAACAAACCGACGAGATTCTTGTGTTCACGCCAATTTCCTGTATAAATTATGTATTCAGGTGGGAGATTGTATTTCTTTTTTATCTGCACTTTTTCTAAATCCGAAATCGGATGAAATTCGGCCGAAGGGGCGATGAGAATTGGCTCAATCTTTTTTTCTAAAATTTCATCCTTCGCCGAGGCTTCCTCCTTCGTTAAAACTACGGAGGACAAGTCGGATGACGCGTCGCGGGATTTTACTATCTCACTATTAACAACCCCCCTCGCCCCCCTTGTCAGGGGGGAAAGAAAAGATTTTGGAGAAAATAGTCGAATCACATCTTTTTTAGTGTTTTCACTGACGGTGATTATTTTCGCGGAGTTTTGCACAGCGTTGCGCATTACCAAGTTATAGGCCATTTTACGCCACCACGAGTTCATCTTTTTCCCCGGAAAGAAGTTTATCGTCGTGTCGTGAATAGTGACGACAAATTTCCCGCGAAAAAATAAGGGCAGGTTAAAATTACAAAAATGCACCAAATCACATTTCTCTTTGTGTAAAATATGTGCAAAACTTGTCTGCTCGGCAAACGAGTAATGATCGGCATTAACCAAAACTTTGCGCACATTTTTCGGAAACTTGTATTTGCTAAAAGCCGGCTCGTTCATAAACATCACCCACTCGATATTATTCTTTTTCAAGAACATGCGTTTCGTGATTTCCAAAATATATCGTCCAATACCAAAACTTTCCGAATACATCCGCGCATCGATACCGATTTTTACTTTTTTCACAAAGGTATTTTAAATGTTTTCTTGTTTTTGTCATTCCAAACTTATTTTGGAAGATGGGAAAATAGATTCTGAAACAAGTTCAAAATAACAATAATAGGAAAATTTCGCGGGATTTTTGTTGTGTAAAGTCCTCCTTTTTTGAAAGGAGGATTTAGGAGGATTTTAATCTGATTATAAGACCACTCCCCCCGCCCTCTTTGAAAGAATAGGGAGACAAAAGAAAACCCCGCGAAATTTTGGAAATTTTCTTTGCAATTTCCAAATTTATCCATAAAATTAAATCCCGTAATGAAAGAAACAAAATACATTTTCGTGACGGGGGGGGTTTGCTCCAGTTTGGGGAAAGGAATCGTGGCTAGTTCGACCGCGGCTATTTTGAAGTCAGCCGGTTTGAAGGTCGCGATTATGAAACTTGACCCTTATCTAAATGTTGATCCGGGGACGATGAGTCCTTTTCAGCATGGTGAAGTTTTTGTATTGGACGACGGCGCGGAAACAGATTTGGATTTGGGACATTACGAGCGATTTATTGATACGCCTTTGTCGAAATTTTGTTCGATTACGACTGGGAAAGTTTATTCGGAAGTTTTGGCGGAAGAACGCGAAGGGAAATATCTCGGTGGAACAATTCAAATTGTCCCGCATATTACCAATAAAATTCAGCAAAAAGTGGAATTGGCGGCGCGAAAAATGAAAGCCGATGTTATGGTTGTGGAAATTGGGGGAACAGTCGGAGATATCGAAGGAGAGCCATTTTTGGAAGTTCTACGACAAATGAAAAAGAAACACAAGGACAACTTGATTTCTATGCACTTAACTTTGCTTCCGTATTTGGCGGCAAGCAAGGAGTTGAAAACGAAACCGACACAAATTTCTGTGCGAACTTTGCGGGCGGCGGGGATTTCTCCAGAATTCATTTTTGCGCGTTCGGATGTCAAAATCCCGCGAAAAATTTTGAAAAAAATCGCTTTTTTCTGCGATGTAGACGAGGATTGCGTGATTCCGTCGGAAACGGTGAGCTCGATTTACGAAGTTCCGTTGCGTTACGAAAAATTTGGTTTAGGCGAAACTCTCGCGAAAAAATTGAATTTGGGAGATTTGAAATTTGATTTAGCGGAATGGGAAGCCGGTGTGGACAAAATTAAACGAACTAAATCCGAAGTAGTCATCGGTCTAGCGGGGAAATATAATGATTTGGATGACGCGTATTTGTCAGTTATTGAAGCGGTCAAATCTGCGGGATATTTCCATGGCAAAAAAGCGGTTATCGAGTGGATTGATACAGAAAAAATCGGCAATGACGATCCAGAAGAGCGCGCTAAATTAGAAAAAGTCGCGGGAATTATCGTGCCGGGCGGATTTGGAAATCGCGGAATTGAAGGAAAGATAAAAGTCGCGGAGTTTTGCCGAACTACTGGCAAACCTTATCTGGGGCTTTGCCTCGGATCGCAAATTATGGCAATAGAATTCGCTCGAAATGTGTTGGGAATTAAAAAAGCGACCAGCGAAGAGTTTGATATTGATGAAAATGATATTGAAGCGGGTTATATCAATGGGAAAAAATATCACGTTATTCATTTTATGGAGGATCAAAACATTCACCGCAAAAAAGGTGGAACAATGCGTTTAGGATTGTATCCGTGCGTGATAAAAGCCGGGACAAAAGCCCGCGAAATTTACGGAACAGATCGAATCGAAGAACGCCACCGCCACCGGTTTGAGTTTAACAACAAATTCCGCGAAAAATTCGAGGAAAATGGGTTTATCATTTCCGGACAATCGCCGAATAAAAATTTAGTGGAAATTGTGGAAATCAAAGATCATCCCTTTATGATTGCCTCACAATTCCATCCTGAATTAATTTCTCGTCCTTTCCGTCCACATCCGTTATTTCGGGAGTTTATGGCGGCTAGTTTGAAGTAAAATTTCGCGGGTTTTTTATTCTGTAGGTTTTATTGTAGAGGCGTTGCATGCAACGCCTCTACAAAAATCCCGCGAAATTTTGCATTCCCCGTTAATTTGTGTCAAAATTGACCGGCAAAAATAAAAACAAATGGACAAATTACAAAAGTTCTATTTTCAGGCAGTAGATAGTGATAACAGACGAATATCTGGGTCTATTTTTGCTGAAAATGAACAAATTGCCCGCGAAAAAATAAAAAAACAGGGTTTAGCTTTGTTTAACATTGAAAAATACGATGAAAGCAAAGCTAAAACCAAAGATGGTTTGATGCGTTTTGAATTTCGCGGAACCAATCCTGATGGGAAACCCGTTCGTGGACATATTGAGGCTATTAACGCTTATGAAGCTTTTAAAAAATTAAAACGAGATTATGATTTTTTCTTGACTTCTGTCGTTGACACGAATTTGAATTACGAAGAAAAAGCTAAACAAATAGCCAAAGGAATTCCTGATGAATGGCTTCGGCTTTACGAAGAAGAGTCCTTTGCGTTTAAGAAAAAAAAGAAAAAAAAGAAAGTTGAAACAGTTGAAATATCCGAAAAAGATCAAAAAGAACTAGAGTTTTATAGTCATGAAATTGGAATTATGTCCAAAGAAATTCGCGAACTTTTAGATAAAAGTAGCGATTATATTGAACGATCTAAAAAAGAAGAAATTCTTCAGAGATTAGGATTATTAGAAAGATTAAAACAATCAAACGCCGTGGATCATCTAAAAAACCTAACCCACAAATTAATTGATCAAATATCTGATGATAAATTATTTATTGAAGAATTGTTAGTTTCTGAAGCTGATAAAACCAAAATTGAGGAATTAAAAGGCGAATTTAAAGAATATTCCACGGAAAAAAAGAAAAGTCTGGCACAAAAAGCCTTAGAATTGAATTTAGCTTTCAATGTTGATCCTCGCCAACTTGTAGTTGAAGTGTCTAAAATTCGCCCAATAACTCAATTAGGACTAACTGCTTACTGGACAATTGTTTCACTTTTTTTATTGATGACCGTTTTATGGATAAAAAATGGTTTACAAATCGTGCTTAATCAAGGAAATTTAACCGAATCTCTCTTTATTTTTCAATCTCTGTTTTTATGGTTAATAACCGCCATTTCCTTTGTGAATATGATGATTTTTGCACCAATGGTTTTTAGCAAAAAATATTTCCCGATAAAAATTCGTCTAATTTATTTTGGGATTGCGCTAATCGCCAATGTTGCGGTAATTCTATTTTTACCGGCTTTTTTCTAGAAAATCCCGCGAAATTTTGTCTAGTCAAAAATATCTCATTTTTTTACTTCGGAAAATGCGAATTTTTTCTACCCTGTTCTTTTGGATTCCCTCACTTTCAAGGAAAGGGCTGTGGTGAGGTAGAAATTTCGCGGGAATCTGGAAAGAGCGACGGCGCCGTCGCGCCTACAAAATAATTATTAACTTTTAACTGTTAATTTTCTTGTAATTCCCGCGAATTTAGATAAATTCAAAAAGATGTTTATAGATGAAGCAAAAATTTCGGTGGAATCAGGAAAAGGAGGAGACGGATGTGTCAGTTTTCGGCGGGAAAAATATATCCCAAAAGGAGGACCCGATGGAGGAAATGGAGGGAAAGGTGGAGACATAATTTTTCGCGCGATTAATAATATCCACACTTTGACGGATTACCGAGCACAGAAAAAGTTTAAAGCCGAAGATGGTGCTCCCGGTGGCAAAAAACTAATGACCGGACGAAACGGAAAAGACTTGGTTTTGGAAGTTCCTGTCGGAACAATTATCCGCGATGCCGACACCGGTAAAGTTTTAGCGGATTTAGTCCGTGAAAATCAAGAAGTGACGATTGCTATCGGAGGAGTTGGAGGGAAAGGAAACGCCGGTTTTGTTAGTTCTATTCGTCAAGCGCCAAATTTCGCGGAAAAAGGAGACATTGGGCAGAAATTCAATCTGGAATTAGAACTAAAAATGGTTGCTGATGTCGCGCTGGTTGGACTTCCGAGTGCGGGGAAATCCACTTTTATTTCGGTTGTTTCCAACGCTAAACCAAAAATCGCGGAATACCATTTTACAACTTTGGTGCCCAATCTCGGTGTGGCGAAAATAAATTCGCGGGAATTAGTTTTTGTCGATGTTCCCGGTTTGATTGAAGGCGCTGCCGAAGGGAAAGGGCTCGGTCACCAGTTTTTGCGTCATATTGAGCGCGCCCGCTATGTTTTGCATTTAATTGATGCGACTAGTGATCATCCGCTGAAAGATTTTGAAGTAATTCGCGCCGAGTTGGAGAAATTTTCACCTCGTTTGGCGGAGAAAAAATTTCTGCCGGTTTTATCCAAAATTGATTTGATTGATGATGAATTAAAAGATTTTTTGATTAAAGAATTCGCGGAAAAAATTGGTGTTAAACCGCTGGCGGTTTCGGCGGCTACTCACGAAGGAGTTGATGAAGTTTTGTGGTTTTTGGAAAAAGAAATCCCCGAAACCGAAGATGCTGAAGAATATCTGGTAGAATCCCGCGAAATTTCTGATGAGGAATTTAAGGAATTCCGTCCAGCGGACGAAGTCAGGAGTGAAGACTCGCGGGAAGTAAAAATAATCCGCGAGGCAAACTGGTGGGAATTAAAAAATCCGCGATTAGAAAGAATGGTGCGGCAGACGGTTTATGAGAACGAAGCTGCCCGCGAAAGAATTTATGATGTTTTGAAAAAATGGAAGGTCTTGGAAAAACTGGAAAAAGAAGGAGCAACTCCCGGTGAAATGATAAAAATTGGCGACCAGCTGTGGGAGATGCGGTAAATCAAAATCAAACCCCCTCGCCCCCTTGTCAGAGGGAAAATCCCGCGAAATTTTAATATATTTCTTTTCCGCGTAGGGAACGAATATTTTCGTTCCTAATTGTCTTCCTTTTTAATTGAATTTATTTTTTGTGGAGCGAAGATATTCGCTCCCTACCAATTTTTTCGCGGGATTTTTCCCGTCATTGCGAGGAGCAAGGAACGCGCGACGCGGCAATCTACTTCCTATCTTATGCCTCATTTTTAGCAAATCCCCCTAACCCCATTTATCAAGGGGGAATATTTATATCCCCACCTATGCGGGATTTTTTAATTCGCCAATTTTCAAAAAATTTCGTAAAATTAATTCGTGAAAAATATCAAAATAAAAATTTCGCGGGATTTTAGACTAATCATCGGATTAGTACTTGTTTTGTTGCCGTTAAATAGCGCAAATGCGAACCTTAACGAAAAATTTCGCGAGAATTTTGGAAAAATTGTCCGAGAAAAATACTACAACACTATAAACTACAGTGTGGATGATTCTACTGGTTGGGAATTGAAAGAACAAGATGGCAAATCTGTCTGGACTTGTACAGGCGGAAAATGCGCAGAATTTCAGAAAAAAATAAATTGTCTGTTTGATGATGCTTTTGAAAATGCCGTTAATCAAACAAATCAAGAGGTTCTTGATTATGTTAAAGGCGTGGAGATATCCGAATTAAAACAGAAAGCACAAATTAAAGATCCTGATTGTGAGAAAATAACACTTCAAAATATTCAGGATGAGCAAGGAATAAATGATTTTAAAAGCTCTTGCAAAGGACAATTTATAAGTTCTACTTATTCAACTTGCCGTGTCGCAGAAACCATTTTGAATGAATTAGGTGCGTACCAAAATTACTTATTAGCTAAATCGGAAGACAATATATCATTTTCCCGCGAATTTTTTGAAGACAATGAGTATAAAAGAAATAAACTTATTAATGATTCTACTGAAGCTAAAAAACAATATTTGAAAGATATCGAACAATCCCAACAAGCCGTTTTAGATACCCTAACTTTGTATAAAGATTTTATTCACAGATACAGAATACATGCTTGGTTATTAGCTATAAAACATAAACTTAAAAAAATACACACAGAATGGTTTAAGGTTCAAAAAGCAACTGAAACTTATCCCATAAAATTCCCAAAGGCTAACTCAATTGGTGGATAATGAAAAAAATATTTATTGTTTTTGCAATTTTGTTTCTGGGCTTAAGTGGAATAGCCCAGGCAACTGATTATCCTCAAAAACTAATCGGTGAAAATTTTACCACTTTACCAAAATTTCGCGGGATTTTTACCAAAATATATGCCGACCAACCTGATTTAACTGAAGTTTGTCGTCGAGCTTTACAATGGCCTGATTTCTGGATAACAGACACTGATGGTGAAAAAGTTTCCTTATTTTCTGTCGAAAATTGCGAAAAACTAACTAATGAAGAAGAATTAAGTAATTTTCTGAATATTTATAAAAAAAATATTAAAAACTTTAATACCTTAAAAGACAAATTTGAAGAAAGATTCAATTTAGAGCTGGAACTTTTGAAAACGGAAAATAATTTGCGTCGCGAAACTGGATTGGCTTATATTTTTGCTGACGGACATAATCATAGTAATAACTCTGCCGAAGGGACTACTAGTGATTCTCCCTTTGATTTAGTTTCTGATTTAAATGAAATTGACGAGATTCTTTTTGGTGAAAAAGCCGAAAAACCAAAACCACTATTCGCGGAAAAAACAGAGCGCGAAATTTTCGCGGGAATTCCAACTGATGATGATAATGAAGAGTATTGGCTTAATCAAACTGCAGAAAAATTGCCATCTCAAAGTGATAATTTCGATGACTACAAAAACAATTTAGCTGGTGGTCTATGGCGTTCTGGTGTAAAAGTTCTCCGCGAAAAATTGAATGTCCTACCACTATATTTAGGATATGTCGGAAAAACCGTTCTCGATAAATTTGCAACAGATGGCACATTCGGCAATCCAGGATTTGATGCTAATACTAGCGAAAAACCTCCGACTAGTGAAGATAAACCTGAAGCCATTGAATTAGCTTACAATCCTATTAAAGCGTTAGATGCCTATGTTCAAAAATATATTTTGGAAGAAGAATCCTATAAAGTACATGCCAATGAAGGTGATACTGAAAGAAATAAACAAGTTGATAAGGTTTTGGATATCAAGGATCAACAACATCAAATTATTTTGGAAAAATTAAGTCGTTTTGAACAAGTAAATGCGCTAAATTCTGAGAATTTCACCGCCCATCGTAATATTCTAAACAACCAGATGTTTAACGAATACCTTAAACTGCTTCGCGAAAAATTGCGTTTTTTAAGAGAAGAAGTTTTCCCAGATTTATTAGATAAACCACAACACTCCTCATGAAAAAACTTTTCTTTGTTTTATGTTTAGTAATTTTAACGGGCTGCCAAAATCCCGCGAAAAATTTGCAAGCTAATATCTTTGGCGACCTCTGGGATAAATATGTTACAGAACAAGACGAACACATTATGGTAACTAGAACTAAATTCTATAGTGATCTTTATAATTACCGAGTATTCGCGGAATTAAACGACAAACTCGATAATTTACACAATTTCCTAATTGTAGGAAAATATGAAACTAGCACTGATAAAATTTCACTTAAAAATATAGATGATTCTTTTCGCGTTATAGATCTTGAAGCTGTTTTTTGTGAAGAAGGGAAAGAAAAAGTGCAATGTTTTATCCAAGGAGAAACCCAGAAAAACAAAGTTTTTTGTTTCAATGATAATGATGAAGAGCTGACTGCCGTAGATGAAAAAATAAAATACTGCGAATCCCGCGAAAAAAATGAATTTCAGGAAGGATTGATGAAATTAGCAGATAAAAATAATGAAGCTTTGATTGAAGAATTTCGCGGGATAATTGATACTTTTCAAAAAGATGCTTCTTCTCAAAAATCACTCGAACAAGAATTTAAGAAACTAAAATCCAATATAAATCGCGTCTGCCAAAAACAAAAGGTTTCTGTTAATTGTGGTTTTTAGTTATATAGCAAATTTCAAGTTTTGAAGTTTTCTAAGGCTTTTCGGTTGTAAATCCCGCGAAATTTTGGTATAATGCCCTGATAATTTTATCAGAACAACAAAAAATGAATCTAGACCTAAGTTTTTGGAAAACTGTTGCAATTTTCGCGGGAATTAGTTTCGTCCCGATTTTGGGCTGGATCTATTTTTTCCAAAAACAGAATTTTGAAAAAAAGAAGTATGTCATTATTACTTTTATCGCGGGGATGATGTCCATCATTCCGATTAAATTGTATGAAAAATATTGGGACATTTCCGTTTGGGAATTGGAACATTTGAATTTGTTTAAATATTTGGATAATGTCGCGGGAACGCAAACTGTTAGCGCGGTTCTCGCATTCGTAACCGTCAGTATCCTTGTTTCTTCCGCGATATTTTTGTTTTCGGCGTTTATCATGTCGTTACTGGAAATAATTTCGCGGGATAATTCCGCGAAAGTTTTCAGCCAAAAGTTTTTGAAAATTTCCGAATCACCATTTTTGTTTGTGACGATTGGAGCTTTTATCGGAACTTGTACTGCCTTACTGGCGCTTTATTTTCCTGAAAAAGTTTGGTTCTTTGTGGTAGTTGGGATGCTGGAAGAATTCGCGAAATATTTGATGTTGCGTTTTGCCGATGAAAACAAGATTGGAAGTGTGTCGGATGCTATTTCCTTTGCGATTTTAATAGCTTTGGGATTTGCTTTTGTCGAAAATGTTGTTTATATCAGCCGCTTCTGGCACGAAGGAAACCAAAATTTCGCGGGATTTTCGGCGTTTTTCTTGCTTCGTTCCACAATTTCCGTCATTGCTCATGTTTGCTTTTCGGCGATTATCGGATACTTCTACGGAATTGCGCATTTCTCTGACGAAATTTATCAAGAAGAATCCCGCGAAAATAAGCACCCCGTTTTGAAATTTATACACAAAGTTTTCCATTTGAAATCTGCACCACTTTTTCACGAAGAAAAACTTCTTGAAGGATTATTATTAGCCATGATAATTCACGCAATTTTTAATTCTTTGTTGGAATTTGAATTAGTTATATGGGTCATTCCGTTTTTAATCGGAATTTTCTTATATATTTTAAATTTACTACATCGTCGCGATAATCATATTCGCCGCGGACATATTCCTCATCATATTTCTTAATCTTAAAAAAATGAATAAAGTACACGACACACAAATGGATTTCCAAAATATTTCCGAAATAATCGTCGGTTATCGCCTAAAAATTGGTGTAATGGGATCCGCCTCTGGTGAAATTATGCGTAATAAAAAAGCAGTCAAAGCTGCTCGTACCATAGGAGCAGAAATCGCGAAACACAATTGCACACTGGTAAACGGAGCTTGTCCGGGACTACCTGATGAAGCGGCTCTTGGTTGTAAAAATTCCGGTGGAAAATGTCTCGGAATTTCGCCCGCGATTTCTGTAATTTCGCATATTAATCGCTACAAATCACCGATTGAGCATTATGATGAATTTATTTTTACCGGATTGGGATTGATGATGCGCGATATTATCAATGTCCGAAGTTGCGACGGAGTGATTATTTTACCGGGAGGAACCGGAACTTTGAACGAATTTACCGTGGCTTATGATGAAGGAAAACCAATTGGAGTTTTGACTGGGCACGGTGGAGTTGCTAATCACATTGATGAAATTTTAGAATTTTGTAAACGCGAACCCGGAGAAAAAATGGTTTTCTCTGATGATCCAGTGGAACTTGTAAAAAAACTTGTAGACATCGTTAAAAACGAAGATTCTCCTGATTTCCTTGATGACTTCTTGATTGGAGACAACGGAGTTGTGACCAAAATTGAGGAAAAAATGGAAGGGAAATAAAAAACTCCTTATTTCTCCCCCTGACAAGGGGGAGCTAGAGGGGGTTGTTATTAAAAATCCCGCGAAAATTTTGAAAAAAACTAATTCCAATTAATCCCCATTTAAGAAATTAGTTAAATTCTCACAACGAAAGGAGCGTCCAAACGGAGCACCAGAAAAATCCCTTTATTTTCAAAAAATTTCGCGGGATTTTTCCTTGCGGAGTTTAGCGACTGAGT
>JALVIB010000081.1 GCA_027028725.1 Candidatus Altimarinota bacterium
TTACTAAACTTGATACTCTTTGGGGAGAATAACTACTTCCAAATATTTCTCTAAATATTTCACTTATCCCGCGTTGAGATACTCCGTTACTGTATAACTTTAACGCTAAATTATTCATTCTTTCAGTATCTTGTTTTACTAATTCCAAGACTAGTGGCTGGAATAACCCTTTGCGATCTCGTGGTATTCTTAATGATATTTTTCCCGTCATTTGTTCTATAAATCTTTTATAATAACCATTGCGTTTGTTCCCCTTAAGCGGGAATTCTCCATATGGATACTTTAAAAAACTTGTTCTTTCCGCCTCCATTAGGCTTTCTATTACTAGTATTAAAACCTCCTCAAAACAGGTGTTCCCGTTTTTTAGTACAGTTTCGATTGATTTTCCTAGCATTTCTTTGTATGATGTTTTCATGGGATAGGGGGTTAGTGATTACTTTTTTTATTTTACCTTCTATCCCAGACACATAAAAGTGTACACTACCAATTCATTTTTTTGGACACCCATAAAGGGTGTCCCTACATTTTTTTATAAAATTTCGCGGGATTTTTTATTTATTTTTAATTTATGCTAAAATTCGCGGGATTTTAACTAAATTCTATGGAACACCTTTTATCGTTTATAAATGTTTTGCCGTCAATTATTGTTTTTATTTTGATTTTCTCGGTTTTGATTCTGGTCCACGAGTGGGGGCACTTCATCACCGCGATAAAATCTGGCGTTAAAGTTGAAGAATTTGGACTGGGATTTGGGAAAAAGTTGTGGAAAAAACAAGTTGGTGAAGTGGAGTATTCTATCGGGGCGATTCCGTTTGGTGGATATGTCAAAATGCTTGGTGAGGAGGAGCATTCTGATGATCCGCGGAGCTTCGAGCAAGCGCCGCTGTGGAAACGAATGGCAATAACTCTCGCGGGAATTTTTATGAATTTGGTTTTTACCATTGTGTCCTTATTTATTTTGTTTTCGATTGGGACGACACCGATTTTGATTTCGCAAGCAGATATTGATCAAGCTGATCGACAAGGGTTAATAACTTGGTTAAAACCTGATGAGAATGGCAAAAAGGAGATTTTAGCCCTTAAGAAAATTCAGAAAGATTTTCCAGAATCGGTGGTTTTTGCTTTTCAGGAAACTTGGCGAATTTCTAAAGCTATTGTGAACAAAGTGGCGGAAATCCCGCGAGAAATTATCCGAAATAAACAACTACCAGAAGGATTATCAGGACCAGTAGGAATTGCCGAAGTAACTCATAAAACAATTCCGTTTGGGGTTTGGGCAATTGTAAAATTGACTGCTTTGTTATCGCTTTCGCTAGCAGTAATGAATCTCTTGCCAATTCCCGCGCTGGATGGTGGTCGCTTCTTTTTTCAGCTTGTGGAGCTAATTTTGAAACCGTTTAAAATCAAATTAAATGCCGAAATTGAAAATTATGTGCACATGGCTGGGTTTGCCTTTCTAATGCTTTTAATTGTCGCAATAACTTGGAACGATATCGTGGGATTAATTGGGAGGATTGGTTAGGGCTAACAAAATCCCGCGAAATTTTTACTTTTTCGGTTTGGGTTCCGTCTTTTTGGCTAATCCCTTCTTAAATAAATTTAATTTGTCTTCAATTTCACCTTCCGCTTGATGAAAGAAACTAACCACTTCCTCTTTTTTCCCGGATTTGTTCAAAAGATACGCCGCCACTACACCAAAAATTTGTGCTAAAAGCACAAAAATTATCCCAAACCGAATTTCTGATAAATCATATCCGCCACTCATCAGCATAATCACTGACCAAGCACAAATAATTAAAACTATCTGCTGAAATCCCGCGAAAATAAAGAGAACTTCTTCTTTTACAGGGAGTTTAACATTTTTCATTTTAAATAATTTCGCGACAAACCAGCCGACAATTACTAACGAAATTAGAAAAATTAGTATGCCAATAATTTTTGTCGGACCATCAAAAGCGTTGTCAAAATAAGATTCTCCATACAGCGGGACATAGCTAACCCATGGAAAGAAACAGAAAACTAAAGTCAATAAATGAGCCAAAAAAACAATTTTCAATTCCAAACTTAATTCGCGAAAATTTTTGTGCAGAAACGGAAGTTTGGCGAGTAAGGCTTTCATCATTTTTATTATAGGAGATTTTGAAAAATCGCAAAATTTCGCGGGATTTCATAAACTTTCCCCCTGACAAGGGGGTTAGGGGGTTGGTTATCCTTCCAAATAAACATTCCGAATTTCTGCCTCAATCATTTTTTCCCAGCAACTTTGGCAACACCACCAGTGCCCCCAGAGATACAAATCCGCTCCTTTGGTGGAAATCCCGCGAAATTTTGCATCCCGAATAGCACTTTGTTCGGCATGATTTTTGGGCGAACAACCCGGACACAGCCAGTAAAATTTCCCGGTTGGCGCGTGAAAAAATTTTCGCACACAACCAATTTTTTCATGAAAATCCGAACCATTCGCCCCGCGCCCGATAATTTCGCCATTTTTGACAATTACCGCGCCGGTCTTAAACGCAGAATCCTGTGAATT
>JALVIB010000082.1 GCA_027028725.1 Candidatus Altimarinota bacterium
TTTTTTTATTTTTTATAAAAATCTAATCGTTAAGCCATTTCAAGCTAGTGAAAGGTGAAAGCATGTTTTGTAGGAAATCACCAGTTCGGTAATTAGCTACTCTTTTTTTTGTTCCTTCGTATTTAGGAGCAACCATTGCTTTTTGCATTTCACGAGCTTCTGCGGTAATTCCGCCAACTTTTTGTTTGTGTTGATACATTAAATTTAGCATTTTTCGGCGTGGAACTTTGTGGTGTCGCATATTAATATTTCCCGCATCCATTGCTTCAGATCCAGCGTCTCCATTGTAAACATAGTAATCCATTGCTCGTTTCAAGAAAACTGATTTAGGATTAACAGCTTTTACTTGGTATGGAAGAGCTGGTTGAACGCGGTCTTTGTCTTGTTCTAGTTCTCCAGTTCGTGAAAGAATTGATTTAACTTCTCCCATAACATGAGCATCTTTTTGAACTTTTTTCAAAGCAGCTTTTCGCGTTTTGACATTGAAAAAATCGCGAGTCATCAATTTGCGGTTAAACAAATTGCGGTAACGCATTCGCAAAGAATCAAGGTAATTTCTTTGTAATTGTCCTTTTGCCACGAATGTTCTTGGCAAAGTATCTAAATTGACAGGTTCAGCTTTAGCAACGCCTAGAGAAACTAGAGAAGCGATTGCTACGGTTAGAATTAAAGTCTTTTTCATTTTTAGAGGATTAAAAAATTTGAAAATATATAGGTTTTAAACGCTATTTCTCCTAAATTTTAAGGCATTTAAGAGGCGGTGCAAATTTTTTTTGGACTTTTTTCGGTTTTTCAGGCGAAAATCCCGCGAAATTTTTTGGATAGAGCTAAAAAGCTAAAAAGTCAAAGAGATTAAAAGCATAGAAAGCGTGCTTATGCCGTCGCATCTACAGGGTTTTACATCTCGGAAAATGCAAATTCGAATTCGTGCCTACAAAAAAATCGCGGGAATCTGGTAAGCGCGACGGCGCCGTCGCACCTACAAACAATAAAGCAGATGAAAAAATTATTAACTATTAACTTTTAACTATTAACTATCCCAAAACTTCTTCCGTGAAATATCCCGCGAAATTTTTCTATTTTGCGTTATTTATCAGAGTTTCCTAAAATTTAAATAATGAAGATTTCCATTATAATTCCAACGATTGGACGAAAAACCTTGCCACAGGTTTTGCAAAGTATTTTAGGCGCGCGGGATTATAATCCGGAAAATATAGAAATAATTGTCGTTGGAGATGGTAAATTTTCCACCGCGGGGCGGGGCACAGCGCGGGATTTTATTTTAGGAAAAGGGAAGTTTGCGGAAATTATTTTTCTGACAACGGGGCAGAATTTAGGAGCTTCGGGAGCGCGAAATCTAGCTTTGGATAAAGCAACTGGTGAAATTATTGCTTTTCTGGGAGATGATACAATTGTGGATAAAATGTGGATAACTGAAACACGGAAATTTCACCAAAAAAATCCCGCGAAAAATTACGCTTTGCTGGGAAAAATCGAGTGGGTAGAAAAATTTAGAAAAAAGCCATTTTACAAATGGCTTAATAATCACGCGCAGTTTGCTTTTCGCAGTATTCGCCTGCACGGTGCGAAGTGGAATCATTTCTATACTTCTAATGTTTCATTAAAACGCGAGTTTATCGGTGATGAGCGATTTTTCGCGGGATTTTCTGGTTGGGGCTTTGAAGATTCTGAATTTGCCTATCGGCTTTACCAAAAAGGCATGAATTTGATTTATTATCCGAAAGTAATTGTTTACCACGATCACGAGCAAACAATTGACGATGTTGTGCGAAATTTTAAAAACGCGCGAAAAAACGCGAAAATTTTTGAAAAACTGCATCCAGAACTTCAGATAATTCCGCGGGGGGCGAAATTGGAAATCCTGAAAAAAATGATTAAAGTCGCGAAATTTTTGTCCCCGGTTTTTCCGCAAGCAGAATGGTGGTACAAGTGGAAAGAAGCGTGGATTAATGGGGTGAAATGGCAGCGCCAAGGGGAATCGAACCCCTGTTGCGGGAATGAGAATCCCGAGTCCTAACCACTAGACGATGGCGCCATCTGTGATTTCGCGGTTATTTTAATAAACTTTATTTTTTATGCAATTTTTCGCGGGATTTCCTTGAAATTTCGCGGGATTTCGGGTATAATTGACCGATTAATCCAAATCAAATGAGATATAAAGTCCCGCAAAATGTCCAACGAGCCGACCAGATTTTGTGGTTTTTGACGCTTCGCCAGCTGATTACAATTATCATTGGTGGTGGGATTTCTTATGTTTTATTTACTTCTCTCAATAAGCAATATGAACTTAACCAATTAGAACAAATTGTTTTGTGGATTCCCGCCGCAATTGCTGTGGCTTTCGCTTTCGTGAAAATTAAAGGAATTGAATTAACTAAATTTATTTTGCTTTTGGTTGAAAGACTTTTTCGTCCTGCTCATCGGCGCTGGGTCAATCATGGTGGTGATCCGTTTGTGTCGATGACCAGAGCCTTCACGATGAAAAAAGCCAAAAAAGAGAAAGAAATTCGTGTCAAAGAAGATGTTTCCTCGGAAAAAATTAAAAATCTTGCTAAAATACTCGACGGCAGGACTGTACCTGTTAAATAAAAAATAAAAATGAAAAAACCCGCGAAAAATTCAGTTCGTAACGGAAAAAAGAATAAGTTGATTTCAACTCAGAAATACTTGCAGTTTTCTGAAGTTCACGACGATACGCTTGTTTTGAAAAATGGCGGACTGCGAGCGGTTTTAGAGGTTTCTTCAATGAACTTTAACTTAAAATCTGAAGCCGAACAAAACGCGATAATTCATTCTTATCAAAGTTTTTTGAACGCGCTGGACTTTCCGGTTCAAATTTTGGTTCGGTCGCGAAAATTAGATATTGACCACTATATTGCTGATTTGGAGCATCGCCACTCGCAAATCACCAATCCCTTGCTTCAACAACAAATGGGTGATTACATCAGTTATATTTCACAATTGGTGGAATATTCCGACATTATGGAAAAAAAGTTTTTTGTTGTCGTCCCGTTAAATCCTGTCCGTGCACAAAAAAAAGGAATTTTCGCGGGTTTTTTGGAATACATTCAGCCGGAAGACACCGTGGAAAAAATCATTCAGCGCAAACGCGAGTTTAAAAACTTGAAAAAAAATCTCGATGCCCGAGTGCAAACGGTTAAAACTGCTTTGGAAAACTGCGGACTAGGAGTTAAACAGCTTCGCACTGAAGAAATTATTCAGCTTTTTTACCAAGCTTATAATCCAGATAAAGCCCGCACGCAGAAATTTCGTTCAATGGAGGATTTGGCGACTGATGGCACTCCGATGGATAATCTGGTTGAGGATAAATAAAATTTCGCGGGACTATTCAAAATATTTGGGATCTAGCGGTTCTACTATCATTCTAATATATTCCCCAGCATTGCCAGATCCGTATGGAGCTTTTTTATAAACATGAAGTCCACTTAACCCAAATTCTCGGCAATTTCTCTTTATGAATTCTTTGAGGTAAATTTGAATACTATGGTAATTATTTCCCTTTGGGTCACCACCATCTTTTTCTATATAAAATTTAGCTTCTGAAGATCCATCAAAAAATATATTTCCCGCAACAAAATCTGAAGCTGATGTTACTAGAAATTTATCAGGATTTAGACTTTCACGAAAAAGTATATAACAATCTTCTTCTGGGGGCGGAAAGCTAACCCCTTGTTCTTTTAAGAATTTAACTAAACAGGCAACATGTTGATTATCTGGAACAGGGTCCCCTTCAGAATGATATGGTCCTGCAGCATAAGTTATGTTTTGTCCACTCAAATCACAAGTTCTTATAAGATGACTAGTTGCTTCATTAGCCACTACATTATTCATAATTATTTTAGAAATAGTTTCTATATTTGCTCTTTTTCGAGCATCACGGGCTCTTGCAAAATACCCTTGAAATGTTGCTACTGAAATTGTCGCAAGAATTCCTACGATAACGATTACTACCAAAAGCTCTATCAAGGTAAATCCCGCGAAATTTTGTTTGTGTTTATTCATTTTTATATTTTTTCCTGTAAAGCATATCATAATTTACGAAATTTGTCGCATCATTTCCATATCTTCCTCGACATGAACAACATGAACTTCCGGTTCAAATCCAAGTTTAGCTAAATTCCCGCGAATTTTTTCGCGAACTTTGGCGTTGTGCTCGCCCGTTCCGCCGGAAAAAATCAAACAATCCAGCCCACCAAGTCGTCCGATGTATGCCCAAATGTATTTTTCTAATCGTGCTAAATACATTTCCAAAGCCAAATCATATTCCGGTTTTTTCGCGGGATTTTCAAAAACTTCTGCCAAATCTTTTGTTCCCGTTAAGCCGTAAATTCCTGACTCTTTATTCAAAATCTGCAGAACTTCTTCAATTGATAAGCCCAACTTGTGCATCAAAAATTCCACGACGCCGTTATCCAAATCTCCTGCTCGCGTCACCATAATCAGCCCTTCCAAAGGCGTAAATCCCATAGAATTGCTAATCGATTTCCCGTTTTGCACCGCTGTCACCGAAGCTCCTCCGCCCAAATGACAAATTATCGTTTTCGTGGGAATTGGCGAGTTAGTTTTCTTTTCTACAAGATGAATTGCTGATTGATTAGCCGTTCCGTGAAAACCATATTTTTTGATAGAAAAATCCCGCGATTCAACGACTTCCCGCGAGGTACGAGCGGTTGAAGGAATTAATCCCGCTGATGAAGGATTCCCTAAAATTTCGCGGGAAATTTCTAGTGGAATAGCGTAGAGAGCGTATTTCTCAGGAATTGTCGCGTGAAAAGCTGTGTCAAAAATCGCCCAAATCTCGGCCTCCTTTTTTTTCGCGAGAATTTCTTCAATAATCTTTAAGGCAGGCGGATTGTGGAGAGGCGCAAGTTCGGAAATTTCGCGGAGTTTTGCTAAACTTTCGTTAGTTATTTTGGTCGGTTCAGTGAAAAAACTACCGCCATGCACCACCCGCACGGCAAATTTATCAATTCCCGCGAAATTATAACCTTCACTGATTATTTTCTTTTCCACATCGTCCAAACTGCCCACAATATCCTCATGAAAAAGTCTTTTTTGATTTTCAAACAAAGAAATTTTGACACTGGTCGAGCCGGGATTGAGCGTGAGAATTATCATCGTGGGAATTATAACTTATTTTTCAGAAAATTTCGCGAGATTTTTCTTGACAGAATTTATATTTTTTGTATTTATTGGTTGTAATTTTTAACCAAATTTAAAATGGATGGAATAGATAAATTTAAAGCTACAAAAGAGGAGCTTGTCAAGGAAGAAATAGAGCAAAAAATGAAAGAAATACGGTTTTTACTTGAAGGCATAGGGATAGAGTTTGCTTCATTTTCGTTGAGACTGTTTGTGCGCAATGAAGGGAAAATAACTTTAGAGCAAGTAAATAGTGTTTTATCGGTGCTAGAAAACATGGCAAGCTTTGGGAATACAACAGGAATGAATGAATTTGGTGAACTAGTAAGTGTATTAAATGGTTATAGAGAAATAGAAGAACTAACAGTGTTGGATAAGATCAATGGAATTTTAGATAGAGCGGGAATTCCGGAATAAAAATAAAAAAAATCCCGCGAATCCATTCGATGACCTATTTTTAAAGCAATTTGGTCGTTTCGGATAAAATTTCGCGGGATTTTTTTAAAACTTAATTTTTTGGTTTATTTAAACCATTTTTTTAATGTTTCGGCAGCTTTTTCTTTTCCTCCAAGTCCAAAAGATAATCCCAAGGCAATTGAGAAAGCACCGATGATTCCTGTTAATAAAGTATTAACCAGTGTTTGGGCAATGCTTAGTTGATCCAAAACTGTCATAATAGTGATAACAATGATGGAAATTTTCGCGATTTTAACCATTAGTTTCGCAGATTTTTTGTCTTTCATTTCATCAGTTGCTACTTTCAAAGTGTTTTCCGCGAATTTTGCAATAGCTAAACCTAATCCCAAAATTATGATAGAAACGATAATGTTTGGTAAGAAATTTACGATTCGTGCCATAAATGCGGAAAGTTGATCGATTTTCAACAAATCAATCGCCGTCATCCATAAGACAACTTTCAAAGCAACATCAACGACTACAATAATAATTCCAGAAATTGATGTTTTGATACCGATATTTTGCAATTCTTTGGTCAAACCAATTTTTTCCATTCCTTTGTCTAATTTTGATTTATTTAAAACAGTTTTTAGCAATTTCATAAATAAGCGAATAATGAGTCCTCCAATAATTAATACCAGTAGGAACGGAATTAGTTGTTCGATGGTGAAGGTGCCAATTTTCGCGAGAAGTTCTTGGAAAGGTTTAACAAACTTCATTCCAGTAGAAGCTCCTTGGTCGGCAAGTAAGACGATTTTATCCATTTTTGTTTTGGTTAAGAAATAGATACTTGAATTTTAAAGAGCTTTTTAGATAAAGTCAAAATTTTAAATCCCGCGAAATTTTGCGAAAAATTGTAGGGACGCCCTTTATGGGTGTTCAAAAAAATGGAATTCAAATTATTGGGCGACCACAAGGGATCGTCCCCACGAAAATCCCGCGAAAAAATCAGTAGGGAGCGAATATCTTCGCTCCACAAAAAATAAATCCAATAAAAAAGGAAAATAATTAGGAACGAAAATATTCGTTCCCTACGCGGAAAAGAAGTATATTAAAATTTCGCGGGATCTTGTTTGACTTTTTTGTAAAAATATTTTTAATCAAGCTATGATTACACTAGAAGATAAAGATTTTAATAAAAAAATAATTCTGCCAGAAGAATGTAATTTTGGGGAACTTTCTCTTAAGAAATTTCCTGAAAAATCTGGATACAAAGTAAATATTCAACTTCTAAATGATAATGAATTAATTGCTTATCTTGCTTTTAAAGTTGGTGGCAATTTCACTAGAGCAGATTTTTCTGGGATGATGGTTAAACCGAATTTTAGAAATAAAGGAATTGCTAAAAAAATATTTAGAACATTTCAAGAAGTTGCTGAATACAACTCTCTATCTACGGATATTACCAAAAATCAGAAGAAGCCTATTGTATGCAAAATATTAAAGAAGTTTGGATATGAACCAAAAGGGAAATCGGACGATCAGATGGTAGAAATAATAGGGAATAAATTATTTTTTAAACATGAATCAATTAAAAATAAATACTTGCAATCTTCAAATTATGCTAAACAGCCTGAATTTGAGATATATTTGATTTCGGAAAAAGAACGAATTCTAGATGTTATTGCCCCAGAAAATATTGAAACCATTTACTTAAACACTAGATACAGAAAATCTAAAATCCCGCGAAATTAATAATCCCCAAAAGTTCCTTTATATTTCCCAGCTAAATCAGAAACCTTAAACTCTCCGACTTGGTCGATTTTCAAAACATCTCCGCCAACTTCTCCGATTTCAATCGCTTCCGGGAAAATTTCACGGAATTTTGCTTCTTTGGCTGGATCAACGGAAATCAAATACCGCGATTTTGATTCGGAAAATAGCGCTGTGTTCAAATCTTCGTGAATTTTCGCGAGATTTACATTTGCTCCGAGTTGTCCGGCGATGCAGGATTTCGCTAACGCCGCGCCCAATCCACCTACGCCAATATGTTGCACGGAAGCAAACAAGTTTTCTTGATGTCCGGCGAAAATCCCGCGAAATTTTGCCAAAGATTTCTCCAAATCCACTTTTGGCACCACGCCCGCGTGCTCGTCCGCGCCAATCATTTTGGCAAACTCGCTTCCACCAAATTCTTCGCGAGTTTCTCCGAGAACAAAAATCTTGTCGCCCGCGATTTTGAAATCAATTGTTGAAACTTTCGTTGAATCCGGAATAACGCTCAAAGTTGAAATTAGCAGTGTCGGCGGAACGGAAATTTTAATCGGATTATCGTTCTCATCGTATCCGCGGAAATCGTTAAACATCGAATCTTTCCCAGAAATAAACGGTGTTCCGTATTTTACCGCGGCGTCATAACATCCCCGCGAAGTTTCCAAAAGTTGCCCCAATCTCTCCGGCTCGTCCGAAGAACACCAGCAAAAATTATCCATAATCGCCATATAATCGACATTTCCACCAATCGCCACCGCTTCCCCGATGGCATCATCAATTGTCGCCACCGCCATATCATAGGAATGAATTTCCGTCATTCGCGGATTTAAGGCGTGCGATAAAACTGCCGCTTTCGGCGAACTCAAAACCGGACGAATTGCCGACGCGTTCACATTAACACGACCTTTTCCCTGCAAAGGTTTGACCAGCGATCCGCCCAAAACTTCGTGGTCGTATTGTTGCGAAATAAACTCAATACTCGCCACATTTTGCCGCGCAATCATTTTCTCCAACAAACCCCCTAAATCCCCCTTGTCAGGGGGAATAATTGGAATACTCTTTGATGCTTTATATTCCGCCTTCAACACCTCACACGGCCAACCTTTCGCTAAAAATTCCAGCGACATATCAAAGATTTTTTGCCCTTTATAAAAAACTTGTCCCCGACCGGAATCCGTAAATTTTCCTAAAACAGTCGCCTCCACACCGTGCTTTTTCATAATTTCCAAAAATCCCGCGACTTTTTCTTGCGGAACGGAAAAAGTCATGCGTTCCTGCGATTCGGAAATCCAAATTTGCCATGGCTCAAGGTTCGGATATTTCAGCGGAACTTTTTCTAAATCAACTTCAAATCCGCCCGCTTCTTCGCCCAGTTCGCCAATTGTCCCCGAAATTCCGCCCGCTCCACAATCGTGAACGGAATTGATAAATCCGCCTTGGCGTAATTCGCGAACAACCGCATCAGAAAGTTTTTTCTGCGTAATCGGATCACCGATTTGCACCGCGGTGGCGGGACTTCCGTCGTCCAATGCTTCGGAAGAAAAAGTCGCGCCGTGAATTCCGTCCATTCCGACTCGTCCTCCCGCGACCACAATGGCGTCACCAGGTTTCGCGGATTTTTCCGAAGAATCTCGGCCGTCTAAAATTCGCGGGATTAAACCAACCGTTCCCGCAAAAACCAGCGGTTTTCCGCTGTATCTTTCATCAAAAAAACAAAATCCCTGCGGTGTCGGAATTCCGGACTGATTTCCACCTTCCTCAATTCCCGCGACAATTCCCTCAAAAATTTCGCTCGGTTGCAAAGCCGGATTTTGTTTATTTTTCCCGCGAAATAATGAAATTTCTTCTTCGGGATTTCCTAAACAGAATCCGTATCGGTTGATAACCGGTTTCGCCCCGCGTCCGTAGCCCAGCGCGTCCCGATTTACTCCAACAATTCCGGTCATCGCCCCACCCAACGGATCAAGCGCTGACGGCGAATTATGCGTTTCCATTTTATCCGTAATCACCCATTCGTCATCGAACAAAATTCCTCCCGAATTATCAGAAAAAACCGACACACAAAAATCATTTTCGCCTTTATTTTCGCGGATTTTTTCGGTCGCTTGTTTTATATAAGTTTTAAAAATTCCTTTCTCGTCATCATTTATCGGATTGGCAAAAATCGTGTGCCGACAATGCTCCGACCAAGTTTGCGCAATCGATTCCAGCTCGATATCGTAAGGATTTCGTCCTTCCCCGCGAAAATATTCGCGAATCGTTTTCAAATACAAAAGCGATAAAGCCAACGGTCCGCGATAAGTCCCATCGGGATTACGGATTCCCTTTTTTCCCAAAATTTCTAATTCTTCATCCGGGATTTCCAAATCAATTTCCATCGGCGGATTTGGTTCAGAAAGATGAACTTGGGGCGCTACCGCCTCCATTCCGCCGTCCGCGAAAAAATTTTCGCGGGATTTTACGGTTATCCGCTGGATTAAAGGATTTGCAAAAAGTCGTCCGATTTTTTGTGCATCTTTTTCTGTTAAATTTTCTCCCGAAACATACAACAAAGTCGAGGAAAAAACATTTTCCGCTGGTTTTTGGAACTTGATTTTAAATAAATCTTCAATTGATTCCACAACTGTTCGCCCCACATTATCCGTCACTCCCGGCAAAAATCCGACTTCAATCGCCCAGTCAAAATCCCGCGAAAAATCTGGTTCTCCAATCGAAAAACTCTCGTAAACAGGATTGGTTAGCATTTCTCCGATTTTTTCTCTTGCTTCATTTTCTGTCATCTGCGCCTGTCCACCGAAACCTTGGTGAAGGTGGGAAATTGTGTAGACATCGGCTGTTTCGACTTTGGAAACCGGAAATCCGGCTTTTTGGATTTTTGCTAAATAACTATTCCCGCGAGAATCTTTCACGGTATTCTGGATTTCGATTCGGAAAATATTCATCGCCAAAATTGTAGGCAATTTTTAAATAATGAAAACAAAATTTCGCGGGAATTTTCTTTTTGTCCCCCCGCTTAAGATTAAGCGGGGGCGAGGGGGCGTTTGATTTTACGCAGAATCAAACACCTCTTTGATTCTCCTCTTTGTCTAAAGAGGAGAGAATTCGAATTTATTTTAAATTCCCGCGAAATTATTTATCAGCGAAGTAATTGGCGGCGTTTTCAAAAATTTTAATATTCTCGGTCCATTTCGGTAATTCTTTCCCCGCGCGCAAAAGTTTTTCGCGTTGCAGAGTGAAATCTGGGCGATTTGAGAAAAACAAAGATCGTTCCGGATGCGGCATCATTCCTAGAATTCGTCCGCTCGGATCACAAATTCCCGCAATATCTAAATCCGCTCCGTTGGGATTAGCCGGAAACCGTTTTTTCGCGAGATTTCCATTTTCGTCAATGTATTGAAAAACGATTTGATCATTTTTCGCGAGTTTTTCCAGTGCTGCTTGTTCTAAATAAAAATGTCCTTCTCCGTGTGCCGCCGGTAAAAAAATTCTCTCAACACCTTTTGTCCAGACACATTTTTCAGAAACTTTTTTCAAATTCACATACCGACACACAAACCGCGCCGAATCGTTTCGCAAAAGTCCTGCTTGGCGAGTGCCGTATTCGCCGTCCAGTGCCGGCAAAAGCCCCAACGCCACCAAAATCTGAAATCCGTTACAAATTCCCAAAACCAAAGTATCCCGCGCGACAAATTTCAGCAATTCTTCGCCGATATTATTCATCAGCTTATTCGCCATTGCCTTTCCTGATCCGGTGTGATCTCCGTAAGAAAATCCCCCCGGAAAAACGAGAATTTGGTAGTCTTCCAGACTTTTTTCCCGCGAAATTATCTCATTAACATGGACAAATTCCGCCTCACTTCCAGTTTCGTTAAAAGCAAAAATGGTTTCGTCTTCTGAATTAATTCCGTAACCGCCGAGAACGCAAACTTTTGGTTTCATCGCCCGCATTTTACAAATAAAAAAAAGAATTGGAATAAAATTTCGCGGGAATTTTGAATTTTACAGGTAAAGACAAATTGCAATTTGTCTCTACAAATACAAACAAATTGTAAGGATGTTTTGACAAAACATCTCTACGAAAATCCCGCGAAAAAATTAAAAACTATCCCTGAGCGACAAATTATTTTCAAACTTCAGCAGTCGAACGAGTCTCCCTTTGGCTTATTTTTAAAACACAAGTCATAAATGTTTCGAAGATCCCGCCATCGTAAGATAAAAACTTGGGCGGGATGTATATTTTTTACGCCCACCTGACAAGGGGGAAATAGGGAGTTGAATAAGGAAGTAGATTGCTTCGCTACGCTCGCAATGACAATTTTTTCGCGGGATTTTCTTTTTTTCAAATTCTCTCTATAATTTCGCGGAATTTAGAATAAAAAATGAATATTTGGATTGCCGTTCCCGGATTATTGCTGACTTTTTACTTGCTAAAAATCGTTAGCGATCAAGTGGAAGACTCTTTTTCCGCCTTGGCTTTCAAATACCGAATTCCCGCGACAATTGCGGGCGCAACACTGCTTGCTGTCGGGGGAAGCGCCGGAGAGTTATTTACCGCCTTAAATTCCGCGATTTTTTATAAAACTTTTGAAATCGGACTAGTTACTATTGTTTGGAGCGCGATTTTCAACCTTTTTGTCATCACGGGACTCGTCGGAATAAAAAGCAAAAAACCAATTCCGTTGTCCAAAGACGGAATGATTCGCGATATGATTTTTTATTTTCTCGCCGCTTTCACGCTGACTTTAACCATCTTTGACGGAGAAATTACGCGCTGGGAAGCGTTCGGATTTTTGGGACTTTACGCAACTTATTTAACGATTTTGTATACTGACAGAAAAGATAAATCAAAATTAGAAACTTTGGAAGAAAACCATCAATCAATGTCGCGAATTATTTTTGTTTCCATTTTCGGACTAGCGGGAATTGCCGTTTTGTCTTGGGCGATGATTAAATTTGGTTTATCAATCGCAGATTTCGCGGGATTATCAATCGCCGCTGTTTCCGCGATATTTTTCGCTTTTGGGACTTCCATTTCCGACACCTTTATCGCGATTTCCGCCGCGAAAAAAGGAAATGGATCAGGATCAATTGCCAGCGTTTTTGGTTCAAACACTTTTGATATTTTGATGGGATTGGGATTGCCAATTGCCATTGTCGGCGGAGTTCCGGTTGATGCCGAAGGAATTTATTCCAGCATCGTCATGCTCTTTCTTTCAATTCTAATCACAGTTATTTTTGTCGCCAGAGATTGGGAATTGTCGCGTCGCGAAGGAATTATTTTGCTTTCGGCTTTCTTTCTTTTCCTCGGATATTTTTTATGGAGTTAAGGAAATCCCGATAAACAAAAAATTTACACAATAAAAGGAAAGTAAGCGCAAAAATAAAATTCATCTTTTTGGCTAATTTTCCCTCAAAATAGCGATTTCCGTAGCCAGCTACGAAAATCAATTTCTCAAAAAAATTACCCCAAAAATCTTAGAATTTTCGGTTTTGCGTTATTTATCGGTATTCCCTTAAAAATTTCGCGGGATTTCGTTGTGTAAAGTCCTCCTTTTTTGAAAGGAGGATTTAGGAGGATTTTAATCTGAATTATAAAAATCACCCCCCGCCCTCTTTGAAGAAAGAGGGAGCCAAAAAATCCCGCGAAATTTTTAGTTTGAAAAAAGATTTCAACTTATTAAAATACCACCAGCGGAAACGCCCCCGTAGTTCAATGGATAGAACAGAGCCCTTCTAAGGCTAAAATCTAAGTTCGATTCTTAGCGGGGGTACCACTTTGAATCTGAGACGAGCGTGTGATTGATTTTATTTGATTTTTCGCGGGATTTTGGGTATAATATTGGGATTATTTATAAATAATTCCTCAAAAAATGAGCCCAAAAGGTAATCCGGCAGATAGAAATCATTATAAAATAGATTCTGATGAAGCAGGGTTTTTGCAAGCTAAAGCAGAAATGCGCGCAAAATTAAAAGCAGAATTAGCAGATTTAAACGCGAAATTAAAACTAAGGAAGGACGAAAATGGAAACGCCAAAAGAATCAAAGTAGAAAAGATTTTAGATTTATTTGAGAATCCTGCTGGTGGGGAGCAAAAAGAAAAAATTGTAAAAAGAAGGAACGGGACAATGATTTTGAAAGATAAAAGCGGAAATTCCCGCGAAAAAATTAAGTTAGCAAATGGTGGAAAGGTTTTGAAAATTAAAGATCGAAATAATAAGGAAATTTTGAAAGTAGATTTGGAAAAAGACGAAGTTAAGCGAGATATTGGAGGGTGGTTAGAGGATTTGAAAAAAGAAGTACACGAAGATGATGAGGTTGTGAAAGAAGTTCCAAAAGTGCGAAATGGGGTTTTGGATTTAGAAAAAGGGAAAGCTGGAACATATGATTTGGCAAATGATGTTATAGGTGGGAAAGCAGAAGAATATTCAATAAAATTCCCTAATTTGAATGGTGGTCATATAGCTTATTCGACAGAAAATCCAAGTAAACTTGATTTCAAAAATGACTTACCAAAAGGAACATATGTTATAGAATGGCGAGCTAAAAATAAGGAAGGTTGGTCTGAAACAGCGACTTTAACTCTTAATGTTACAGAAAAACAAGAAGTAGTCGATGAAAAAGCCCGCGAAGAATACAATAAGGCGTTAAAGAATTTCCGAGAAAAAGAGCAAGCGGTGCAAGATCCGACTTTGGGAGATCCAAATACGGGAGTTAAATACAATCTCGAACAAGTTGAAGGACAAGTGGCTGATGCGGAAGAAGCATATCAGGCGGCTCTATTGGCTGCGGAAAATTTCGCGGGAATTTCGCCAAAGGAAAGAAAAGATTTGGATGATTTAAAAAATGATTTGGATGCGAAAAAGACTAAACTAGAAAATTTACAAAAAGAGAAGGTCGAAAAGCTTAAACAAATTGATTCAAAAATAAAAGAGAAGATAAAAGAGGAAATTGATAAGCAGAAAAAAGCACAAGATGAGCAGAAGAAAGTTGTTGATCAAATAAAACAAAAAGCAGAAAACTTAGAAAATCAACTGAAAAGTCAGAATGTTGCGAAGGAATCATTTGAAAAAATCCGCGATGGACAGTTTTCAATAGAAAAAGAGACAGGGTTTAAGGAAGGGAATTTAGATACTTTGGAGGGAATTGAAGTGGAAATGCAGAAACATGAACAAGCTGTTCGCTTGTTCCGAGCTGAAATAGCAACTATGAATGCCGGAGTGTCAGGATTGCAGGAAGATTTCGCGAAATTTGAGGAAGAGAAATCAAATAGTATTGGAGCAGCTATAGGAGGGACAGGGGCAGCTATTGCTGTAGGTGCAGCAGCAATAGCAGGGCCACCTGGTTGGGCAGCATTAGCAATTGGTGGTGGAGTTATGGCCGGTTATGAGCTGGTAAAAGGGTGGTTTGCAGATAAAGACAAACCTGGATTTGCAGGTAATGGTTCATTTCTTGGATGGCTTGGTAATGGAAATAAAGAAGCTTATGAAGCACAAAGCAAGAAGATTAAATTTGAGCAAAATTTCGCGGGATTATCTCAGGACTTAAAAGCGAAAGAAGAATTATTGCATACACAGGCAGAAGCAATTTATTCAGCAGCAGAAGATCCGCAGAGAGCTTTAGATAACGAAGCGAACAAAGTTATTGCGGCAAGTAATATTGAGCAGAGTATTAAAGATATGTATTCAGTAGTAGGGGAAACAGCCCCAGCGGATAAAATTGAAGAAGCCAAGGATAAATTGAGAAAAGCAGTAAATGAGGGAAATTCCGCGAAAATTGAAGAATTAAGGAATAAAGGTGCTGCTGGTCAGAATGCTGAACTAGATATTTTACAAAAAACCAGTACAGAAGTTTTGGATCAGCATCAAAATTATATTGCTAGTGTAAATTATAAAGCGGCAGATATTGGAGATTATACTTTTGGAGCTTTGGGGAAATTCTTGAAAAAAGGAAAAGATATTCCAGTTTTGGGAGGAGTTCTTAATGGTTTGGGGAAAATGTCAGAAGGAATTGGGACCATTATTTCTCATCCGGGACAGGTTTTGAAAGGAATAGGAAGATTGGTGGGAATTGGGGATTCAAAAGTTGATGGTATGAACTTTTTGGAACGAGCTGCTGATGCGTGGTGGAATGTTGGAAAAGGAATTGTTGCTGCAGAATCATGGCACGAAGCTGATTCCATGGGAGATTATGTAAATGCCTTTACGGAAACTCTTACAAATTTAGTTACTATCTTTTACTCAATGGGAGCAAGTGCTAGCGCAGAGACTGGACTAGCAGGAAGATTTCTTAGTAGAGTTGCTAAAGGGGACGGATTTTTAGGGAAAGTGGCAAGAAGTAAATTTGCAACGCAGGTAGGTAGAGGAGTAGATAAGTTTGGGCGTAAGATTAGAAATCCAAGAACAACAGGTAGAGAGATTATTGGAACTCCAAAGAGGTTGTATAAAGGATTTAGAAGTAAAATTCGCGGGAAAAATTTAGAGTTTAAAGTAAAAGAAGATTTTATACTGGGCGATGGTATTAAAGTTAAAATAGACGGGAAAGAAGTTAAAATAATGGAGCATTTGGATAGATTCCCCATTAAAGCTGATGGTCATCATGTTTGGGAATTTAAAAAAGGAACAAACCCTAAAATTATAGAAGAATTTGTTAAAAAATATGGAGATAATATACTAGGAAAACCCGCGAAAAATTCAGAAGGATGGCTTACAAGAGCGAAAAATAGATTAAACAGAATAAAAAATACATTTAAAAGGAAGACAAAACTGGATAGGAGTGTTAAAGATATTGAATTGGATATTAATAACAAAAGAACTCCACAATTAGTGGAAGAACTAGAATTTGCAAAGAAATTACAAGGAGAAATAATAAATAAAACAGTTAGTAAGATACAAGAACTTTTAAAGAAAAAGGAAAGACTAGAGAGTGGTGCGACTCTGCGTAAGCCAAGTACATGGCGTAAAGCAAGTCGAAATAAGAAAATTGCGGAACTTGATAGTAAAATACTTGAAACATATCAAGAAGCGTTAAAGAAAAACGTAGATCCAGAAGCATTGTTAAGAGAAATAAGAGCTTCAGGGTCTAGTGCCGAAAAATTTTTTAAAACAGAATGGGAGGCAGTAACAAAAGCTAGAAATTTGGAAAATGTTGGGGTAAGCATTAAAAATAACAAATTAAAATTAGTAAACCCAGATAAATCAGTATCAACACTTGAAAAAGGGGATTTTTTAAAGATAAATGGAAAAGATCATGAGATATTAAGTATTTCAGATTCTCAAATTAAATTACGCGAAGTTGCATTAAAAAAAGGCAAAGTAAAATCAGTCGGAGTAGATAAAGATTTTAAAATAGATGATTTTAAAGAAGTTGTAAAAAAAGGTGAAGTTGAAGCAAGTATGAAAGTAACCTCTAAAAACCTCAAAACCCCAACTCAAAATCAACCTAAAGTTAAGAAAAGTCCCGCGAAAAAAGGTGTATCAAAGAGCAAGTCTAAAGAAAAAGTAAAATCGGAAGCTAAATCGGGTAAAGAAAAAGTTAAAAATAAAGATAAAATAACAAATAAAAATAAGGAACTAACTCTTGAAAATGAGAAATTAGCACTAGAATTGAAAAGACAAAAAATGTTAGTAGATTACCACAAATACGAATTAAGATTGCAAGAATTAAATAAACAACGAGCCGATTTACTAAGGAATAATAAGCCAATTCCAAAAGAAATGCTAGAGGAGATTAATGATTTGAAGTTATCTATGGACAGGATTAACAAAGATGAGGTTCTATTAAAAAAAGAAATAAAAAGCATTGAAAATAAAATAGAAAAATCCCGCGAAAAAAGTAAGCCAACACCTAAGCCACAACCAAATCCTTCAAGATATGTTAAAGGGTATAATGGCTCTCCAATAGTTGATCAGCACGGAAATCCTATTGATTTCAATAAGTAAATTCCCGCGAAAAAACAACCCCTCTTAATCTCCCCTTGTCAGGGGAGAAACTATAATTAGCCCTCAAAAACAATAATCCCGACATTTTCACCAAAATTTCGCGGGATTTTATTCCTCCAGTTTGTTTAAAACCAGTCGTTTGGCTTTTTGGAAAAATTTTTCTTCCAGTTTCCCCAAAACTTTGACCACCAAATTACTGTGCAAGGTATAAATCTTATTTACTCGCAAATAAGAAGTAATGGGAAAAGTGAAGTTTTCGCAGAATTTTTCCGCGATTTCTAAATCATCTGCAGTCGTCCCTACCTGCGAAGAAATAGGAACACAAATTATGTCTTGATCTTTTTGGTCACATAAAATAAGTGCCGGACGCCTTTTGCTACTTGATAAATCAGTGAAAGGGAAAGGAATCAGAATAACTGTGTTTTGCTTATAATTCATTGTAGGCGTCATTAGATTTATCGCTCCAGATATCATTTAAGCTGGAAATTTGGGCAGTCATCAAATCCTTTTCCTCGGTTTTTAAGCTAAAACTAACAGCTCCATCGCGAATAAATTGTCTCAAAAAAGCATTAATCAAGGTCCCTAACGGAAACCCCATTTTTTTCGCGAGATTTTGGGCTTGTGCCTTTATCTCACGATCAGTTTTGATGCTCATTACGGTGGTGTTGCTCATTTTTTATAACTTAAAAACTAACCAAAGTATATACTTGGTAGTTTTGTGTGTCAATGAAAAATCCCGCGAAAAAACAACCCCTCTTAATCTCCCCTTGTCAGGGGAGAAATTATTTTCATCCCTCAAAAACAATAATCCCGACATTTCGTCCAAAAATCGCGCGGTTGTTTTCTAATTCCCTAATGGTTGTTTCCCCCAGTTTTACCAATAAAATTGGGGTGTCTAGTTCCACTAAAGAATTTGGATTGTAAATTTCAAAGAATTTCCCCGCCTGCGGGAATGTGCTAATCAGTCGCGGGGATTGGAAACTTCGCAAAAATAAATCAATTTGGCGTTTGTCGTGTGATTTGATTTTTCCAGCGACTTGGAAAATCGGTGTTTTATGAAAAACCTCCTTAACTTGCGGTAAAAAAGAAACTTTTCCGCGCCAGCTTTCCGCATTGTAAATGTAAAATCCCGCGAAAAAAAGCGCTAAAATTATCGCCGTTGCCCAAATCCAAGATTTAGGGATTTCCAAAGGCTCAATAAATATTTGCGGATCAGTGATATGCACTGGTACAGCAGAATCTTGATTAATTCGTGCCAAAGTTTCAGTCAAAACATTAGACAAGGATTCCGCCAATTTTCGCGAGTTTTTGGCTTCCGCGCCCCAAAGTTTCAAAGTCCAAAACACATTTAATCTGTTTTGTTTTTTCGCGGAAATTTTCTTTTTTAGTTTCGGAACTTTGATGCCAGCTTCGTCTTGAATCGCTTGCAAAAAATTCGGATCTTTCGCCCAACCAGCAATCATTTCTGCCACGCGTTCAGCACTTTCCACTCCGTCGTTCACGAAACTTTTTCCTTCAACTGCCACCGGTTTCACGGTAAAGAAAATTGTTGTTTTCTGAATCTGCGGTAAAAATCCCGCGAAAAAATAAAGTCCAACACTTAAGCCCGCCCAAAGAGCAAGAAAAAGCCATTTTTTTCGTTTTAATGGGGAGAGAAATTCTAGAAAAGTCATTTTTTTGAAATTTAAAAATCACTATTATTCTAAAATTTCGCGGGATTTTCGCAAATACATAATTTTTCGCGGGATTTTTCCTTAAACCTCATTCCCGCGGAGGCGGGAATCTAGACTTTAAAATGATTCTTTAGTATTCCCCCTTGATAAAGGGGGCTAGGGGGATTTGCTAGAAACAACATTTCTTCTAACTTTTTTCATGAGGAAAAAAGTCAGCAAAAAACTCACCTCGCAGTATTCCAATTTCTGAAATAAAACTCCTCAAAATCTAAATTCTCAAATGCTACAATAAAATGAGCAATAAATTCGCGGTGAGAATTTTACGATTTTTTCGGAGATTATTTCTAGAAATTTCCATAGGCGAGGAAAAAAGGAACATTTAATAATTATAAAATCCCGCGAAATTTCTAAATCCTTGGCAAAGGAATTTTGTCTTCCAAGACCTTTTTTCCGCGACCTTCAAATTCCCATTTTTCCAAAAATTCCGGTGTCACTTCCGGTGTTGGATAATTTCCATCAAAAACTCCGGTGTGAAAACCATCAACTTCCGGATTTCCGGCTTTGGCGGCGGCGATTAAGTCGGGAACGGTTTGATAAAATAAAGCATCAGCTCCGATTGCTTTACAGATTTCTTCTTCCGTCAAATTGTTGGCGATTAGTTCTGCTTTGGTCGGAATATCCACTCCGTAAACATCGGGATAACGCACCGGTGGCGCGCCAACTGCTACATAAACTTTGCGCGCGCCCGCTTTGCGACACATATCAATAATTTGTTTCATTGTATTCCCGCGAACAATGGAATCATCGACCAAAAGGATATTTCGGTTGCGAAATTCCAGCTCAATCGTGTTTAATTTTTGACGAATAGATTTTTTTCGCATTTCTTGTCCGGGCATGATAAAAGTCCGCCCGACATACCGATTTTTGACCAATCCTTCGCGGTATTTAACGCCAATTTCCTTGGAAATCCGAATTGCCAACGGCCGACTAGAATCGGGAACCGGCATCACTGTGTCAATGTCTAATTTTTTCGCGAGAATTTGTTTTGCCAAATAATCACCCATTCGCAAGCGCGTTTTATAAACGGAAATCTTATTCAACATCGAATCAGGTCGCGCCAAATAAACATATTCAAAAATACACGGATAAAGTTTTCCTTCGGCACATTGTCGCGAAATTAGCTCGTTTTTATCCGTAATCAAAATTGCTTCTCCCGGATTAACATCGCGGACAACTTGAAATCCCAAAGTTTTGAAAGCAATATCTTCCGAAGCAAACATCCATTCTGTCCCCTTGGTTGTTTCTTTTTTTCCCAATAAAAGCGGACGAATTCCATACGGATCACGAAAAGCGAAAAGTCCAACTTGATCAATAATTGTGATCACAGAATAAGCGCCAGTAATGGTTTTCATCAGCTTTTCAGTCGCTTCAAAGATAATTTCGCGAGAATCTTTATCCCGCGAATTTTTTTTCATAATACTGTAAATATTATCCGCAAAAACATTTAATAAAACTTCGGTATCCGAGTTCGTCGAAAGATGACGATAGTATTTTTTCTTGATATTTTCGCGTAAATCGTCCGCGTTAGTCAGGTTTCCGTTGTGAATGAGATAAATTCCAAACGGCGCGTTTACAAAAAATGGTTGCGCTTCTTCAATTCTTTCCGCATTTCCGGCTGTCGTATAACGGCAGTGTCCCATCGCCACATTTCCGCGAAGAGCCAAAACGTCATCTTGGTCAAAAGCATCGCGCACTAGTCCAAATCCGCGTCTTTCGTGGAAATTTTTTCCGTCAAAGGAAACTAGTCCGGCGGAGTCTTGTCCGCGGTGTTGAAGCATTAGTAATCCATCGTAAGTGTCCAGTATAGCGTCTGTCCCTAGTTTTGAAAGCCCGATAATTCCACACATTACAATGAATTAGGAAGTCATTTGCAGAATACAGACAACCGCGCAAAAATCAACCATTTTTTCGCGGGAAATTTCACAGAAGAAGTTTGGGGATAGTTAATAGTTAAAAGTTAATAGTTAATAATTATTTTGTAGGGGCGATTCCTTGTGGTCGCCTATTAATTTAAATTCTTGGCAGGTGTAACTTTTTGGGTGCGTAAAAATGGAGTATTTATGCATGAATAGTAGGATAAAGGGGAAATATTTATAACCCCAAATAAAAAATGAGTAA
>JALVIB010000083.1 GCA_027028725.1 Candidatus Altimarinota bacterium
CTTTATGGGTGGCCAAAAAAATGGAATTCAAATTATTGGGCGACCACAAGGGATCGCCCCTACGAAGTAAAAAAAATATTAACTATTAACTTTTAACTATTAACTATCCCAAAACTTCTTTCGTGAAATATCCCGCGAAATTTTTTTAGACAAAAGCGCGAATTCGAATTCGCGCCTACAAAAAAATAGCGGTAATCCCGAAAGCGCGACGGCGCCGTCGCGCCTACAAAATTAACAATTTCCCTCTTTTTCCAATAAAAAAATTCCGAAGAAAGATTATTTTTAGCAAATCCCCCTACCCCCCTTTATCAAGGGGGAATCTATTCGAAAAAAATCCCGCGATTTTTTTACTTATGTAAGCGCGAATTCGAATTCGCGCCTACAAAACAATTATTAACTGTTAACTATTAACTATTAACTTTTAATTACCCCAACTGACACCTTCTCCGCTCATGTCTTTCCGCTTGGTCAACTTCGGTTGTCAGAAAAGTTTTTACAATTTCTTCCCACGGATCAAAAAATTGTGTCCGTCCGCCCATTGATAAAACTTGCGCACCGTTGTGCTGCCGACCAAGTCGTGCTAATTCCGTGGTGTTTGCTAAAACACAACGAATCCCGCGAACTTTATTCGCCGCAATTCCAATCCCTACTCCTGATCCGCACATTACAATTCCCAAAGATCCTTTGTCGGCTAAAACCGCCTCTCCAACCGCGCGCCCAAACTGCGGATAATCTATACTTTCTGCTGAATCACAACCCAAATCTTCTACGGAAAATCCCGCGAAATTTTCAGCTAAATATTTTTTAACTTTTTGTTTCAATTCGAAACCACCATGATCGGAACCGAGATAAATTTTTTTCATCGCCAAAATTGTAAAAGAAAGACGAAAAAAGACAATTTTTTCGGCTTATTTCTGTTTTTTAAAAATTTCGCGGGATTTTCAAAAAGGACAGGTTTAAAACCTGTCCCTACTTTTTAACTATTAATTTCTTTTACTTTTTCTCCATTTCCCAGAAATTCATTCCGAACAGAATTGCAAAAACTATCGCCGCGTAAGAAAAAACCGAAAGATTGAAAACAAAAGCTAGTGGTAAAAACAACATTGAAACGAAAGAAAAGTGCAACATTGCCATAAAAGATTTTTCAAAGTCCCAGTTTTTAACTTGAGCGATTGCCCCAACTGCCCAGAAAATTAACGCCCAGAAAAGTGCGTTAATTAAACGGAAAATTGCGAGAAAAATATAAAAACCTATCGCCATCATTATAACCATTGAAGTTAAAAATACTTTCAAAAATGGTTTAACTTCTTTTAAGCTTTCTTTGTTTATTATCTTCGGAAAATCCGTCACCTCTTCATTTTGAAAAATTTCCTTAAATGGCATTGCTTGTGTTTTATGCTTTCGACCATCATACATTATAATTTTATCTGACATAATGTAAGCAAAATTCGCGAAATTTTTATCCAAATTATCCAAACCTAAAACATCTTTCGTATCTAAAGCCAAAACTCCATCAACTTTATTTTCATTAATGTTGTCAAAATTTGTATAAAAAGCCAATTCATCGCCATTTTCCCCTTTAGTGGAAGTCATAATTAACGGATCTGGCATATTTTTAGAACTTAATTTTCCACTAGAATCAATTGATAATTCAAAATTATCAATTAAGTCGTGAACATTGTAAGTTTCACCTGTTTCCAGTTGAATTTGGGCATCTACTGGAATTTTTTCAATCAGATTATTTGGAAAATCCGCGAAAAATGAAAAATTAAAAAATATCAATGATGCTACTGCTGGCACCAAAACTAGAAGAAAATTACTCAAAAACCAAAACCCCCATGATTTTCCTTGTGATTTTTGTTGTCCAAGTTTAGTCAAAAAAGTTGGTGTAAAAACTCGCCAAAATCTAGACCATAATCCCATTTCTGATTTTTTCGCGGGCTTTTTAATAGCTGTTTTTTTGACAACTTTTTTGGCTACTGCCGGTTTAGTAGTTGTTTTTTTAGTCACAACTTTCTTTTTTGCCGTCGTTTTTTTAGGTGTTGTTTTCTTAGTGACAACTGTTTTTTTCGGTGCAACTTTTTTCTTTGTAGTTGTCTTTTTTACTGCTTTTTTCGCAGTAGTTTTTGTTGTTGTCGCTTTTTTCGCGACTTTTTTGGTAGTGGTAGTTTTCTTTTCTGCCATTAGTAAAAGTTAAGAATACAAAACAATTTTAGAGAGTGTTTTCAAAATATCAACTTATTTTTTCGCGGGATTTACCAGTTTTGTCCCGAGAAAAAAGATTGTAAAAAAAGTAATGGCGACAGGTGTCATATCAAAAATCGTGGCCAAATTCATTAAAATTAAAATCGCCCAAAAAATCCCGCGAAATTTTGGCTGTAAATCCCAGAATAAGAAGTAAAAAAAGGCGAGATATAAAAACAAACCGATAATTCCCATCTGTGCAAAAACATCAACAAAAACATTCTCGGCAATCATTGCCTTATCATCATTTTTTTCGCGGAGATTTTTGGCGCGGGCTGCCGGTCCGAGTTTTCCTAAATTGTTAGAGAAAATGTTTTCTAAGCCAAATTTCGCGGCTTCTACTGGACGAGTAAAATGCGCCGAAGTTCCCGCCCGTTCTAGAAAAAGCTCCCTCTCCCTCGGGGAGAGGGTTGGGGTGAGGGCTATAATTAGAAATAAAAGAAAACCGATTCCACCTAAAATTTTAGCTGAAAAAATCCCCCTAGCCCCCTTTTTTATCAAGGGGTAAATAACATTAAATACTAGAATAATAACCGCCCCCAGCATCGCCGCGCGAGAAGCACTTTGCCAAATTCCAAATAAAAATATCGCGGAAAACAAAATTTTATAAATATTTTTCAGCTTAGAAATCAATGTCAAAAACAGCACCACCACGAGCAAATGTGAAAACTCAATCGGTCCGGAACTCGCTCCTTGCATACGGATAAAGTCCCCTGCTTCATGCCAAAGCGGAATTTTTTGCCCGGGAACCCACGAAGAAATAGTTTGTGAGTAAAAATTTCGCGTGATTTCCGCCCCATTTCCAAACTTTATCCAACTTCCAAAAAGCACTGAAGCCAGACTGGAATAAATAAATGTTAGGGAAAAGTATTTTGCAAAAAATTTCTGAAATTTCGCGGCCTGCCCTCCGAAGCCTTGGCGAAGGGGGGGATTTTTTGAAACAAGATAGAATAACAAATAAACTGCTATTCCCAATCCTAAATAACGAAAAGCGATGAGAGCCGTTATTTTATCTGGTGCAAATAAAACCAAAATTGAGCCATAAACTAAAAATAATCCCGCGAAAATATGAGATTTATTTTTCAAGTCCGGACTTAATAACTTTTTTAATTCCTCAAGTCCGGACTTAAAATAAATCTCTCCTAAAAATCCTGCTGCGCCCCGCAAGGCGGTGGCGAAAAAAAGAAACAAAACAAATTCTTTCCAATATCTTGCGAAATCTGGTAAAAAAACCGAAATTGCTCCGTGCCACGGCAGACACAGCGCCAAGATAATCGTTAGCCATTTGTAAAACCGATTCACGAAACTATTTTAGCGACTTTCTCTCCGGTTGGAAATTAAAAATTTCGCGGGATTTTAAAATCAATCCCTATGCAAGACGGGAGGGGGATTTATAATGTAGGATTTTAGTTTTTCATACCTAACAGACGCATAGTATTGTTAATATGATTTTTGTATATTCTAGCTTCTCTTTTAGTAATTTTCCCTTCGTTGAGTTTATCTGCAATAAGCAATTTCAAGTCCGTAAGGTTTTTTACATTTGGTGCTTTCTTAATTTTATCAAAATATTTCTTAGAATCTGGAACTTGCTCAAATAATTTTTCTAACGCTCTCTCTAAATCCTTCATTTTATCAATTATTCTTTCCTTATTATATTTCTTTAATACTTCCTTCCATACATTCGCAAAACTTTCTGGCATTATTGCTATAATTTTTACTAAAGTTTCCATATTTATAAATCTCTTATTTTTCTTAAAATATTCTTTTACCTTATCTTCATTATTATCACCTAAAGTTTCAGCTGCTGCTAGTTCCCTGCTCCAGCCATCTTCCATTAATTCTTCTATTGTAAGAGTAGTTTCATCTTGTGGTTCTGTGCTTGGTCCACCTAAATCAAATGCCATGATATAATTTGTTAGAATACAATAAAAAAATAACAAATTACTCACAAAAGTCAAATTTTTTCGCGGGATTTTTTATCGTTTAGAAACAACTTTATCAACAAGTCCGTATTTACCGTATTTTACAGCGTCCTCAGCAGATATAAAGTTGTCTCGATCGCAGTCTTTCACAACTTGTTCGTAATCCTGACCAGTACAATCCACAATCATTTCGTATAAAGTTTTTTTCGTTTTCAAAATATGTTCAGCGTGAATTGCGATATCTGATGCTTGCCCTTGTGTGCCCCCAAGTGGTTGGTGAATCATTACTTCAGAATGTGGCAAAATAAAGCGTTTTCCGCGCTCTCCACTCATTAAAATCATCGCTCCCATACTCGCCGCCATTCCTGTACACATTGTCGAAACATCTGGTTTGATGAAATTCATTGTGTCAATAATCGCCAAACCAGCACTCACTGAACCTCCCGGAGAGTTCACATAAATTGTGATATCCTTTTTGTTATCCTCTGATTCTAAGAAAAGCAGTTGAGCAATCACCAAGTTGGCGACATTATCATCAATTGCTGTCCCGATGAAAATAATTCGTTCTTTGAGAAGTCGCGAATAGATATCAAAAGCGCGTTCCCCCGCGGCGGTTTTTTCGATAACAGTTGGAATTAGATAACTCATTTGTTTTTGTTTTTTTAAAATTTCTGGGAATTATACCATTTTTCGCGGGATTTTTCCAACACTTCGCCTTGCCTAGAAAATAATTCTGTGCCGAATTACTTCTTTTTCTTTTTCAAGAAAACTCCCAAAGCAATCAATGCTAATAAGATAATTCCCCCGATAAGGTATTTATTTCCCGCGAAATTTTTACCAACTGGTAAAGAAACTCCGCCCAGAACTGATCCGTCAGAATCTGCTCCATCACAAACATCTCCGTATTCATCACCATCTTTGTTAGCTTGATCTGGATTTGGATAAAGCTCGCAGTTATCAACTACATCCCCAACTCCGTCGCGGTCTGTATCGGCTTGATCAAAATTCATTGCATCTGGTGCGTTATCACAAGCGTTTCCAATTCCATCTTTATCAGAATCTCCTTGAAAACGGTTTGCTTCAAATGGACAATTGTCTTCTTTGTTGGCAATTCCATCACCATCTAGGTCTTCTTTAACTCGTTTACTCCATTTTTGTTTAGTGAAATAAGCGGTGTTTTGAACATCTTTTTCCGCGCCTAGTCGTTCTTTAAACTCAAAGAAATTTAATTTATCGTTTCCATATCTCGCGAAATATTTTTTACCAGCTTCTGGTGCAAAGTAAATAAATCCGTGTTCAGCTGCTGTAAAGCGAATGTCTTCAACACGAACATTTACTCCCCAAAAAAGCACTTTTACATAACGGTAAGGTGGTGTTGATAAAGTTATCTTATTATAAATTGGTTTAGCAGGTTTTTTCGCGACAATTGTTTTCAAATCATCAACATCGTTCCCTGCTTTAATTTCAAAATATTTAACTTTTGCTCTAGTTGGAAAGAAAATTTCAATTCTTGCTAACGGATAAGATTTCCCCAAATCTATTAACGCCCAAGAAGCGTTAGCTCGGTCAATTCTTTCGCTAAAATTAAAAACTGTAAAGTGATTATCATCAGCAATATCGCTTTTTTTAGCTTCTCGTCCTTCTACTTCGCGCATTGAAGAAACATCCAAAACTTTTACATCAGTAATTCTCTTAAATTTTTCTAAATAAACGAAAAAATCAACATTTTGGTTGAGTTCATCAAAAACCGCGAAATTTGAGAAATCTGGTTTTATGTTTCTCAAAACCTCTTTATCTAGCGGAACTTTTACTTCTGAATTATAATTTTTAATTAAAACGCTCTTCTCGAATGGATATTCTGAAATATCTGGTTTTTTTTCTGCAGAAACATTTACAGAAATCAAGGTCATTAAGATTAGAGCCGGAATTGTTAGCAATTTTTTCATTTTTTTAAGGGTTATGATCTAGTTTTAAGCCGCTTTTTTCGCGGATTTTTGTTTTCGTTCGTGTAAAGCTTTGGCTTCGTTTCGCTCAATCATCGCTTTAATCGCCATCACTTGCACGATAGCAGAACGCTCGGTTTCTCCGAGTTTCATTTGAATAAACTTCAAAGTGTCTTCTAAGTCAGGAATCAAGCGATATTCAAGTGCATTAACTCGACGACGAGTTTGCTCAATTTCTACCGCGAGATTTTCCGCGGATTTTTCAATTTCCGCTAACTGAATCAAAAGTTCAAAAACCTTTGAGAACTGCTGAATCGCAATATCTAACTCTCCACGAGTTTGAAAAAATCCGTATCCACTTCCGCCTTTTTCGATGTTTAGGTTAAAAACCGGAATTTTTACGGACATAATATTTTTTGTCTCGATTTCTAATGACATTTTTTGAGTTGGCACAGACAAAGAATTTTTCAAAAAACTCTTTGGCATCAAAGCTTGTGCATTCAAAAACGCGGCATTCGCTTCTTTAATCGCTTTTTCTACTTCAATTCGCAAATCTTTGGCTTGACGAACAATTTTCAAAAACTCTTGCATCAAACCATCTTGTTTGTCTTTCAAAAGTTTGTGTCCACGCTTCGCCACAACAGCTTGTTGCTTTAATTTCAGCATGGTCATTCGTGTTGCCGTCACATTTTTAATTGCCATTTTATTGGTAAAATTTTCTCCCGCGAATTTTAAGACACTCGCTCACGATGTCAACTATTTATCGGACTTTTTAGGAAAGAAAATCCCGCGAAAAATCGTAGCAATTAAATTTATCACCCCCCTCAATCCCTCCTTACAAGGGGGGCGCAAAAAATACCGCGAAATTTTTATCTTTTTTCCTCACAATAAAGTTCGTTTATTTTTTTCTTTGTCGTCTTATAAACCCAACCTGTTCCTTTCGTCATCCCCCAAGGTGCTAAAATATCGTCCGCGTATTTTTCTTGGAACTTTATTACTACTTGATGTGTTTTTGATCCAAATATTCCAGTGTTCTCCAAATCATATCCTTCATAATCCCTTAAAAAACTTTGAAGTTTCCTTACTTCAGCTACCGGATTATTGCCTCCCAGTTTTAGGTAACTTCCTAAGTACGGTTCACAGGTTTTTTCTTGCTCAACTTCAATTTTTCGCGGGATTT
>JALVIB010000084.1 GCA_027028725.1 Candidatus Altimarinota bacterium
AGGGAGCCAAAGGAAAGTTTTTTATTGTTTTTTTTGTTCCTGTTTTTTCTGCTGAGCACTCCCCCTTTCTTCAAAGGGGGACTGAGGGGGATTTTTAGAAAGAAATAGCAAAATCCCGCGAAAAAAAGGAAAATCACCCCCCGCCCTCTTTAGAAAAAGAGGGAGCCAAAGGAAAGTTTTTTATTGAGGGGTATTTTAAAATAAATAAAAAAAAGTATCATTAGACTAATGAGTGATTTTGTTCCGATGTTTCTCCCTTACAATGGAAATCTAAAAGACCGTGCCCGAAAAATGAGAAACAATCCAACTGATGCCGAAAAGAAGTTGTGGGATATTTTGAGACAAGGAGAATTAAAACAATATAAATTTTTGCGACAGAAAATTATTGGAAATTATATCGCGGATTTTTATTGTTCACAATACAAATTGATTATTGAAGTAGATGGCGGCGGACACGATGAAGTCGATCAAATAGAGTATGATAAAGAAAGGACATTATTCTTCGAGAATCTAGGAATGAAGGTTTTACGATTTTGGAATAATGATGTTCTAGAAAATCCCAAAGGAATTTATGCAAAAATTTTGGAATTTTTTGAAAATAAATCACCCTCAATCCCTCTTTCAAAAAAGAGGGAAGATTAAGGAACTTTTTTATTATTTTTTCCAGAAAATCCCGCGAAATTTTTGACAAAAGACAACATGGAGAGTATTATCTAAATGGCAGAGTCGTTTAACTACGACTTTCTCCTGCTTGTTAACAAAAAACGCTCGACACCGTCGGGCTTTTTTTTGTACATTATTTTTGGTGGAGTCGGGGTCGTAGTTTAACGGTAAAATACTACCTTTAACAAGCAGGAGATGCGGGTTCGATTCCCGTCGGCTCCACCACCCCTGTAGAAATCCCGCGAAAAAAGGGAAATCACCCCACCCCTCTTTCAAAAAAGAGGGCAGATTAAAGAATTAATTTTTATTGTTTTCTAAAAATCCCGCGAAATTTTTGACAAAAAACAACAAGAGGAGTAGTATCCAAAGTGACGAGTGCCAACTATGGTCTCACATCGCTGTTAACAAAAAGGACTTGCTTTGGCGAGTCTTTTTTGTATATTATTTTCCGGTGGAATCGGGGCCATAGTTTAATTGGTAAAATACTCGTCTTAACAGCGATGTGATAGGAGTTCGATTCTCCTTGGCTCCACCAACCCCTATTGGAAATTTTCGCGGGATTTTCAAATTCCAAATTTTTGATAATCTGCTAATCTGCATCTGATTTTAAAATTTTTTTCAAAATGACAACAGAAAACACCAAGCCGGTTCTCGTCCGAATGCCGCCATCGCCAACAGGTGGATTGCATTTAGGAACGGCACGGACGGCACTTTTTAATTGGCTTTTCGCGAAAAAAAATGGTGGGGAAATTATTTTCCGCTGGGAAGACACCGATTTGGAACGCTCGAAAAAAGAGTACGAAACTCAGATTTTAGAAGGTTTGAAATGGCTGGGAATGGATTTTGAAAAAGAAGCCAAAGCGTTTTATCGTCAAACAGAGTGCGCTGAAACGCATCAAAAATATCTCGCGAAATTATGGGAAGAAGGGAAAGTTTTTCCTTGTTTCACGACGCAAGAAGAACTGCAGGAAATACGCGACCAAGCAGCAAAATCCCGCGAAAATTTTGTTTTCTGGTCGCCGTTCCGCGATTTGCCACGCGAAGAAGCGGAAAAAAAGATGCAAAATGGCGAAAAATTTGTCTGGCGACTGAAAGTTGAGAAAAATCGCTGGATTACTTTCAAAGATCTAATTCGCAAAAAAGTCGCGGTCAATACGGACACTTTGGGTGATTTCGCAATTGCGCGGTCGGATAATTCCGTTCTTTATTATCTCGCGAATGTCATTGATGACTGGACGCAAGGCGTGACGCATGTTATTCGCGGGGAAGACCATATTTCCAACACACCAAAACAAATTCTTCTATATGAGGCGCTGGGCGCAGAAATGCCGAAATTTGGGCATATTCCGCTGGTTTTAGATAAAAATAAGAAAAAACTTTCCAAACGAAATGTTGATCCAGAGATTTGCGTGCTGATTTCTGATTTTCAGAAACAAGGATTTATTCCCGAAGGCGTGGTTAACGGCTTGGTTTTCCTTGGTTGGCATCCCAAAACAACGGAAGAAATTTTTTCTCTCGCGGATTTAGAGAAAATTTTTGATCTCAAAAATGTTAATGCTGGAGCGGCACAATACGATTTTGAAAAAATGAAATGGTTCAACGCGCACTGGATGAGAAAAGTGGAAATTGAGAGATTACAGCAATATTTCGCGGGATTTTCTGGTAAAACAATTGATTTGAAATTCTTAGAACTAGCTCGCGAAAAAGCCAAAAATCTCGCGGAACTGGATAATGAATTAGAATATCTGGTAAGTGATCCAGGGTTTGACGAAAACCTTTTCGTTCACGAAAAAATGGGCTTGGATATTGAGCATGGAAAGAAAACCTGCCAAATTATTCACGATTTGTTGGCGGATTTAGACGAATCCGAATTTTCCCGCGAAAAATTACGCGAAATTTGTGTGGCGAAAATCGCCGAACTCGGTTGGAAGAACGGACCTTTTATGTGGCCATTCCGCGTAGCACTTTCTAATCGCTCTGGTTCGGCTGGACCTTTTGAAATCGCAGAAGTTATCGGGAAAGATGAGACTTTGAAGAGGTTAGAGAGGGCGAGTAGTTAAGGAAACTCTGATAAATAAAAATTCTACACAATAACGGAATTAGTCAGGCGCAAAATAAAATTCATCTTTTTGGCTAATTTTTCCTCAAAATAGTGATTTCCGTAGCCCGCTACGAAAATCAATTTCTCGAAAAAATTATCTCAAAAATCTTAAAATTTTCTGTTTTGCGTTATTTATCAGAGTTTCCTTAAAATTTCGCGGGATTTTCGCCTTTATTTTTAATTTGTGGTAAAATTCGCGGGAAATGAGTTTTGATTATTATCATTTGATTCCAATTTTGGTCGGACTAGTTGGTCTAGGTTGGCTAATTATCTACTGGATTAAGCAAAGGCGAGATTTTCAAAAAAGTGTGGATTTTGTTTTTTTGCAGGTTTTGATCCCCAAAAAAGAATCCAAAGATGATATGGAGCGCGAACGCGATCAAACCGGAGAAATTCGAAAAGTTGTCGGCGTGGCGGAACACTTTTTCCAAACTTTATATGGAATTGAAGATTCAGATTTTTTCAATAATAGCTCATTTTTGTCGTTAGAATACATTGCAACGGACGGGCAAATTAAGTTTTATATCGGGTGTCCGCGAGATTTGCAAAAATTAGTGGAAAAACAAATCACCAGTTTTTATCCGGAAGCAATCGTCGAACCAACCAATGCGCCAAAACTTTTCGCGGAAAAATCAAAACAAGAAACGGCTTATATTCGTCCCGAAAAGAAGTTTTTTTATCCAATCAAAACTTATCACAAATTTGAGTCGTCTGATCCGATTAATAATATCTTGAACTCACTTTCCAATGCTTCTAACGAACAAGGTGATTCGGCAGCGATTCAAATAATGATTCGCCCAGTGCCGAATGATTGGCAAAAAGACGCGCGAAAATTCGCCAAAGAATTAGCCGAAGGGAAAAGTTCAACAGTTTGGTGGAATCCGATTTCTCTGTTGGGGGCGTTTTTTCGGCTAATGGTTCAGGGAGCGGAAGATTCCAAGGATTCCGGAAATTCCAGTAAAGACGCTGAATCGCAAGAAACCACCAAAGCAATTGAAGAAAAAGCTGATCGCAACGGATTTCAGACCATAATTCGCTGTGTGACCAGTTCACCGGATAAAAGACAAGCCAAAGCCAATATGGCTTCGTTGCTTAACTCTTTCGCGCAATACGGAACACCGAGTTTGAATAGTTTGATTGCCAATGACGCGCAAAAATACCATTTTTCGCGGGATTTAGTTTATAATGTCTTGTTTAGAACTTTTCGTCGAACATGGATGTGGCAAAGGAAAATGATTTTAACTCCAGATGAATTAGCTTCTCTGTTTCATTTTCCGCATATTAAATACAACAATATCCCTAATGTGAAGTGGCAGAATTATAAAATCGTCCGACCGCCCGCGAATATTCCGAAATCCGGGATTCTGCTGGGGCACAGTCATTATCGCGGAGAAAAAATTCCGATTTATATGAAAAATGAGGATAGATTTCGCCATTTTTATGTGATTGGACAAACCGGTACTGGTAAATCTTCGATTTTTCAGTCAATGATTCGGCAGGATTTGCGTGGAGGGAAAGGGCTTTGTATCATTGATCCGCATGGTTCGCTGGTTGAATCAGTTTTGCCGTTTGTGCCAAAAGATCGGGTTGATGATGTGATTATTTTTGATCCGTCTGATTTAGAACGACCGATGGGACTGAATTTGCTGGAAGCCAATACACCGGAAGAAATGGATATGGTGGCACTCGATGCGATGAATATTATGATTAAAATGTTTAACGAAGAGATTTTTGGTCCGCGAATTCAGGACTATTTCCGAAACGGAGTTTTGACCCTAATGGCTGATCCCAATGGGGGAGCTTTGACAGATATCGTGCGACTTTTTACGGACGACTCTTTTCAGCGCGCCAAAGTGAAACATGTGACTAATCCTGTGGTAAAAAGTTTCTGGACGAAACAAATGGCGCAGACGGGAGCCCGCGAAAAACAAGAGATGATTCCTTATTTTGCCGCGAAATTTGGGGCATTTGTGACTAACTCAATGATGCGAAACATTATTGGACAAACAAAGTCGGCTTTTGATTTCGCGAAAGTTATGGATGAAGGGAAAATTCTCTTTATGAATCTTTCCAAAGGAATGACCGGAGAAGTTAATTCGAAGCTTTTGGGACTAATCATTGTATCGAAACTGCAAGTGGCAGCACTCCGCCGTCAAAAAGAGTTAACTGGCGGAAAAAAACCGCGAGATTTTTTCCTCTACATCGATGAGTTCCAGAATTATGTGACGGACGCAATTGAATCAATTCTGTCGGAAGCTCGTAAATATCGCCTTTCTTTGCATCTAGCTCACCAGTATATTTCACAGATTGATACTTCTCAACAACAAAAAGGCGGTGTAAATTTGAAGGACGCGGTTTTTGGAAACATTGGAACGATGATGTCTTTCAAAATTGGTGCACAGGATGCGGAATATATGGCGAAAGAATTCGCGCCGGTTTTTACTGATCAAGACTTGATTAATATCGATAAATATAAAGCCGTAATGAAGTTGTCGATTGATACTCAGCCATCACGACCTTTTTCAATTGTGCCGTTGAATCCGTATTTAGAAAAGGGAGACGAAAAAGTCGCCCAAGTTTTGAAACAAATTTCGCGACTAACTTACGCCCGAAGCAGAAAGTTTGTGGAAAAGGAAATTTTCGCGAGACTGGATGTGTAGGGAGGACAGTTTACAAGTTCACAAGTTTACGAGAAAACAAGATATCGGAAAAAATACAGCAAATTTGTAGGGACAGGTCGCGACCTGTCCACTGAATGTATATGCCAACCAAAAATCCCGCGCTGTGCCCCGCAAGGCGGTGGAAATTATTTAACTGCTTGACCGTAAACATTCCGTGCGTTCCACAAAATCCAGCCGGAAGTTCCATTATCATCGGCGGCGCGGATTTGCGCGCGAATTTTTTCGTAATCATAAACCGCTCCGAGATTAAAAGCCTGCAACCACGGACGACTTTTGGAAATTGGTTTGTCAGTGTATCTTTTAATCGTTTTGTGCCCCTCGCGAAGAGCTTTGTCAACTACTTGGTAAGGAAATTTCGCGGGATTTTTGTAGCCCGCGTACCCCGAAGCATAATGTGACGGATAAATCATTGGCGATAAGTAGTCAAAATACTTCACCGCGTCAATCACGCGTTGCCCAATCGCAAAATCCCGCGAAATTTGTTTTTCTGAATAGTTTTCGTAAGTGATTCCAAACAAATCAATGGAAATCGGCACGCCGATTTTGCGCTGATTTTCATGAATAAATTTGAAAAAATCGCTCAAAACTTCGTATTTTTTCCGCTGGTCAAGATGCGCGTATTCAATCTGGCTCAATCTTCCGTCTGTCGGAAACCGCACATAATCAAATTGCACTTCATCAAATCCCATGCGCGCCGCCTCGATCGCTTTTTTCAAAGGAATTTCCCACGCTTCGGGATTAGTCATATCCAGCCAACTCAAATTTTTATAATTTTTCCACGGCCGTCCCCACTTATTTTGTAAAACCAAATCGGGAAAAGCCTCCACAGCGCCTTCATCCTGAAAAGTGGTAATCCGTGCGATGGTGTAAATTTTTTTGTTTTGCAAATTGTTTAAAATTTCGCGGGATTTTGCGCGCGATAAAGCGAATTTAGACAACGGAATTTTTTGCAAAGTTTTGTTTTGCACCGGAAACATCAAGTTCCCATCGGGATCCTGAAAATCAATAACCAGAGTATTTAGCTCAGAATTTTCGACTAATTCCACCAATTTTTTACGCCTTTCGCGCCCGGCAAAACTATAACCAGTCAGATAAATTCCTTTTACTTTCGCTGGCGTCGGCAGAGATCCCCGCGAAAATTTCAAAATCGGGGACACGGGATCGGTAATTTTAGTCTGATTTTTGTTTGTCGCGCAGAGATTATCTAAGTTTTTAGGATTACATTCAGGAGCCGTTTTGAATGTTTTTTCACTCGTTTCCGATAAAGAAATCCCCACCGCCTTGCGGGGCACAGCGCGAAATTTTGGCGCACTCTGGTGTATTTCTTGTTTTCGTGGAAAATGTTTGGCAACATTAGAAACAGGACTAGTCGTCTGTGAAAAAAAAGAAATTATCGTCAAGAAAAAGTCTAACATCTGAAATCATTGTATACAAAAAATACTCATAAAACAAGGGGATTTCGCGGGATTTTTTAAAAAAATCACCCCCCGCCCTCTTTGAAAAAAGAGGGAGCTAAAAGGAAAGTGTTTATTTCTGTTTCTCTTACTGAGAATCTCCCCCTTTCTATCAAGGGAGGACAAAATTCAAGATAAAATATGAAGGGGGATTTATTCTCTACATTTCTCCAAAAATTTCTCCTTATCCGTGATGTAGTTGCTTTCTCCCGGTAGATATTCTGTTGAAGAAAAAGCCATTACAATCGTATTTTCCGCGAAATTATGAAGTTCGTGCCAACAATCTTTGCGCACCAGAAGTCCGACATTAGGCGAGTCGAGCAGAATTTCTTGATCGCCTGTGCCGTCATTAACTTTAATCAAAATTGATCCCGAAACCGCCACAAAAAGTTCGTCTTCAATAATGTGGGCATGCTGTCCGCGGGGAATTCCTTTTTTTCCCGTAACAAGATAAACGCGCTTCACCGCAAAGGGAATATCGGCAAATTCAAATGGCACAAGCGTTCCTTTTTGATCAGAAATTCGCGGGAATTCGAGAAGTTCAAATTTTTTCATTACGGATTGAATTTAGCAAATCCCGCGAAATTTTGGAAATAAAAACGAGTTTATAAAGTGTTTATTTTAAGATTTCTCCATTATATTTTGCCTTGTTTTCTTGGTTTCAGTCGAAATAACAAGGAAAAATAAAAAAATTTTCTTTTTTCGCGGGATTTTTGGTAGAATTGCGGGGATTAAATAAACAAAAATGAAAAAACACTTTATCGTCTTCGGATTAATGCTTTCCTTATTTGCTTCGGGATTGGCTTTTGCTGCTAATCAGGAATATGCAAAATCGGATATCGATGAAAATAAATCTACAATTGAGATTAGTTTTGTTAAAGCAACTAATCCAAATGGAGCTAATTTTTCTTGTAAGTATACAGAAAATGGAACTCCAACTACTTTTGACCAAAACACTGAATACAGCTTCACTGATACAGGTTGGGATGGAGAAAAATTCGCGAAATTAGCCGATTGTTTTCATTCGGCTGGAGATTATACCTTAGATATTCACCTAGTAGATAAGGCGGGTAACACTAGCGATGAAACCAAAAGTTTTACTGTTGTGGCATCAACTCCTGAAAATGTATATACAGAGTTAAATGAAGATAAGTCAATGGCCTTTGCGGACAATAATGATGAAATTACTTTAACTTTGGTTTTGAAAGATGCCCATGGGAATGTAGTCCCTCAATCTGGAGCTAATGCTCAAAATCCGAAAATTTATTCTCCAACTGGTGAATTTAGTGATGATGCAAATGTAGGAGTAAAATTTCGCGGGGGATTGAGAGTTGGGACACAAAAACTTCCAAAAGACAAAGATCATGCTATAAGTGCAAGCTCTCCAATAAAACTAAAAGCCCTCGCGCCAAGTATTGCTGAAGAAGATGTTAATGGGAATATTCTTTCTCGCTTAGTACCACGAGCAATTAATTTTGTTATTACGAATTTAAAAAAAGTAAAAGAAGATGGAACAATTGATAATACTTCTAATGCAGATAATGTAGAAATCACAAAAGACCTAACCTTCAAAAACCCATTTGAAATAAAGCCATCAGTTGGGACATTGGAATTAAAAAAAGATATTGGATTATCTATTAAAACAGAAGAAGAAGTAGGGGCAAATGCTAGTATAGATTTAGGAAGTGGCGAAAAAAATATAAAAAGTGTTGCTGGGAAATTTTGTGATTCAGATCCAACAATTGAAACTTCACCAGGATCAAGCATCTATCCAGAATGTAATTCTGATGTGAATGAAACTATACAGGGTCAAAATTTCACTTCACTGCCTGAGACTAATTCTTTTACAAAATTTTTAGGTCGATCTGCTAGTGATATAATTGGAAAAAATTCTGTAGCATTTATCACAAAAATTGCTTATGAGTTTGGGGGGAAGATAATTTCTTATCCAGCAGGAGCAATTGGTGGTATTTTTGATGGAATAAGTAGCCCCAGTGAGATTATTGGATTAAATTCAAACTCTATAACAACCAGATTCATTGGGGCTGATATTGAGGGGCTTGCCAGTGTGGATAAAGATAAATCAATTATTGGAATTGAAGGAGATAACCTAATTCTAAATATTGGTTTAAATTCAAATAAAACTGATATTTACGAAGATATTGTGAAGAATGGATTTAGTTTATCACGAGCATACGAAAACCCTATAACAAGTGATCAAGGAGGAGCTGATTTATCTAGTTTATTTTTAAACAAAGATGTTATAGTAGTAAAAAATACAAACTTCACTATTTCTGGACAACTACCTGAAAAACAAAAAACACTTATTTTAATCGATGGAAATCTAATAATTGATGATGATTTATACTATAACGATACAGCCAATGATTCTTTTGGAGTAATTATCTTACGAACAAATGCTGGAGAATATCCAAATGTTGGAAACATTTTTGTGAAATCAAATGTCCATAAAATCGCGGGGTCTTACTTCGCCGATGGAGGATTTATGAATAATGACGGTGATTCTATTTCCACAGGAAACAAAGCAGAATCTCATTATCAGTTATTACTAGAAGGGGCACTTTTATCGCGAAATACTTTAGGAGGGTCTCTACGAACTTCGGCATTTTATACACCATGGGGAACAACCACCGATTCATCCGTTTCTAAGCGTTACGACCTACACTATGTTCGGAGGTATTATTGTGCAGAGGCAAATAATAATTGTACGGGAAGCGGAGAGGAAAAAGTTCCAGACGAAGCTAAAAACACAGCCGCCTTTATCATCCGTCCAGATCAAAAAGTAAATGTCCTACCTCCTCCGGGGTTTAAGATTCAATAATTAATCAAATAACTCCCTCTCCTCGTAGGAGAGGGGTGGGGTGAGGTAAAGAGCGATTCGCAGAAATCGCTCTTTTTAGTTCTGAAAATCCCGCGAAATTTTAGGGTAAGAAAAAACAAGTTCGAACTTGGCACAGGATAAAAAGTTGTTTAAGTTCGAACTTAGGTTTTTCTGCGAGAAATTTCGCGGGATTTTCTTCCACTTTTTACTTTTTCCGTTATGCTGAAAACGATGAAGAAACAAGAAATAACGATTACCGAAAATCTCGCGGGAATGCGTATTGATAGCGTTGCCGCAAAAATGTTCCCTGAATTTTCGCGTAGTCAGTGGCAAAAAAATGGTGAATTCCGCCTCAAAGGTGCGCCTCGTCCAGCACGGAAAAAAGTTAAAACACAATTAGGCGAAATTTGGGAAGTTCGTTTATCGCAAAATCCCGCGAAAAAATTGGATCAAGCGATTCCGTGGGATTTTCCTTTGCAAATTTTGGCGGAATCGGCGAGTTGGGCGGTTATCAATAAGCCGGTTGGAATTTCCGTTCATCCTGCGCCGTCTGCTCCCGAACCGAAAACAATTGTTAATGCGCTGGTACATCATTTTGGCGAAAATCTCGCGAAAAATTCGGACAAACTCGATGGTCAGGAAATTGAAAAACCGGGGATTGTGCATCGTTTGGATAAAACCACTTCGGGCGTTTTACTAATCGCCAAAACCAATCAAGTGCACGCTTTCCTGCAAAAAAATTGGTCCAAAGTTGAGAAAACTTATTTCGCAGTGGTAGAAAATCGCGGGAAAAAATTACCGAAAACCGGAAAAATTACCGCGGGAATTACGCGCGATCCGCGAAATCGCCAAAGAATGACCGTTTCCAACGAAGAATCCGCGAAATCAGCTTTAACTTTATTTGAAAAAATCGCGGAAAATAAGAAATTCACTCTTTTGAAAATAAATATCCCAACGGGACGAACGCATCAAATCCGCGTTCACCTTTCTGCCATTGGTCATCCTATTCATGGTGATACGAAATATGGCGGAAAGGAAGCAGAAAGAGTTTTGCTTCACGCGGAAAAAATAGTTTTCCCCAATCCTGATAAACAAGATGAATTGACCGAAGTAGTTGCGCCACTTCCGGAAGAATTTAGTTTGGAATAAAATCCCGCGAATTTTTTAGTCCCCCTTACAAGGGGGAAGCAGGGGGTTGAAATAAAAAACCAAGTCCGGACTTAGCACAGGATAAAAAGCATTTAAAGTCCGGACTTAAGTTTTTTACAAAAATTTCGCGGGATTTTAAATATCAATTCCGTCGTCTAGAATATCCGCAGGGACATCTGAACTTTCCGCTGTAGTAGACACTTCTACTTCTTCGGTTGTAGTAGTTTTAACATTTTCAGCAACATCAGTTGATTCTTTTTTTCGTGCCAAAACAATCATGTCTTGAGCAACAATTTCTGTTCGGTAGTGTTTGATTCCACCTTCGTCTTCCCAGTTTCGAGTTTGAAGCCGTCCCTCAAAGAAAACTTTTGTTCCTTTTTTCAAAAGTTGTTCAGCTAATTCCGCGAGTTTTCCCCAACAAACAATATTGTGGAATTCCGCTTCCTCGCGATATTCTCCGTTGGCTTCTTTCCAACGACGATTAGTTGCTACACCGAGTGTGCAGACTTTTTGTCCTGATTTAACCTCGCGAATTTCTGGATCACGAGTTACATTTCCGATGATTTGCGCCTTGTTTAAAAAATTCATAGTTAATTTGGTTAAGAGATACTTAATTAGGCTTGTTAAATCGTAAAACTTTATTGAATAGAACGCAAATTTTTCTAAAAATTTCGCGGGATTCTAAGTAATTAATAGTTAAAAATTAATAATTAATAGTTTCTTATTTTATTAAAAAATTAGATTCCTATTTTACCAACAGGACGAATAAAAGAAAAACGGCTAGACATTCCCGCGAAAATTCGCTAATCTCCCGCGCGAATGACAATTTCTGTATCCGATCTCGCGAAAAAATTAGAAATAGCTCCCGAAGCGGTAATGCTTCACGCTATGGATTTAGATTATGAAATTCCAGAGGACGAAATGCTGGACGACGATATTGCGCGAGAAATTGAAAAAATTGAACTCGGGGACGAAATTTCACAAGTAGAACATGAACTAGAAGCGCAACTTGAACGAGAAATTAAAGAAAAACAACAGGCCAAAACTGCCGGAAGTCAGAAAAAAGCAAAAAAAGCCAGTAAAAAAAATCTCGCGAAATTAGAAGAACGCAAAGAAGTTGAAGTGAAACAAGCTGATGACGGAACGATTATTTTGCCGGAAAATATGACTGTTCGGGAATTAGCGGTAAAAATTTCTAAACCAATTCCAATTGTTCTGGTGAAAATGAAACAGAACGGGATTATCGCGAATTTAAAGGAAAATATTGATTATGAAACTGCCGCCATTATTGCCGATGAACTAGGTGTGAAAGTAAAAAAAGAAGCCGCAGAATTGACCGGAGAAGATTTATTTCGCGGGGATTTGAAATCTCTTTTAGCTGACGAAGAGCCTGAACAATTACAGAAACGACCGCCCGTTATTTCTATTATGGGACATGTTGATCACGGAAAAACTTCTATTTTGGACTACATTCGTAAGACCAAAGTTGCCGATGGCGAAGCCGGGGGAATTACACAGCGAATTGGGGCATATCAAGTTGATGTGAAAGGAGAAAAAGTTTCTTTTTTAGACACTCCGGGACACGAAGCTTTTACCGTCATGCGAGCGCGAGGGGCGCGAGCGACAGATATTGCGATTTTAGTTGTTGCGGCGAATGAAGGAGTTAAACCGCAAACCTTGGAAGCGATAAACCACGCCAAAGCCGCGGAAATTCCGATTGTGGTGGCGATTAATAAAATGGATATGGAAGGAGCTAATCCTGATCGAGTAAAAAAAGAGTTAGCTGAAAACGATTTAAATCCCGATGATTGGGGCGGAGATACGCCATGCGTGCCAGTTTCCGCGAAAACTGGACAAGGGATTGACCAGTTGCTTGATACAGTTTTGACCGTAGCCGAACTTCAAGAATTAAAAGCAAATCCCAACCGAACAGCGATTTGTACTGTTATTGAGGCGGAAATTGATAAAAAATCAGGAATTTTCGCGACAGTTTTAGTGAATACCGGAACCTTGAAGGTTCGTGATCCGTTTGTTATCTACGATCAGAGCGGACGAATCCGTACAATGACAGATTTCGCGGGAAATTCGATTAAAGTTGCTCCACCAAGCACACCGGTGCAGATTACCGGATTGGCTAAATTACCGCAGATTGGAGATCTTTTGCAAGTCGTGAAGTCTGATAAAATCGCGAAAAAACGAGCGGAAGAAGTGGCGGACATTCGTCATACTGACGATTTAACTAAAAAGAAAAAGGCGTCTTTGGCAACTTTGAAAGCGCGAATTGCCGAAGGGAAGTTAAAACACTTGAAAGTGATTGTTAAAGCAGACTCAAACGGGACTTTGGAAGCGGTGAAAACGGAGATCGGGAAACTCAAAACGGATAAATCTATGGCGAAAATTATCCATTCCGGAGTGGGTGAAATTACCGAGTCAGACATTATGTTAGCGAGCGCCGGAGAGAGTATTTTAGTTGGCTTTAGTGTTAGTGTTCCAGGACGAATCAAAAAAATGGCGGAAAAAGAAGGCGTGGAAATTTTGAATTACGATGTGATTTATCATTTGACTGAGAAATTGACCGAAATTATGGAAGGAGTAGAAACTGATGAAAATGAAGAAAAAGTTGTGGGAGAATTCGTTATTAAGGCGATTTTTGCCTCAAACAAGAAAATGGCAGTTATTGGTGGAGATGTGATTTCCGGTACAGTTCGCGGAAAACTAAAATTCCGTTTATTCCGCAAAAACGAAGCCGGCGAAGAAGTTTTAATCGGACAAGCCAAAACCGATTCCGTACAATTGGGGCAGAAACCTGTTCACGAAGTTAATGAAGGAACAGAATGTGGAACGAAAGTCGTTCATAATGAATTAGTTTTTGAAGTTGGCGATCGTTTAGAGTTTTTTACTGGTGGGAAAAAGTAAAATCCCGCGAAAAAATTTCTAATTAAATTATGTAATGAGGAATATCAATCATTTTAAAGCAAAAGGGATAAAGATTATTTCAAATAAAGAGGACTTGTTTGAATTAGTGAAAGATAAAGCAGGAGAAATTGTGGCTTTTGATGGTATTTCAGGAACAGGAAAAAATTATTTGATAGAGTTTTTATTAAAAAAATTTGGAATTGATGAAGATATTGCCGAGAAGCAAGATGGGAAATTCGGTTTAGATACAGATGTTTTTTTAGGATCAAATACAGAAAATTTTGAAGAAAGTATATCTTTTGCCGAAAGACGAAAACGGATTTCTAATTTGATTAGAAATCAACAAACTCCAGATGAAATAGTAGCCGAATTAAAAAAAGTTTTCCGTAATGAGAAACATTTGTCGCGGGTTTTGAACGACATTTTATACGCTTTGGATAACAACCTTGTTTCTTTTACCAAAAAAGGATTATTTTTATACAACCGCGGGAAAGGAGTTGTCGAAAAAGGCCGAGTTAGTGTAGAAGTTAAAGAGCAGTTACCTTATCTCACAGGAGGAACAAATGTGGCCGAAGTGGCTAAAAAAACCTCGCGAAAAATTAATACAATTTTGCTCTATTCAGATCCACACATTAGCATCTTAAACGCTCTGTATAGAGATTTTATGAAAAATAAACTAGATGGTGTGAATAGGTTTAATTTTAGATTACAAGAAACATTTGCTTTAGAAATTATTCAAAAACAAAATATTGAAGCTGGATATATTGATTATTTATTTAAGGACGATTCTGTTTTTCCTGAAATTATGAATAAATACAAAGAGCAAGATAAATTTTGTGAAACGGGTCATTGTTTAGATGACTTTATGAAGAAAATGAAGGAAATTTTCGCGGAAACTGAAAACACTGAATTTTATTCTGGAATAGAAAATAAAGAATTTATGAAATTCAAAGATAACTTTTGGGGGAAATTTAAAATTATTGCAAAAAAGTATTTCGCAAGAGAGAATTTACTTGGTTTTCTGGATTCTGTTAATGAATAGTTAAAATTTTAAGAATTCTTCAAAATCTCCGCCAAATACTTTCCAGTGTGAGATTTTTTAACTTTGGCGACTTCTTCGGGTGTGCCGTAAGCAACGAGTTCACCACCTTTTTCTCCACCTTCCGGTCCGATGTCGATGATATAATCACAACATTTCAAAACATCTAAATTATGCTCAATCACAATCATTGAATTTCCCTTATCCACCAATTTTTGCAGAACGGAAAGCAACTTTTTAACATCTGAAAAATGCAATCCAGTTGTTGGTTCGTCCAAAACATAAATTGTTTTTCCGGTTTGTTTTTTCATCAGCTCGGAAGCCAGTTTTACTCGTTGCGCTTCCCCTCCGGAAAGTGTTGGAGCCGGCTGACCAAGTTTAATGTATCCCAAACCAACTTCATCTAAAGCAATTAGTTTCTGTTGAATTCCCGCGAAATTTTGGAAAAACTCAACTGCTTCCTCCACCGTCATATCCAAAACATCAAAAATTGATTTTCCACGATAAGTTACTTCAAGCGTTTCGTCATTATATTTTTTTCCGTGACAAGACTCACACGGAATATAAACATCTGGCAAAAAGTGCATTTCGATTTTCTTTAATCCGTCTCCACCACAGGCCTCACAGCGTCCGCCTTTGACATTGAAACTGAAGCGACTGGATTTGTATCCGCGAATTCTCGCTTCGGTTGTTGACGCAAAAACTTCCCGAATATCAGTGAAAACTCCCGTATAAGTCGCGGGATTTGAGCGCGGAGTTCGACCGATTGGTGACTGATCAATGGAAATCAGTTTATCCAAATTTTCTTTAATTCCCGTAATTTCGCGGTGTTTTCCAGATGGTTTTTTGGCACGATTTAGTTCGCGCGCCAAAGTTGGGACCAAAATCCGCGAAATTAATGACGATTTTCCAGATCCCGATACTCCAGCAACTCCAACAAAACAAGAAAGAGGAATTTCGACATCAATGTTTTTCAAATTATTTTCCTGCGCACCGAGTATTTTCAGTTCGCCCATTTTTTTGCGCCGAACTCGCGGAATATGAATTTTTTGTCGTCCAAAAAGGAAGTCGGCAGTTTCCGAATCACTTTTCTCCATTTCCGCAAAAGTTCCCGCGAAAACAAGTTCTCCTCCGTGCGCTCCTGATTTCGGACCGATTTCAATCAGATAATCCGCCTTTCGCATGGTTTCCTCATCGTGTTCCACGACAATCACAGTGTTCCCCAAATCACGCAAATGCTCCAAAGTTTTAATCAGTTTTCCGTTATCTCGCTGGTGCAACCCGATTGACGGCTCGTCCAAAACATAAAGCACTCCTTGCAAATGCGATCCAATTTGTGTCGCCAAGCGAATTCGCTGCGCTTCCCCACCGGACAAAGTGTTGGCAGTTCGCGATAAAGTCAAATAAGCTAACCCGACATTTTCTAAAAATCCCAAGCGTTCACTAATTTCCTTTTTAATTGGATTTACGATATTGGCGTTTTCTTCGCGGGATTTGAGATTTTCTATCCACTTTTTGAGTTTAGTAATCGACATATCGCAAACTTCCGCGATATTTTTTTCTTGCACAAAAACATTTCGTCCGTAAATATTTAAACGCGCCCCTCCACATGTTTGGCAAGTGGTTTCAATCATAAATTCCCCTAATTTTTTGCGCAACCAATCCGATTCCGTGTCGTTGTATCGTTTCTCCGTTTGCACGGTAATTCCTGTAAACTTCACTTCTGTCGTTTCCCCTTGAAAGGCTCCGCGCAGTTCTACTTCAAAAATTTCGTCTCCAAATCCCGCGAAAATTTTGTCTAAAACTTCTTTATCAATATTTTCAATCGGTTCATCAACTGAAAATCCGTATTTTTTACCCACTGCTTCCAATAAAGACAAATTCCACGCCAACATATTCGAACCAAGCGACCCCCACGGCAAAATTCCTCCTTCGCGAATGGAAAGTTTCGGATTAAGCGCGGTTTCTTTATTGAGCGATAGCCGGTACCCCAATCCATGACAATCTTTACACGCTCCGTGTGGCGAATTGAAAGAAAAAAGTCGCGGTTCAAGCGGCGGAAAAGAAAAGCCTGTTTCAGGATCCGCGAGATTTTCCGAAAACATCACATCTTGGTTTTCTTCCAAATCTGGACGATGCACAATAATAATCCCTTCCCCGAACTTCAAAGCAGTTTCAATTGAATCAATCACCCGTAACCTTTCGTCATTTTTTTCTTCAACTTTGTTGCCGTCCGAAAGTTCGCGGAATTTTTTGGAATAATCCTTCTTAATCAACCGATCCACGACAATTTCAATATTGTGTTTTTTCTTGGGATCTAATTCAATTTCATCATTAATCGTCACGATTGTTCCGTCCACTCGCAAGCGCACAAAACCGGCTTTTTTGATTTTTTCCAAAGCCAAAGCATGTTCTCCTTTTTTCCCGCGAATTATTGGCGCCATAATCATAAATTTGGTGCCGTCTTCCCACTCGTTAATCGCGTCTAAAATTTGAGCTGGTGTTTGTTTTTCTAGTGTTCGTCCATTATGCGGATTTATCGGAGTTCCGATTTTGGCGTAAAGCAGTCGTAAATAATCATAAATTTCCGTCACCGTCCCCACTGTCGAGCGCGGATTTCGTGTCGTTGATTTTTGGTCAATGGAAATTGCCGGCGAAAGCCCGTCAATTGAATCAACTTCCGGTTTTTCTTGCAGTTTCAAGAATTGCCGCGCGTAAGTACTCAAACTTTCCACATACCGGCGTTGTCCTTCGGCGTAAATTGTATCAAAAGCAAGCGAAGACTTCCCCGATCCAGAAACTCCCGTTACCACAGTCAATTTATCTCGCGGGATTTTTACATCAATATTTTTCAGATTGTGCATTTTGGCACCGCGAACGACGATATTTTTAGCCATTGTGATTTATTGTTAAGTTTATTTCCCCCTGACAAGGGGGCTAGGGGGTTTTATACCATAAAAAAAAGCCCGCCCAAACGCGCGCTTTGTTGCGAGCGAATTGTAGTAATTCAGTTGCTTTTTGTCAAAAGTTTCGGTATAATACCCCGATAACTCAAAAAACTATGAAAAATCTATCACAATTCCCGCGAAAAATTAGTGCTAAGTTCTGCTACGGAGTGGAAAACTTTGACCATTTTGATGATGCAGAAGCTGTTGACCTACAGGACAATACGGAACAAATAAAATTACAGGAAACCAAAACTAAAATTCTTACAAAAGCAGAAATAGAAGCTGCAAAAGAAGCAGATAGAAATGAATTAGAGAAAGCAAAAAAAGCGTTAGAGGAACTACCCGGAAATGAAGAAAATAACATTGCTAGACAGGATTTTGCTTCAGAAGATCCATATGAGAAAATTCCAGATTTGAACAATGTTATGAATGAAGTTACAGATGTCTTAAGAGGGGCAGAAGAACTTGCAAAGAATTTAGGTGGATATCCCCAATTTGAGGACGCAGCCTAAAAATCCCGCGAAATTTGAAAAAAAATGTAGGGATGCCCTTTGTGGGTGCCCTCAAAAATAGAATTCAAATTATTGGGCGACCACAAGGGATCGCCCCTACAAAAGAATTGTTAACTATTAACTATTAACTTTTAATCCACTAAACCCCAACCAAAATATTCATCAACCTCTTTTTGGTCTCGCTTAACGGATAATTTTTCTCGACAAAAACCCGCGAATTTTTGGTAAACTCACTGACCATTTCCGGATTTTCCACGAAAAACTGAATTTTTTTTACCAAATCTTTGGCTGAATTTTTCTGTACCAAAAGTGGCTGAACTGACAAATTACAAAATCTCGCGAAATTTTTCAAAATATCGCGCGGTCCCATCTGATCAAAAGCCAAAACGAGTTTCCCCATCGCCAATCCTTCCGTCACAATTCGCCCAAAAGTCTCCGGTTCGGTGGATAAAGCTAGAACCAGATCCGCCCCCGCAATCGCTTCAAACGGATTTTCTACTTCCGGCAAAAAATAAACATTTTTCAAATCATGAGTTTTGACAAACTCGTGCAGTTCTTGTTCGTATTCCGTCGTTCGCGGATCTTGCGGAAAAGACGATCCGACAATAAAAAACTGCAAATCAGATCCTTTATCTTGAAAAATTTTCGCGGCTTTCAATAAATATATTTGCCCTTTTCGCGGATCAAGCCGCCCAATAAGTAAAATTTTCTCAATTTTTTCAACCTTTGCTAAAGCTTCGGTTGACAGGCGCGGAAGGGCGGAAATATTAACTCCGTTCTCGACAATCCGCATTTTAGAAAAATATTCTTCGGGGATAATTTGCCGAACAATCGTCCGCGTTGGGACAGAATTTACAATGATAATATCTGTTTTCGCGGAAATTTTCCGCAACAAAAACTGCGGAATAGTGAAATCGTGAATCATAATTATCGCCCGTGCCTTGAGATGAAAAAAGAATTTCGCAATCCACAAAATAAAAATTGTTCGTGGCGTATTGGCGAAAACTTGCCCGATATCCTCTTGCTCAATGATTTTTTTGAGCTTTTTCGCCGCTTGCAAAAGTCGCCCGCTGGCTAAAAGTTTTTTGAAAACACCTCCCCGCACCTGCGGATACTCAAAATCCAAAATTTTCGCGGAATCTCCCAGCATTTGTCGATATTCCGGAATTTTCGCTCCCAAAACCACGGGGCGAATTTGCCGTTTTTCGACAGGGGTCAAAGAAGTCAGAAAATCAATTAGAAACCGCTCCGCCCCGCCAAGAGTTTCCCCTTGGTCTAAAAAAAGTGTTTTTAAGTTTTGGTTTTTCATCACGGAAAGTTTACAGGATTTTGGAAAAAAATCCCGCGAAAATTTCAAAATTCCTTATTCTAAAAAACAAGTCCGGACTTGGCGTAGGATAAAAATTTGTCTAAGTCCGGACTTAAGTTTTTTTTCAAACCTCCACCACCTGCACTTCCCCCGAAAATCCTGCGAAATGTTCGGAATGAGTAGTTGTAAAAAACGCCTGCGTCCCTTCACAAAGCCTTTCTAATCCTTGTTGGCGATTGTCATCCAGTTCTGAAAAACAATCGTCAAGAAGTAAAATTGGCATTTTCCCCGTTTTCGCGAAAAAGTATTGTTTTTGCGCGGACAAAAGTGCCAGCAAAACTGAACGAACTTCCCCGCGCGAAACGGTATTCATCAGCGGTTGTCCGCGGTAGAAAAAGGTAAAATCATCACGCGTTGGCGAAAATAAACATCGTTTGGCGTAAATTTCCCGCGAAAAATCAAGAGAAAAATCCTTCCCGCCCAAATTTTTCTCGCGCGATGGCGGGATCTCTTCCTTATATCCCCCCCGACTCAAAAACACGCGAATTTCATCGTCATTCCCCGAAATTTTGGCTAACTCCGTTTGTAAAAGTGGCTCTAATTCAGCGAGAAAATTTTCGCGGGATTTCCAAATCTCAGGCATATTTTTTGCCAAAATTTCGTTCCATGGACGCAGTTGGACTTCTATTTCGTTATCAGGAAGCATTTCCTTTCGTGCTAAGGTAAAAATCGCATTTTTTTGCTTAATCACGCGTATTGTTTGAGCGAGAAGGTCTTTGTACTGCGGATCAAGTTGACACAAAAAGCGGTCAAAAAAACTTTGGCGCGCTTTTTTGGGAGCAGAAAACATTTCTAAATATTCTGGTGCGAAAAGCAAGGTTGGGATTTCCCCCAGC
>JALVIB010000085.1 GCA_027028725.1 Candidatus Altimarinota bacterium
CCCCTCAATCCCCCCCCCGCCTTGCGGGGGGGGAAGTTAAAAATCTCGCGATTTAAGTTTTATTCCACGAATAATGAATGGCTAAATAAAACTAATGCCGATTGAAACCAAAATCCCGCGAAATTTTCCCTTGCTCAGCCAAAAATTCAAGAGTAAACTATTCGCGATATTTTCTAAAAAAATGAGAAATGCGCGGAAAACATGTCCCACTTCATCATTTCAAGAAACACGAAACCAAACAACATATTCTGTTTAAATTTCTGGCGGTTTTAGCAATTTTCGCGGGATATTTCGGATTTATTGTTTATAAATATGGTTTAGAAAACGGAATAATGATTACTGCTCTGACTTGGTCATTCTTTGTGCTTTGCACACCGATTGCCGATGCTGGATTTCTGATTGATTTTCCGTTGCGCTTAATCACGCGAATCAAGATGCTTTATTCAGAAATGTTGGTTTGGATAATTGCCATTTCTGTAAATATCTACGCCTTTTTTTCTCATCCAAAATATTATGAAAAAACAACACTTTTGCAGTTATTTAAGCATATTTTAGAGGAACCAGTCCCCTTTTGGGCGATAATTTTTATTTCAGCCGTCGGAACTTTTATGTCGGTTTTGTTTGGTGATGAACTTTTTGATGTTGCTAAACATTCTGAACGAAAATTTCACGCCAAACACAAGCATAATCACAATTTCATTGTAATGGTTTTCACCATTGGAATAAGCATCATTTTGTATTATTTCTTGCTAAAAAAATTGGGCGTAAGCATTCCAGTATAAAATTTCGCGGGATTTTAATTTCCTTGTTCTGTCATTCTGGCTAAATATACCAAAGATTTGTCGGACTCTGGATAAACCAGAGTGACCAAAATAGTATCTATTATTGTTGAAAATATCATAAAATTTCGTAAAATTCCCCCGATGCAAGACTACAATCACAACGAAATCGAGAAAAAATGGCAAAAGTTCTGGTTAAAAAATAAAACTTTTCAAGCCAAAAATCCTTCCACTATTCCCCCTGACAAGGGGGCTAGGGGGTTTGATAAAAAATTCTATGCCTTAGATATGTTCCCTTATCCGTCCGGAGCGGGTTTGCATGTCGGGCATCCACTAGGAATGACCGCGACAGATATAATTTCGCGGAAAAAACGGATGGAAGGATACAATGTTTTGCATCCGATGGGGTGGGATGCTTTTGGTTTGCCGGCAGAAAATTATGCGATAAAAACCGGAGTTCATCCTCAAAAATCTACGCAAGAAAATATCGCGAATTTTCGCCGACAAATTCAATCGTTGGGATTTTCTTATGACTGGGATCGCGAAATTGACACTACTGATCCAAATTATTACAAATGGTCACAGTGGATTTTTTTGCAATTGTATAAAAAAGGATTAGCGTATGAATCCGATAAAGCGATGAACTGGTGCCCGAAATGTAAAATTGTCGCGGCCAACGAGGAAGTCGAGCAAGGAATGCACGAGCGCTGCGGAAGCGCGGTGGAAAAGAAAAAACTGAAACAATGGATGTTCCGAATTACGGATTATGCGGAGCGGCTTTTGAACGATTTAAATACGCCGAATGTTTACATTTTTCATGGCTGGGGAGCTAATTCCAAATCAAATTGGTTCGAAAAATCCCGCGAATTTTTAGTTAAACACAAGGTTAATTGCTTTGCTTTTGATTTTCCGAATACTGAAAATCCTAAATATGAAGAATGGAAAACTCATTTTGAGAAAAATGTGAAAAATATTTGGCCACAAGATATTTTCATCGGTCATAGTTTAGGCGGAGGATTTATTCAACGCTATTTAAGCGAAAATGATGTCCAACTGGATGAAATAATTTTGGTTGCACCGACAGTTAATGATTGTGGAATTAAGGAAATAAAAAATTTCTTCCATAAAGAAAAGAGGGGCTGCTTCCCTTGCGGGGGTCACTCAAAAGGTGACACGGCTACGCCCTCTCTATTCGCGGAAATTATAAATGGGAAAATTTGTGAAGTCAAGAAAAAAACCGCGAAAAAACATAAAAAATTATCTACTCTAAAAAAAATAATAAAAAGAGATAACAAACGATTTATCTTTGATGGAGAAATTTTGGCTAATCATTTTCGAGATAAAGGATTTAGAGAATTTAGGTTTCGCCAATCTTGGGCATTAACTACTATACGAGCTCTTGAAAAAATAAAATTCATCAAAAATATTGGTTATTTTGTCTCTAGAAATAGAATTTTTCGCGTGATTTTGTCTCAAATAGATAAAAATACTTTTCAAGTAAAAACTTTTTATCAAGTTCACGGACTTACCAAAGAATACCTAAATCTTATCCATAAAAAACAAGTTTTCAACTACGATAAAATCCGCAAATCTGCCAGAAAAATAACTATTTATGGCTCTGATAATGATCCGTATATCAAAGTTAATGATTTGCAAAATCTCGCGAAAAAATTAGATGCCGAGTTAATTATTTTGAAAAACCGCGGGCATCTCAACGATCCTAATTTTCCAGAACTTCAGGAAAAATTAAACGAAATTCAAAAATCTGTTCTTGATTGGCCAGACAAAATTAAAGCGATGCAACGCAACTGGATCGGAAAAAGTGAAGGAGCCGAAGTTGAGTTTGAGGTAGAAAATTTCGCGGGAAATTCAGATATAAAGAAAAGAGGGGCTAAGATCCCTTGCGGGGGTTGTACAAAAGACAACCAACAGCCCTCTCTATTCAATCCAAGTTTATTTGAAAAAATAAAAGAAGTCAAATTTAAAAAAGCTAAAAAATTACATATTTCCGATATACAAATAGAAGTAGGTGGAATTTCCTTTTCTGGAGATAGATTATACAACCACTGGAAAAATAAATCACAAGCTGAGAAAAAATTTCGCGGGATTTTTGCTTTAACGGTAGTTAGGTCGCTATCAAATTTATTTTACGAATCAGAAAATGTTGGTTACTTCATCAGCAAAAATAAAGTTTTCCGAGTAGTTTTGGATAAAGTTAAAGGCAAAAAATTTGTAAAAACCTATTACCAGAGCAAAAAACTTACCAACCTATACCAAAAATTTTTCAAAAAAGAAAAAATAACCGTCTACACAACTCGTCCTGATACTTTATTTGGGGCGACTTATTTTGTGTTAAGTCCGGAGCATCCGTTAGTTGATAAAATTACTACCCCAGAATTCCGCGAAAAAATTGAAAAATATAAAAAAGCGTGTGCCAATAAATCCGAATTGGAACGAACGGAGTTAAATAAAGACAAAACTGGAGAATTTACCGGTGCTTATGTAATCAACCCTGTAAACGGCAAAAAATTGCCGATTTGGATTGCCGATTATGTGATGATGAGTTATGGAACAGGGGCAATTATGGCTGTTCCGGCGCACGATGAGCGGGATTACGAATTCGCGAAAAAATACGGAATTGAAATAATTGAAGTTATTGATGGTTTGGAAGATCCGTTTCAAAAAACGGGCGGAAAAATGAAAAATTCTGAATTTTTGAATGGTTTACCTGTTGAGGAAGCGATTAAAAAGATGACTGAATATTTGGAAGAGAAAAAAATTGGAAAAAGAAAAGTTAATTACAAACTTCGCGACTGGATTTTTACACGACAACGATACTGGGGAGAACCAATTCCGCTAATTCATTGTGAGAAATGTGGCGTCGTGCCTCATGATCCAAATTTCGCGAGATATCCGCAATTCAAAGAAATCGTAAAAAACGCTCTCAAAAGAAAAATAGAGAAACGCCCAACTCCGATGGAGGATGGTTGCGCAAAAGGCAACACGGCAGGTTTCTCTACTTTCAACCGAATTCTACCGAGCTTACTGGAAAATGTCAATCAAAAACGAAAAAATAAACGACTTTTCCGTAAACCAAAAACCCAAAAATCTGTTTTTAAAGTTTTTGGCAAAAAAGTTGTTTTAGATGAAGAATTTTTATGGCAACATTTTCAAAATAAAAGCAGAAAAGAAATTTCGCGTCGGTGGAGTTTTTTGGATGTTTTAAAGACTGCCCTGACGGAAGAAAAATTATATAAACTTGATGAAAATACTTGGTATTTCCGCAACAAAAATGTTGTAATCCGATTAATTTTAGACAAAAACAAGCAAGGAGAGGTTTTTGTAAAAACTTTTTATGGAGCGCGAAGTTTATCTAAATCTTGGCAAAATCTCGCGAAAAATTATTCGCTACCTTTAACTCTACCTGAAACAGCTAAATATGAACCATCGGAAACTGGTGAATCACCTCTGGCAAAAGTAGAAGACTGGGTAAAAATAGAATGTCCTTGTTGTGGAGAACTCGCGAAACGAGAAACTTCGACCATGCCAAACTGGGCTGGATCAAGTTGGTACTGGCTTCGATACATGGATCCGAAAAATCCCGCGAAATTTTGTGATAAAGAGGTAGAAAAATACTGGGGACCGGTTGATTTGTATGTTGGAGGTGCTGAACACGCGGTTTTGCATCTTCTTTATTCCCGATTTTGGCACAAAGTTTTGTATAATCTAGACTTAGTTTCGACCAAAGAGCCGTTCAAGAAGTTAGTCAATCAGGGACTAATTATGGGTGAAGATGGAAACAAAATGTCTAAATCTCTCGGAAATGTTGTTAATCCCGATGAAATCGTGGAGCAATACGGAGCAGACACTTTCCGCATGTACGAAATGTTCATGGGACCTTTCGAACAAAGCAAACCTTGGGCAACCAAAGCGGTGGCGGGAATGCGCAAATTTTTGGACAAAATTTGGCGAAATTTCGCGGAAAAAGAAATTAAGGATATTTGTCCGCCGGCAGATTTGGTGCGCTTAACTCACCAGACTGTTAAAAAAGTTGGCGAAGATATTGAAGAATTCCGCTTTAATACGGCAATTTCGCAATTAATGATTTGGCTAAACGCTTTTTCAAAACTAGATTATATTCCAAAAATTGCTGGGGGCCGATTTATTCGTTTATTGAGCCCTTTTGCGCCACATTTGGCGGAAGAAATTTGGAAAAAGTTTAAACCAGAATCTGAATCAATTTCCCGCGAAAAATGGCCTAGTTATGATGAAAATTTCTTAGAGGAAGACACTGTCACCTACGCGGTACAAGTCAATGGAAAAGTTCGCGGAGATTTCCAAATATCCAAAGATGCCGATAAAAAAAGCGTTATCGCTAAAGCCAAAGAACACGAAAATGTCGCGAAATATTTAGCAAAAGGTGAAATCAAAAAAGAAATTTTTGTTCCAGGGAAAATTGTGGGGTTTGTGGTAAAGTAAAAAATACCGAGTTCGAACTTTGATAGATATCTCAAAACATAAGTTCGAACTCTATATTTTCGACCTGCCCTTTTTTAAAAATTTCGCGGGATTTTATTTTTTATTTCCCACAATATAACTCATTGATCTTCTTTAATGTTGTTTGATAAACCCATCCAGTTCCTTTTGTTATTCCCCATGGAGATAGTACATCTGACGCATATTTCTCTTGAAATTCTACTACTGCCTGATGTGTTTGTTTGCCAAATATTCCTGTGTTTTTTAAATTTTCAAATCCCTCTTTTTCTTTCAAAAATTCTTGTAACTTTCTTACTTCACTTACAGGGTTGTTATTTCCTAGTTTTAAATAATTTTTTAAATATGGTTCACAAACAATCTCTTTTTTTGGCAGGATTTTTTCTTTTTCACAATAAAGTTCATTGATTTTTTTCTTTGTTGTCTTATAAACCCAGCCCGTCCCTTTTGTTATCCCCCATGGAGCCAAAACATCTGATGCATATTTTTCCTGAAAACTCACCACTGCTTTATAAGTATTATCTCCAAATATTCCGGTATCACTTAAATTGCCATATCCCTCGTAATCTCTTAAAAATTGTTGTAATTTTCTTACTTCTGAAACATTATTCGCTTTTCCTTTTCTCAGGTAATCTACCAATAATGGTTCACAAACCTTAATCTCTTCTATTTTTCGCGGGATTTCAAACTCTTCTTTTTTTTCTACTTCTGGATCAAATTTTTTCTCTAATTTCGCGGGATCTTCTTCTGTGTTTAATTCCTCTGTTTCTTCTATTGTTTCGTTTATGTTTTCTGTCGTTTCTGGATTTGTTACTTCCGTTTCTGGTTCTGGTATTACGCGAGAACACTGATTATTTGAAGAACATAATGTATATCCTTTTGCTATTGCCCAAGCCTCTGCGCACGCGTGTCGCCCAGATTGACTTTTTCCTATTATACAAGTTGTATATTCCGCGTATTCTGTATCATTTGAACCGTTTGGGTATGGGTATCTTATCTGACACATATTTCCTGTCAGCGAACAGGTCCCAATTTGCACTCCTTGCGCTTCACTTCCTCCACTTCCACCATGTGATGATGACACATCATTATCTACATTACTTACTGACACATCATTATCTATATTACTTACTGACACATCACCAGCATTCATTCCATCATAATTACTATCCACTGATGTCGCCGCACTTGTCACAACATGATATAATATTGTACCATCCACTTGTGTATCATCTACTCCCGTAACTGTCACTGTTTGTACCGTATTCCAGTTTGTACTTGTAAATGTTACTGAATTTGGTGACACTGTCCCTTCTGTTGTGTCATCCGTTGTCAACCCTATTACTACATCATCCGTAGGTTGTGTATTCAACTTTATTGTAAAACTTGCTGTTCCACCATCCTCCGTTGTATCTCCAGAAATCGCTGACACTGTTATTCCCGCTACATCATCATCTGATAAATTTGCTGTAGCATTGTCTGTTGCAATACTCCCTTCCGATAAATTAGAAATTATCGCCTTCACTGTTTCTACTCCTTCCACTTGAACATCATCTATTGTATTAAGACTTATCACCACGCTACCTGCCCCATTTGCTATAGAAAATGTTGTTGGTCCTGTCCCATAATCTACTCCCTCTGTAGCTGTTCCTGTATATACTATATCTCCTGTAATTGCCGCTCCACTACTATTTATAGGACTTATACTTATCGTAAAACTTGCATTTGTTGATGGCTCTGAACCATCTGTTGTTTTTGTTATTGATACTGAATATGAATCATTATCTATATTACTTACTGATACATCACTAGCATTCATTCCATCATAATTACTATCCACTGATGTCGCCGCACTTGTCACAACATGATATAATATTGTACCATCCACTTGTGTATCATCTACTCCCGTAACTGTCACTGTTTGTACCGTATTCCAG
>JALVIB010000086.1 GCA_027028725.1 Candidatus Altimarinota bacterium
TCATATAAGACCTATAGCTAGATTAGATTTAGTAGAATTTTTAAATTTTTTGTCCCCTTTTGGCGCCGGAAATCCCGCGAAAATTTTTGGTTTACGAAAAGTTAAAATCACCGATATTTACACGATGGGAAAAGATGGAAATCACGCGCGATTTACAGGAACTTTTTATCCAAGTCCGGACTTAGAACTGGACAAAAATTTGCCTAAGTCCGGACTTAAAAATAAAAAGGAGATTCAATTTGTCGCTTTTTTCGCGGAAAATTTTCTAGAAAAAATAAAAATTGGTGATGAAATAGATATTCTTGTTTCTGTTAGCGAAAACGAGTGGCAAGGGAAAACTTCGGTGCAGTTGAAATTAATTGATGCGCGAAAAAGTTGAAATTTCGCGGGATTTTTAACAACCCCCCTAGCCCCCCTTGTCAGGGGGGAATTTTCGCGGGATTTTGGTTGAAATATTGTTGAATTTAAGGTATAATCAAAAGATTTTATAAAAAAATAAATATGAAAAAGTTGTTAATCGGAATTTTCGCGGGATTTTTGGCGCTATCTTTGCCAGCTGTTTCGTTTGCTGAACTTAAAGATTGTAGCTTGGAAGCACCAGAGAGTTGTTTTAATCCACCATCTAGTCAAGGGGGGAAACAGAAATTAAAAAGAAATATGCCATCACATTGTTTAAAAAACAATAATGGCAAAAAAGATGGAACAATAATAAAAATATCACCAGAAATTTATTCTAGACTGCAGGAAAATGGGGATGATACAGGAATAAATCCAGATAATGTAAATGTTGAAGTATTGCAGCAAATGCTAACAACTCAAAAAACCAGAAATATTATAGGCCCAATAAATAATATTGATTACTGTAATTCAAATTCTTTAAATGATGGGAGGTATGGGAATTGTACGAAAGCAGTTTTTGATGAGTATTTAAAGAAAAGTTGTGAAGAAAATAACAAGATGATGATCAAAGGGGTAGTAACAAATGCTGACAATACTACTGTATTAGAAGGTGTTAGTGTTGAACTAATCACAAATGGTACTTCATCAGGTGTTATGGCTATTACTAATCCAAATGGTCAGTATGAAATTAATTTACTAGAAGAGGGGAAGTATAAGGTTAAATTTAAAAAAGATGAATATAATGATAAGGAATCTGAAGAGCATGATATAAAGGCAGGAGACACAAAAGTGGTAAATGGAGAATTAGAAAAAACACCACAAAATAATAATGGGGGTGATAGTAGTTCAGGTGGAGAAAATGATGCTAGTACTACAACAACAAATGATACTCCTCCCAACAATAGTGGTGGTTCTAGTGATACAAGTAGTAATAATAGTAATGAAGACAAAGAAATAAGTGGAAATATTATTGATGAAAATGGTGATAATATTCGGGGGATTAAGCTTGTTGATGTTGAAAAATTAGATAATGATAAATTTACATCATTCGACTTTCATCCAGATAATGGGAACAGTAGTAAAAAATTTAAAAATAAATTGATATATGACGTGCAAGATGGAAATTTCTCTTTTTCAAGTAAATCTTTGGATGAAGGAGAAAATATTTATCGATTTATTTTTACAGATCCTAAAAAGCGCTATAAGGATAAAGTTTATAAATGGAAATTAACAAAAGGAACTGGGGATTCCAAGGAAATTGTTTTAAAGGGAAAATGTGAAGGAAACAGTTTTGATTCAGATTGTCTATTTCCGGCGTGGGCGAGCAAAGAAGAAAAGAAGAAACAAAGACAAGAAATTCGCGGGATTTTGGGTCAAAATAAAGATGGCGATAAAGATAAAAACGGCAAGAAAACTGAAAAAATTGCTCTATCAATTATTCCCAATATTATTAACATAATTTTAAAATTTATCTCGCCAATTGTGGTCATAATGTTTATTTATGCGGGGGTGAAGTTTATTTATGCCGGATCGGATGAAGAAGATATTACAAGTGCGAAAAACTTCTTTATGTATGCGGGAATTGGGTTGGCCTTTATAATTATGAGTTATACTTTGATGAAAGTGATTTATTTCTTCTTAAAATAGGAAATCAAAAAATCCCGCGAAAAAAAGTCGGAAATTTGGTGTACTTTGCAAAAAAGTGTTATCATTACAGACGATGAAGAAGTTTTTATACGGATTCGCTCTCAGTTTTCTTTTTTTCGCGGGAAATTCTTTCGCTCAAGCGTGGATTACCGCGCCTGATGTTATTGCCGGAAATTCAAATACGGTGCGAGTTTCAGGGCTTTATGCTAATGAAAATCTCGCGATAAAATTAATTCGTCCGAATCAGACGAAAATTTCTTTACAAGCGACTGCGGATGAATTTGGAGTGAGTAGTTTTCGGCTTTCTCCCATAAATATTCAGCAAGCAGGACAATATGATGTCATAATTTCGCGGGATTTTGAAAATATCCCAACGGTTGGGCATTTTACAGTTTATCCGGCAGATGTTTCCGCTTATAAATCCGAAATCATTATTGATAAACCTTCGGTAGAAGCTGATGGCGAACAAGTTTCGCGATTAAAAATAATTGCCAAGGATGCTTATGGGAATTTGATTAAAAATATTCCGGTAAAAGTTATTTCCTCGCGAAATTCTGATTTTATCGTTACAAATAAATTGACGGACAAAAAAGGCCAAGCGATGGCGAAAATCAGCTCGAAATCAGCTGGCGTTTCCACTATTTCAGTCATTTTGGGAGATACAGTTCTTTTCGATAAAAAAGAAATTGTCTTTTTTGTTCCCCAAAATGGTTTGGAAAGTGTTGGAGCTGGTAGCTGGAGTATTGGGAAGTTTTTAAAAGCTCAACTTTTTGATGATCCGTCAGAAGATACAAATGTCGCGTATTTTTCTATCGAAGATTTGCCGACGGAGGCGAGTATTGGGGAAAATTTATCCGCGAAAATTGTCGCGAAAGACGAAAATGGGGACACGGTTGTGAATTATACGGGAACAATTCGTTTTTCATCTTCAGATGATCGAGCGATTTTGCCAAACGATTACACATTCCTTCCTAGTGATCAGGGTGAGCATAACTTTTATTTAGCGATAACTTTTGGGACAGGTGGTGAACAGACTTTGGCAGTTCATGATTTAGATGATTTTCGGATTTCCGGAGAACAATCGATAAATATCGCGATGGGAAGTGATCCAGTTGTAGTTTCAGATGACCCCAAATTAACAATTGATATTCCGACAAATGGGAGTAGCTTTAATTCGGCGCGAGTAACGATTTCAGGGACATCCGTTCAGTGTAGTGTTGTAAAATTAGTTGATGGACAGATAACTTTGATTGATAATTTGGCGGTTGATGAATCTAATAAATATGTGTATCAAACTCCTTCTTTGGCTGATGGAATACATGTTTTTCAAGCAATTTGTATGGATGATGAAACACTTTTGTCCAATAAGGTAGCGATTACCATTGATCGAACACCGCCACAAGTTATTTCTGTAACGACGGACCCAGCTGGTCCTTTTTGCGGAGGTGAAAAAGCGAATATCATAGTTGGAGGTGAAGATTTGGAGTCGGTTAATTGTGTTTTCAACGAACAGATTTTTAATCTCGCGAAAAATGACCAAGGTAAATTTGCAACAGAAATTCTTATTCCTGATCAAAAGGGCGATTTTCCGGTAGAATGTACCGTTTCTGATTTATTAGGGAATTCTGTAACCGAACCGAATGCGGCAGTGATTTCTGTCGATAAAGCGAATTGTGAGCCACCAGCAGAAGAAAATACTGAAGAAGAGGAAGAAAAACCCGCGAATTTAGCTCCGACGGCTGTTTTAAATCTAACAGCCAAGAGTGGAGAAATAGAAAAAGTGACTTTATTTTGGTCGCCAGCGACTGATGATAAAGCGATAAAAAACTATAAGATAAATTTCGCGAAATGTTCTGAAAAAGAAAATCTTGACCAAGAAAATCAAACTCCAGATGATCGAACGCAATGGTATGTAACGCCATTAGAGCCTTGTGAAACTTATTGTTTTCAGGTGACGGCTTATGACGAAGATGGTTTAACTAGTCCACCGAGTAATATCGCGGAAGGAACTCCATTTTGTCCCGAAGAACAGCAAGAACAGAATCATAGTAGTGCACCACCGACAAAAACTCCAACATCTGGAAATGGAACTACTTTGGCGATTATAATTGCGATATTATCAGGATTTGTGATGTTGTTTTTGTCTCGTCGATTCGAATAAAATCCCGCGAAAATTTACCAACAGATTAAGCCTTTTTTAAGGTGTAATTCAGTGTTTCCCATTTTTTTTGTTGAGTTTCCCTTGGGATTATTGTTCAACCAACGCAAGCAATCTTCAACTTCGCTCATACTCGGAATTTCCCGCGAAATTTCGCGGAGAAGTTCAGTTTGCAAGATAAAAGGGAGCTCTAAAAACTCAACCAAAGAAATTTCGCGGGATTTTTGCCAGTGGGAGATTTGTTTCTGGATATATTCGGAAATCCCCGCGAAAATTTGCGACTCGCGCACGAAAACCTGTTCAAGATTAGGAGTGATTTTTCGCAATTCGGGTAAAACTTTATTGCGAATTAAATTTCGCGAGTGAATACTTTTTTTGTTCGTTTTGTCTTCGTTCCATTCGAGTTTATTAGATTTCGCGTAATTTATTAACTCGTTTTTGGGAACTTGCCAAAAAGGCTTTGTTCCTAAATCAAAAGGGGAGAGTCCGCTTGGTCCACAGCCTTTAACTAAGCGGAAAATCATAGTTTCCACGAGATCCGTGGCGTGGTGAGCGGTTAAAATTCTCTCTGCTCCAATTTCTTTGGCAAAATCCCGCGAAATTTTTTGTCGCATTTTACGCCACTGATTTTCTTGATCACTTTTTTTGATCGCAGGTAGAATTTCTCCTCTAAATTTTACGCCTAATTTTTTACACAAGTTTTCCACAAGTGTGAAATCCTGAACACAATTTTTGCGCGTATTGTGATTAAAATGTAGGACGGCGAGATCTTTTTTATTACAAACTTTTGTCGCGACATTGAGTAATACGACAGAGTCAACTCCTCCCGAAACGAGCAATAAAATTTTTTTGCCAGAAAGGTTTTCTTTCTCCAAAAATCCCGCGAAAATTTGTTCTAAGTTCATCAGTTTTAGTATAGCGGAGTCGTGCTAAAAGGACAAAAATGAAATTTCGCGGGATTTTGTTTTCGTCCTCATTCCTGCGGAGGCAGGAATCTAGACTAAAAAAGATTTCATTATTCTTCTGACTTTTTTTATGAGAAAAAAAGTCAGCAAAAAACTCACCTCGTCCCGAGTACTCGGGACAAACGTTCTCAGTAAATTAAACAATAAGTTCACTGTGCGAATTTTACGATTTTTTCGGAGATTATTTCTAGAAATTTCCATAGGCGAGGAAAATTGGAATCATTTCTATTTATCCAGTACTCCCAAATCCTCCGCGGGATTTTTTCGCGGGTTTTTCAGTGTCCACAAATTCGATTGTTTCCGTTTTTACAAATAAACCTTGTGCAATTTTTTCCCCACGCTCAACAACAACTTCTTTATCTGACATATTATAAACCTGAATCATAATCTCGTCAGTTTCCCCGCAATAATCGCGGTCAATTAGTCCCGGAGAATTAGGCAAAATGAGCGACTTTTTCTTGAACAACGAGCTTCTCGGCAAAATCAAAAGCGCTAAATTTTTCGGGCACTCGATAATGACATTAGCCGGCACCAAAACTCGTTTTTTCGCGGGAATTTTAGTCGTTTCACGAGTGATAAAATCAAAAGCAAAACTGCCGTTTGTTTCATACTTCGGCAAAGGTAAATCGGGATCGAGGCGGTGAATTTTTACTTTCATTGTTTGAATTATATTTGTTTCTGAAAATCCCGCGAAATTTTATAACGGTGCGTTATAATCAGGACTTAGCATATGCAAATGAACATGCGGAACGATTTGTCCGCCGTCCTCGCCGACATTCATATGCAGTTTGTATCCAGTCATTCCCAATTTTTTCGCGATATTTTTTGCCGCAAGGAAAAGTTCCCCAAATTCCGCGAAATTTTCTTCGTTCACTTCCAAGGCGGTCTGGTATTCTTTTTTGGGAATAATTAAAATGTGTATTTTAGCTTTGGGATTAATATCGTAAAAAGCCAAAATTGTGTCAGTTTCGTAAACTTTATCGCAGGGGATTTTTCCCGCGATAATTTCCGCGAAAATGTTTTTTTCCATAAAGGTCATTTGAGTAGGGGATTAAACCGAGAGCATTTTACTTTTTAATGTTAGAGATGACAAATTTCCTCCTTCGCAAGGTTTGGTGCATATATTAGGACTACGGAGGACAGGTCGCGGGATTTTAGAGAAAAACTTAAGTCCGGACTTGAACAAAATTTTATCTTGAGCCAAGTCCGGACTTGTTTTTCTTATGATTTTTTTAGTCCCCTGATAAGGGGATTTAGGTGTTGTTTTTAAACTTTTTTCAAATCAATACGATGAGATTCAAAGTTAACTTTTTCCACAATTCCTTTCATTTCTTCGCCATCTTTAACCTCTAAATCGCTGTGTTTTTCAACTCCGAATTGGTCTAGAGAGAAACATCCCATAACTTCCGGTTTAATCTCGATGAAAACTCCAGCCGAGTTCCAACGAACGATTTTTCCAGAAACTTCTTGTCCTTCTTCAAATTCCGCGACTTTTTTCTTCCATGGATCATCAGTCAATCTCTTGATAGATAAAGCCAATTTGTCGCCGTCAATTCCCATAACCATTACTTCAACCTTGTCTCCAAGTGAGTAAATTTTCGCGGGATTTGAAACATGTCCCCAGTCTAGTTCTGATAAGTGAACAAGTCCTTCAACTCCACCGAAAGTTACGAAAATACCGAATTTAACCACACCGGAAACGATTCCTTGAACAACATCTCCTTCGTTCAAGTTTTTCAAAGTTTCGCGTTTAGATTCTTCGTGAGCGGCTTTTTCGGAAACAATTAACTTTCCGGCTTCGCGATCAACATTAATCGCTCGCACCGCAAACTCTTTTCCAACATGTTCTTGTAGTTTTTGTAAAATTTCACCAGCTGCCGCTCCATCAACACGCGGATAGTTTAGCGGTGTTAATTGAGAAACCGGTAAAAACGCGCGAATTCCTTTATAAGTCGCAATAAGTCCACCTTTATTGGCTTCAACTATTTTAACTTTAATAATTCGTTCTTCGTCTAGACTTAAATTTAGTTCAGCCCAAACATTTTCTTGAGAAGCTCGTCGTAGAGACATTGCCACTAATCCTTGTTCGTTTTCAGGATTAATAACTAGTGCTTCAACAGTTGATCCTTTTTCAACAGAATCAGTAGAAACGCCAAATCCGGTCGCTTCTTTTTTAGTAATAATTCCGGTTAATCCACCTGGTAAATCCAAGAGAATTCGAGATGGATTAGTGTCGATAACAGTTCCTTTAACAGTTTGACCTGCACGATAAAGAACAATGTCATCTTTTTTTGTAAGCAAGTTTTCCATTGTTGCCATGATATTTAATAACGCGATTTAGTTGATTATTACAGCTTTTCAGAGAAGAATAAGACGCGTCATTTCCTAAACTTTCCGACAAAGCGAGCGAATCTTAGGTTTTTGGCGGAAGAAGTCAAAAAATTCGCGGGAAAAGGTTTTGGAAATTAATAATTAAAAGTTAAAAGTTAATAATTATTTTTTCGTATATCTTCGTAGGGGCAATTATTAATCGCCCTTTTGTAGGCGCGACGGCGCCGTCGCGCTTTCCGAATTCCCGCGATTTTTGCTGGCGCGAATTTTTATAAGATTTTGCTTATTTTTTATCTGACAAGATAGGGGATTATTTTCACCGAATCCGTACGGCTGGCTCAACCGTAAAATCCCAAATCTCTGAGGCTTCAACTTTCGGCAATTCCGAAATTCCCGCGAAAATTTGCACTTTATCGCCAAAAATCTCCCGAATTTTTTCTGCTTCGTAAATTGCAGGTTGTCCCGAGATATTCGCACTAGTCGCGGTAATTGGAAAACTAATTTCCCGCGAAATTTCGGGAATTGTACAAACACGAAAAGCTACTTTATCCTTTGGCCAAAATTTAGATTGTGGCAAGGTTTTTTTCGGTTTAAGAATAGCCGTTCGCGGTTTTTGCACAAAAAAAGTATTCAATTTTTCTTCAAAATTTCGCGGGATTTCCGCAAACTCTCGCAACATTTCCGTATCCCGCACCATTAAAGAAAAAAACATATTTTTTTCGCGGGATTTTAGTTTTGCCAAATCCTCCAAACCTTGCTCATCATCAGCTCGCACGCCTAGTCCAAAACTTGTGTCTGTCGGATACGCCCAAATTTCTCCTTTTTTAAACATCGCTCGGACTATACCAAAAAAAATTTGACCAACCAAAAAATATTTCTAAAATCCCCCTTGCTATTGAATGCACACAAGCGCGTGTCGTATAATGGCTATTATCCCGGCCTTCCAAGCCGATGATGCGGGTTCGATTCCCGCCACGCGCTCCATCCTATGCTAAAGCTACGGATGACACAGCCAGTAAAGATACAAGTCCCCTTTATGGGGTTTTTTTGTAAATTCCGCGAATTTTTTTAAATAGCTAACAAGTTTAAAAGTCGAAAAGATAAAAAGCTAAGGAATTTTTTTATTAGGGACGGTTGCAAACCGTCCCCTACGGTAAGAATTTGTAGGGGCGGGTTTAAAACCCGCCCAAAATCCCGCGAAATTTTAGATTCTGAAATAAATTCAGAATGACAAATTTGGTATAAAAAAAACGCACTTTTTTTCACATATTTAGAGGTGTAAGTGCGTTTTATTTAATTCCCTAGCAATCCCCGCTATCGATATTTTAGAGTTGATAGCAAACTCTTTGTTTTTGTTTTGAGGTTTGTAAAATTTTTTGGTTTTTTGAGAAAAATCTTCTCGTCTTTCTCTCGAGTCTAACTAGAGAGGGGAGAGGAAGGCAGGGAGAATATTTGGTTTCAAATTTTCTCCGCTGTTTTTTCTATATTGGTTAATAAAGGGTGTCCGGAGATTTTTTTAAAACCAAATTGCTCATGCCTTCGGTTTTTCGCGGGATTATTAAAGATCAAAGAATTATAGCAGAAATTTCGCGGGATTTCAAGTGTTTTGTGGGTAAAATTTTCTAAAAACAAATCCCCCTGGCTCCCTTTCTCAAGGGGAGAAAGGATAATGAATAAGTGGTTTTGTAGATGCGACGGCGCCGTCGCGCCTACAAAAATTCCGCGACCTGTCCTCCGTAGCTTTAGTGAAGGATGGAAATTTGCTAAAATAAAATATTTTGTAAAAAAGTCTTGACAAGAAGAATAATAAGTAATATTTTTTTGACGATGGAAGATTCCTTAATTTTTATTTATGATCCTCTTTATGATAAAAAAGAAGTTTGTTTATATTTTGATAATGCTGAAGTCTATTTATACATAAAAGAGTTTCGTGATTTATTCTCGCGAATTTTATCAGATGATTTTGAGCAGGAATCTTTAGTTTTAGATGATGAAGGTGAGTTATCTGTTGAAATAGAAGGAGAAAGTGATGTTGAAATTTATATTAGTCCGTATATTGAGGGAGAGAAAAAACAAGATAGAATCAGATTGTTTTCAAATGATAATTTTGATGATGGCTTTGGTGTAGTAGTAGATAAATTAGGTCTAAAAAAAGTTTATAATTTCATAGAAAATCAGCATTTATCGCGAAATAACTAAAATCCCGCGAAATTTTTAGCAACTTTTTGGTGATAATCAACAGTTGTCCCGGAAAAATTTGAAACTGGCGCATTACTACCAGTTAGTTGGTTAAAACAAGTTGTTTTCCCCACATTTGGTGTCCCGACAATAATTATTTTTGGCAAATCTTTCATAAGTGGATAAATTCTATAAAAAGAATGCTAACTAGCAACCAAAATTTCGCGGGATTTTTTGCAATTCCCATCGTCCCACAAAACTGCTACACTGCCCTCGATGGAAAGAAAAGATTTATCAAATATTGCTTTTATTGACGGTTGGAGTTGCTGTAATAAGTTAGAATACAAAAAAAGAAGAGGCGACCGAAAGCACTGACACTTTTTGGATACCCCTTCGTCGTAATACGCGACAATTATATGTTGATTTAAAAATTTTGTCAAAAAAATGGAAAGAAAAGATTTACAGGAAAGACTAGAAAAAATCCGCGAAAAAATCGCGGAAATTTGGCCTAGTTTGGATTTGCCGACAAAACAAGCGCGAATTACCGAACTAAAAAAAGAAATGTCGCGAAATGACTTCTGGGACGATAACGAAAAAGCCACCGCGGTTTCCCAAGAATGTGCTGGACTGGAAAATTTCGCGGGAATTTGGACTGAATTGAAAGCCAACACAGACGGACTTTTGGACTTATTGAGCGAGTACACGGACGACGATTTAGCCGAAGTTGAAGCGGAAATAACTACTTTGGAAGAAAAATTCGCGCAAGCGGAAACCGAAGCACTTTTATCTGATGACCATGATTCCAAATCGGCGATTTTGAAAATTTCCACAGGAAATGGGGGACAGGATGCCGAGGATTTTTCGCAAATGTTGTTGCGAATGTATTTGCGGTTTGCCGAAAAAAAGGGTTGGAAAACCAAAATTTTGGACGAATCTCCGTCCGATGTCGGACTAAAATCCGCGACAATTGAGATCAAAGGACACAATGTTTACGGGTTTTTGAAATCCGAACATGGCGTGCATCGTTTGATTCGGCTGTCGCCGTTTAACGCGAAAAATTTACGACAAACTTCTTTTTCGCGGGTGGAAGTTTTGCCGGAAATTAAACTTGATACTGAAATAGAAATCGCGGAAAAAGACTTGCGAATAGATGTTTTTCGCGCCAGTGGAAACGGGGGACAAAGTGTGAACACGACAGATTCCGCGGTACGGATTACTTATTTGCCACTAAATTTATCAGTCACCTGCCAAAACGAAAAATCACAACTACAAAATAAAAATTCCGCGCTGAAAGTTTTAAAATCGCGACTTTTGCAACTGAAATTAGAACAAAATGCGGAAAAATTAGACGAACTTCGTGGAGAAATATTGGATAATTCTTTTGGTTCGCAGATTCGTACTTACACTTTGCAACCGTATAAATTAGTCAAAGATCACCGCACGAATTTTGAACACAATAATCCGGATAAAGTTTTTGACGGCGATTTGGACGGATTTGTACAGGCGTTTTTGCGGAGATAAAAAAATATTTTAAGTCCGGACTTAGTTTCTCTCTTTTAGGCTGTCAAAGTCCGGACTTGATATTTTTTTTCGCGGGATTTTGAAAACTAACTACAATACCATCGATGAATAAAGAAAAATTTCGCCAACTTTCTGGCGTAGAAATTACCGACGAGCAGTTCGTGCAGTTTCAGAAACTTTTGAATTCTTACAACAATTGGAATTCCAAAATCAATATTTCCGCGATAAAGGACGAAGAGGGGATTTGGGAGAAGCACTTTATTGATTCGGTTGTTGGCTATAAATATTTGAAAAATCCCGCGAAAAATATTTTAGACATGGGAACTGGTGGGGGATTTCCGCTTTTGCCACTATCTATTTTGTTGCCGACAGCTTCTTTTTCTGGACTGGATTCAGTCGCCAAAAAACTTAAAGTCGTGCAAGAAATGGCGCGTGAAAGTGGGATAAAAATCCCGCGAATTTTACACGGACGAGCAGAGGATTTTGCGCACAATCCTAAATTCCGCGAAAAATTTGATATCGTCGTGACGCGGGCAGTCGCGCCTTGGCCGACTTTACTGGAATTAACTTTGCCTTTTGTGAAACTTGGCGGAGAATTCTTAGCGTATCAAGGCCCAGCTATTTTAGACGATTTACAAACTTATAAAAACTTAGAAAAAAAGTTGGGAGCGAAAATTATCAAAGTTCATCAGGACCAAGTTGGCAAAAATTCGCGGGTTTTTGTGCAGATGAAAAAAGTTCAAAAAACATCCAAAAAATTCCCGCGCGCAGTCGGAATTCCAAAAAAAGATCCGTTGAAATAGAAAAAATCCCGCGAAATTTTTGTTTTTTCTCAGAAAGTGTTAAAATTTTCGCGAAAATAAAAAAACAAAATGAAATCAACTTTATTGAAACCATTATCTTTTCTGGATGTTTTTATCCGATTTTTTTCAGGATTCGGAGCAGGCGTTGCCGGATCGGTTATTTTGCTAATCGTTTTATTTATGGGCTGGGGGATCGTTGGAAACACTCTTTCGCCAGCAAATGTGACAACAAATGAATTTGGCGTATCAGAAATGGTGACGGGGACGCATCCGCTATTTATTTATTTTGTGGTTTTGGCGTCTTTTTTAGGAATTTTGGCGTCAAGTGTTTCCTATATTTTAATGTCTACCGTAGTGAGCGAGCATTATCATTATCGGACAACATTGCTTACGGATGTCTTTTTTGGGAATTTAATTTTGTTGATTTTAATGATTCCAGTTTACGCTATTATGAATAGCTACTTTGGCTATGAGAGCATTGGAATAGCGGCAGTTATTCACGCGATTTTGTCCGCGATTTTATCATTTTTTATCCTAGAAATAATCAACTGGTCAAAATATCTTTTAGTTAATTTGTATGGTCTGATCTTGGGACTTATTTTGTTTACAATTGTGGCGGTGCTGTTTTTTTCCAATAAAACAATTTTCGCTTTCTTTGTTTTACCTTTGTTGTTTGGATTCCTTTCAATGGGGAACGCTTTGGCGCAAGCTGCTTACGAATGGTTTTATCATGCTTATGGAAATGATTTTCTAAATAGCGAAAACCGTTTTGGGGACGATTATGGAGATCGTTAAAATCCCGCGAAATTTTTAAAAAATTCAAAAAAACAAGTAAAAACTTGCATTCATTTCTAAATATGTCAAAATCAGAGCGATGAAAAAATATTTAGTCGCTTTCGGTTTATCTATACTTTTGGCAGGTTGTTCTGTGCCTTTTTTGAAATCATCAGAAAAAGAAGCACAAACGCCAAGACCAATGCCTAAACCAGCTGTTAAGGTGCAAAATTCCGCGAAAACAGACTCTGAACTTAAAGTAGAAAATTTCTACTTTGACGCAGGAGAAAATGGTTTAACTCTGCTCAATACAGATGATGACGATTTTTCAGTAAAATTATCAGAAGCAGAAATTGGTGATGCTAACATTGCTGACGGAATTTTAACTTTTACGGAGCTTTTACCGGAAGGAGAAAATGTCCGTGTGGTTAATTTGAAAGCTTTTGCGGAAGCATTGTGAAGCGAAGATTTGATTTTGGAAAAACCTTTACTGCTTTACAATCTAAAAAGTGGCAAAACTACGACGATGCCACTGGGTTTGGAAAATTCTTTGAAAAATAAAAAGTGGTCGTCTCGTTTAGCGAGGGATATCGTGATGACTAGATTTGCTTCAAAATTCGCGGGATTTCTGGCGAATACCGCTTGGACTTCGCGACTTTTGGCGAAAAGCTCGAAAATCCCGCGAAATTTACGAGAAACTTTTGCCAACGAAGGTTATAAAACTCTAAACGAAGCGTTTACGCATCGTTATCCGCGCACCTTGTTTCCCGCGGATTTTGAGCAAAAGTTTCCCGGAAAATCCCGCCGTGCCCCCCTGCCTTGCGGGGGTGGCGAAAAAATTATGATTTCGCCGGTTGATGGTTATTTAAATATTCGAGAAATTAAGAACGGACGGATTGAACTTTATCCGGAAATAGTTTTGGATTTAGAAAAAATGATGGGAGCAGAAAACGCTCAAATTTTCGCGGACGGCGGGAAGTTTTTTCTTTTTACACTCAAACCGCATCATGATCACACGGTGGATTATCCTTTGGATTCGCGAGTTTTATCCGAACCGGAAGAAATTTCGCGGGAAAATTCGCGGGTTTTTTCCACAGACCTAAATTTCGCGAGATTTTTAGGAAAAGAAGAGGGGATAATGGTTTTCCAAGAAAATCATCGTGTGCTGACGAAACTTTTGGCAACCGCTTACGATGAGCCGTATTTTATGTTGGAAATCGGCGCAACTAATGTTAACTCTATTGTGCAGGACAACTGCCAAGTAGGGGAAACTTATTCTCGCGGGACACAAAAATCACATTTTAATTTTGGCTCAACGGTGGCACTGCTTTTACCGCCATCTTTCGCGCAAAAAATAGAAGTTTTACCAATTTTTTCGCGGGATTTTTACACCAGTGTGGAAGTACAGAGGCGGGATGTTTTGGTAGTTGGGAAGGATTTTTAAAATTATTTGTCATTCTGGCTTGTCCAGAATCTAAAAGCCTTTAGGATTCTCGACTGAACTTAAATTTGAACTTGTTTTTGGCGAGAATGACAAATTGAACATAAAAGGAAGTAGATTGCCGCGCTACGCTCGCAATGACGATGTAAAAATCCCGCGAAATTTTCTGCGAAAGTCCCCCTTGAGAAAGGGGGACCTGCCTGCCGGCAGGCAGGTTTAGGGGGATTTCAAAAAAGGAAGTAGATTGTCGCGCTATGCTCGCAATGACAATGTAAAAATCACGCGAAATTTTGCACTGAACAAAAAAATTAACTTTTGACGAGTGATTTTTTCCATTCTAAAATTAAGGAAACTATGATAAATAAAAAAATTACACTTTAAACAGAATGTAAGCGCAAAAATAAAATTCATCTTTTTGGCTAATTTTCCCTCGAAATAGCGATTTCCGTAGCCTGCTACGAAAATCAATTTCTCGAAAAAATTACCTCAAAAATCTTAAAATTTTCCGTTTTGCGTTATTTATCAAAGTTTCCTTTACCAATATATTTTCTAACCCCTCAAAAATGGCTGCCAAAAAACCATTCCTTAATTTTCTTAAAAACCTCGATACCGCTGCGGAAATTTTGCAGTTGTCGGAAGCTGAAAAAGAAGCTTTAGCAACTCCCGAAGCAATTCATGAAACAGAAATAGAATTTTCGCGGGATTCCGGGGAAACGGAAACCGTGACGGCTTATCGTGTGCAACATAATTCTGCGCGAGGTCCATACAAAGGCGGAATTCGGTATCACCACGAAGCCGATTTAGAAGAAGTTAAAGCGCTAGCGAGTTTGATGAGTTTCAAGTGCTCTGTTGTAAATATCCCGATGGGAGGTGGAAAAGGTGGAATTAAAATTAATCCCAAACCGCTTTCCGAAACAGAATTAGAAAGTTTGTCGCGAGTTTATTTTCGTTGGGGAACAGAAAACGGAATTTTTGGCGTAAATAAAGATGTCCCAGCACCAGATGTTTACACAACTCCGCAAATTATGTCGTGGATGTTGGACGAACACGAAAAAATTTTGGGACACAAATCTCCGGGGGTAATTACCGGAAAACCTTTGGAATTAGGCGGAAGTTTGGGGCGAAATTATTCTACAGCGATGGGAGGATTTTATGTTTTACAGAAACATCTCGCGAAATTAGGGAAAAAACCGGTAGATACGACAATTGCCGTGCAAGGATTTGGAAACGCTGGCTCATATTTCGCGGAAATCGCCCACGAAGCCGGCTACAAAATTGTGGCGGTATCTGATTCCAAAGGAGGAATTTGTTGTGACTCGGACGGGTATTTTGAAGTGAAATCTTTGAAAGAATGGAAAAAACAAGCGGGATCTTTTCGCGGGAATTTCTGTGAAGGGGATACCTGCGACATTGAAAAAATGAAAAAATCGCAAGTGAAAGTTATTTCCAACGAAGAGCTTTTGAAACTGGATGTTGATGTTCTTGTTTTAGCCGCTCTGGACGGAGTTGTTCATGATGAAAATGCTGACGAAATTTCCGCGAAATTAATTCTGGAACTAGCCAACGGACCGGTGACACCGGAAGCGGACGAGATTTTGGAAAAGAAGGGAATTGAAGTTTTGCCGGACATTTTAGCCAATGCTGGAGGAGTGACAGTTTCCTATTTTGAATGGGTACAAAATCGATCGGGAGATGTTTGGGAAGAGGATTATGTGAATGCAAAACTGAAAAAAATCATGGAGAACGCTTACAGCGATTTAGAAAAAGCTCGCGAAAAATTCGCCTTTCAGCCAGGTTCAAGGCAAGCGGGAATTTCGTGGCGACAAGCGGCATTTATTGTAGCGATTGACCGCATTATTGCGGCGATGAAATTGCGAGGAACTTTGAAGTAGAGATTAGTAGGGAGCGAATATTTTCGCTCCTTTGAAAATCCCGCGAAAAATTCTTGCCACGGTTTTAGTTTTTCTTATAATCCCGCTGCTTTAAAAAAAGCACCGCGGAGAGGTGGCAGAGTGGTCGAATGCACCGGTCTTGAAAACCGACGTACCGGCAACGGTACCGAGGGTTCGAATCCCTCCCTCTCCGCCATTTTTTCAATGGAGGGATGAGAACCCGATATGTCAGGGTTCGACGCGCCGAAGCGAGAAAAGAAAGCGACCGAGCGAAGTGAGGTCATTTTCTTGGTGAGCGAGAAGCGGACGACAAGAGTATTTCAAAAAGTCAGAAGTAATCCCTCCCTCTCCGCCAGATTTAAAAAATTCGCGGGATTTTCTGGGAATTAATAGTTAATAGTTAAAAGTTAATAATTTTGGTAGGACTTGGTCTTATTTATGGTGAGCGAGAAGCGGACGACAAAAGGAAGATAAAAAGGAAGAAGTAATCCCTCCCTCTCCGCCAGATTTAAAAAATTCGCGGGATTTTCTGGGAATTAATAGTTAATAGTTAAAAGTTAATAATTTTGGTAGGATTTGGTCTTATTTATGGTGAGCGAGAAGCGGACGACAAGAGTATTTCAAAAAATCAGAAGTAATCCCTCCCTCTCCGCCAGATTTGAAAATTTCGCGGGATTTAGATTTGACAAAATTGCTTTCTTTGTTTAATTGTTTTGTTGTATTTTAAAAAGTTCATAATGAATTCAAATAATAAAGGTTACAGCATTGCGGAATGGAATAAAAAATTAAAAATGTTCGGAGGGGAAGTAGAAAGTAGTGAGTATGGAATTCCTGTCGGAGTAGATGTTGATCAGGAAAAGTATCAAAAGTTTTTAAAACATTTGGAAGAAGCAAAGTCGGCAGTTGCTAATATGTTTGGAAAAGGGAAATTGTGGAATACAAAGGAAAAAAAATAATCCAAAATCCCGCGAATTTTTTTGCCAATAACTGGAAATTGGAGATAATTTAGGCGATATTTTTTAATTTACTCCAATGAAAGACCGCATTATTCGTTCCCTCAATCAAACAGTTGATAAAATTAATTTTCCGCAGGCGCTGGCGCATCATTCCGGAAAAGTTCGCGAGAGTTTTGAATTACCAGAAAACAAACGCGCAATTGTCGTGACGGATCGAATTTCGGCTTTTGATTTTATTTTGGGGACAATCCCTTTCAAAGGACAAGTGCTCAATCAAATTACAGCGTGGTGGTTCAAAAAACTGGACGGCGTAGTGCCACACCACTTGATTTCTGTGCCTGATCCAAATGTTTCTTTGGTGAAATCCGTTAAAGTTTTGCCAATTGAAATAATAGTTCGCGGGTATTTGACAGGGACGACCAAAACTTCGTCATGGTATGCTTATCAGCACTTGGATCGTAAAATCTGCGGACTGACGATGCCGGCGGGAATGAAAAAAGACGAAAAATTTCCTGAACCAATCATCACTCCGACCACTAAACCAACCGAAGCCGGAATGCACGATGAGGCGATTTCCCGCGAAGAAATTATTTCTCAAGGTTTAGTTTCCGAAGAAGTTTACACTTTGGCGGAAGAATACGCGCTAAAAATGTTCAAACTTGGGCAAGAAGTCGCGGCGGAACACGGCTTAATTTTGGTCGATACCAAATACGAAATGGGAATTGATGCGGACGGCAATTTAATCGTTATTGACGAAGTTCATACTCCCGATAGTTCGCGCTACTGGATTGCCGATACTTACGAGGAACGCATGGCAAACGGACAAGCACCGGAAGCGCTCAGTAAAGAATTTGTGCGGGAAGCAATTGTCGATCAAGGATACGATGTGAATGATTTATCTGTAAATCCCGCGAAATTTTTGCATGACGATTTACGCGTAGAAGCGGCAATGAAATACATTAAACTTTACGAAAAAATGACCGGCGAAAAATTTGAGTTTCCGGCTGAAGGCAATCCAACTGAGCGGATAGAAGAAGCTTTAACGGCAATTAACAGTTAATAGTTAAAAGTTAATAGTTAATTTTTGTAGGGGGCGGTTTCAAACCGTCCCTAATGATTTGCAGATACGACGATGTTGTCGCGTCTGCGGATATGTGAAAATTTCGCGGGATTTTTAGAAATCCCCCTAGCCCCCTTTGCCAAGGGGGAATAATAAAGTAGATTGCCACGCTACGCTCGCAATGACAATGATGAAAATCCCGCGAAATTTTCAAAAAGCACATAAAGAACACAATTTTTTATCAATTTCTACTTAAACTTGAACACAAATGTTGTTTTTTCGCGGGAATTTGTTTAGGATTTGGTTACATTTTTTATTTATTTCTTAACCAAAATAAAAATGAACACAAACAAAAAAGGTTTCACCTTGATTGAATTGCTTGTGGTTATCGTGATTATCGGTATCCTAGCAACAATCTCAGTTGCCACTTTCGGTGGTTACTTCAAAAAAGCTCGTGATGCAGAGCGACAATCAGCAGTGCAAAACATTGCTACTATTATGAAAGTGCTAAATGCCACAGAAGAGACTGTTAATTACTCAACTGATACTTCAGCAACTGGTTCTGATACTCGTGCAAAATTAGACGCAAGACTAAATGTACAAGGATATGCAACTCCAGATGGCAAAAATCAATTTGGTTATATTTATTCATACGATAATTCCGAGGATGATTTTGTTATTGCTGCATGTTCAGAGGAAGATACAAGTAAGATATATTCAGCAGGGACTCCTGCGGGTGTTGCAGCCGCTTCTGCTACAACAGGAACTGATGGATGTAAAAGTACTAGTAATCCTAAATATCCACTAGTAGGCAACATTGATTCTGATGGTCATAATGACCTCACTTGGTATCAATAATTTAATTGTTTAAAAAATAATTGATTACAAAAAACATCCCGAGTAGTCGGGATGTTTTTTTATTGTCTAAATTCCTGCGAAATTTTTAGAAAACACATAAAGAACACAATTTTTTATCAATTTCTACTTAAACTTGAACACAAATGTTGTTTTTTCGCGGGATTTCGTTTAGGATTTGGTCACATTTTTTATTTATTTCTTAACCAAAATAAAAATGAACACAAACAAAAAAGGTTTCACCTTGATTGAATTGCTTGTGGTTATCGTGATTATCGGTATCCTAGCAACAATCTCAGTAGCCACCTTCGGAGGTTACTTTAAAAAAGCTCGTGATGCAGAGCGACAATCAGCAGTGCAAAATATTGCTACTATTATGAAAGTGCTTAATGCAACAGAGGAGACTGTTGATTATTCAGTAACTGATAGAGATGCATTGGATGCTAAACTTCAAAAACAAGGTTATTCTACGCCTGATGGAAAGAATAATATTTGTTACTACTATAGTTATAATACAGATAAATTAGAGTCTTCTTCATCCGAGCCAGCTAACTCTGAATTTTTTATTGGGGTTGCGTCTGAGGAAGATACAACAAAAGCATTTGTAGCAGGTACACCAAAAGGAGTTGATGCAGCACCTGCTGGTTCTGATTTCCCAAGAGCACTAGCTAGTGGTGGTGGGTGTACTCCTATAACTACAACAAATGGTATCCCAGCAAATATGACAACTGTTTCCTGGTATGAATAGAAATTTAATTAATTATTATAATAAAAAAACATCCCGACTACTCGGGATGTTTTTTTATTATCTAAAATTTCGCGGGATTTTCACACACCAGCTTTATTGTCATCTCGACCGACAAATTTAGGTTCAAAAATAAGAAGTGGAGAGATCTCTCCGCTCGTCGTTCCTCCTCGGTCGAGATGACAGAAAAGGGG
>JALVIB010000087.1 GCA_027028725.1 Candidatus Altimarinota bacterium
TTTTTTATTTCCGCATTTGGGACATTTTTTACTCATTTTTTATTTGGGGTTATAAATATTTCCCCTTTATCCTACTATTCATGCATAAATACTCCATTTTTACGCACCCAAAAAGTTACACCTGCCAGAAATTCAAAAAAAATTTGCCTTATTAAAACTTTTTCTTAGAATCTCTTTGTTCTTTATGGGTGATTAGCTCAGTTGGCTAGAGCATCTCGCTTACACCGAGGAGGCCACAGGTTCGAGTCCTGTATCACCCACCATTTGAAATTAAGGATACAGGACGAGAACCTGTTTTTTTTCGTTAGAAAAAAAGGTTCGTCCATTTATACCGAGGAGTGAAACGACGAGGATATAAATGCCTCAACCGAGAGCTTCGCTCGAAGGGACGAGAATCCTGTATCACCCACCATTTGAAACTTGAGAAACAGGACGAGAACCTGTTTTTTTTAAAATTTCGCGGGATTTTTTCTTGAAATACAAAAAAAGCCTATTTTATAGACTTGCAAGTCCTTCGATAAAAACTCAGGACATTCGACTCTGGTTTACCATGAGCGAACGAAGTGAGTCGAATGGTGGCGCGAGGTAGAATTGAACTACCGACACAAGGATTTTCAGTCCTTTGCTCTACCACTGAGCTACCGCGCCATAAAGTTGTTTCCCAAAGAACAGACGGATTTTAGATAAAATTCGTCATTCGTCAAAAAAATCCCGCGAAATTTTCGTTTTCCGTCATTGTGCCCCCGCCTTGCGAGGGAAGCAACCCCCTTCCTATTTTAAAATCTCTCTCAATCCCCTTTTCTCAAGGAATAAACTTAAGGAATTATTTTAAGTCTAGATTCCCGCCTGCGCGGGAATGAGGCGCAACAAAAAAATCCCGCGAAAATTAAGGCATTCTTCTGACCTCTAAATTTCTCTTTTTCTTCTGAGAAAATCCCGCGAAATTTTAGAGCGGCAAAATATAATGCTCGCTCTTGTCTTCAGACAAAGCCGAACGAGAAATAGAAATCGGATTTTCTTCGCTCATAGTAATTGCCATAATTCCGTTTAATTCAGCGAATTTAGATGAATCTCCACCAATAAACGCCACACGCGGTTCAATTGTTTCCAAAAGGTCTTTCACTTTTTTCGCGGGAAATTTCTCGGAAATGTTGATGATTAAAATATAAATATCTTCTCCTAATTCTTCTAAGAGCTCTTTGGCTGGTGACTCCGCCATATTTCCGCAATGAACGATGGACATTTCGTCCATCACTACTTTAAAAATTGTGTTTTCGCGATTTTTTTGCGCCACTGATTTGACGAGAACATCGGAAATCTCGTATTCCCCTGGTAAAGTTAGGTGTTTTTTAGCTTCAACGCCCGCAGGCTTAACTCCGTTAGAATTAGTGGTAAAATCAAGATTTTTTTCCGCGAAATTTTCAGGCGGATCAAAAGCTACTCGCACATTTTTATTAAAAGCGAGAAAGGTGTTATTTCCAAAAAATTGAATTTTCATTTTTTTTGCGTAAATTAGTCGCGAGTATTTTAGATTAAATCGTGCGAAATGAAAAAGATTTTAGACAAAAAAATCCTAAACCACCAACAAACCGAAATTTTTGCGAGAAATTTGGTAAAAAAATACCTCGCGAAAGATGAAAATTTCACAATTTTTTTTGAAGGCGGTTTGGGCGCGGGAAAAACTTATATAATCCGCGAAATTTTGGCGCACCTTGGCGTGACAGACGAAATCACCAGCCCGACTTATGTTTATTTGAACGAATATACCAGCCCGGATGGACGCCACTACGCGCATTTTGATTTGTATCGGATAAAAAGCGATGAAGAATTTTTCACGCACGGCTTTGAGGAAATTTTAGCTGATGAAAATATTTGTAAATTTGTGGAATGGCCGGACAAAATTTCGCGGGAAATTCGACATTTAGCATCAGGGGTTGTTTATTTTGTAAACATCAAACACGGCATCAGTGCCGGATTGCGACAGATAAAGGTTTATCGGGGGGAATAAAATCCCGCGAAAAATCAAAATTTTACTTCCCTCCTAACAACTTCTCTTCTTTTGCTTTTGTAATAGCAAAATATTTAAAACCAAAAACTCTATAACGCTAAATTATAATTTTATTCCGATTTTATTTACATATATATTTTTTTAGAATAAAATTTAAATAATTAATTTTTAACAAAATAAAAAATGTCTAAAAAAGGTTTTACTCTTATTGAATTATTAGTTGTAATAGTAATTATTGGTATTCTTGCAACTATATCCGTTGCGACTTTTAGTGGTTATTTTAAAAAAGCACGTGACGCAGAAAGGAAAGTGGCTATCCAAACAATTTCAAGAATAATGAAAACTATCAATGCTAGTAAAGAAGACGTAGATTATTCAATAGCCATTATTAATAAAAAAGAAAATAATGACAACAATAACACCTTTGCTATTATTTCAACCGTTTTTGCTGGACCAATGCCTCCACCAGGACTTTGGGGATACGGTCCTAACCCCTTTCCACAAAGGGAAGACTTAGATAACATTTTAAAAACACAAGGATATACCACGCCAGATTCTAAAAATGGATATAAATATCTGTATGCGTACAACAATGATAAGAATGAGTTTGCAATCGCTGTTTGTCTGGAAGATAGTACAACTAACGAATTTATAGTAGATGGCACCCCTAATGGAATAAGGCTGGTCAATAAGGGTGCAGCTGGAACGGGATGTGATGATCCAAATTCGCCAACTCCTATTACCACTTTAGACATAAAGATGACATGGTAAACCAAATTGAATATATCAAAAAATAAAAAACTCGGCTTCGCCGAGTTTTTCTTTATTTAAATTTTAATTTTTAAAAATTATTCCGCTTTTTTAGTAGTTTTCTTAGTTGTTGATTTTTTGGCAGTTTCTTTTTTCGCCACCGCCTTGCGGGGCGCAGCGGGTTTTTGGTCAGCTTTCAACATTTTAGAATAACGAGATTTTTGGCGTGCTCCTTTGTTGGCGTGCATTAGGTTTTTCTTTACCGCTAAATCGATTTTCTTTTGTAAAGTTGGAAAAAATTTAGTTGCTTCCGCGATTTTTCCTGCTTCAACAAAAGACATAAATTTCTTTGAAGCTTCTTTCAAAAGTCTTTTAGTGATTTGGTTTCTCTTTGTTTTGCGAGCAGTTTGCCGCATTCTTTTGATTGCTGATTTGATAATTGGCATCGTTTGTAAACTTAAAAATTGGTAATTCCCGCATGGGATTCGCGGGAAATATAAGAATATTGTGATTAAAGTCAAATTTATTGTTAGTTTACAACCTAGATAGGTGTAGACATAGTGTCCAGTTGGGATTTCAATCAGAGGAAAGGACAGAGTGCCTTCAAAAGGGCTCAAGTCTTTTCCGTCATGAGTATGGAAAAATATTGTTTGCTATTTTAAAAGCATTTGAGGGAAAATGGAAAGGTAAAATACTACCTTTTACCCCCCCCCAAAAAAAAATGCCATGCTAACATATCATGAAATTAAAAAAGAGTCACCTGAATTAGCGAGTATACAAGCCGATAATGGTCTTGAATTCTGTATAGGTTCTAAACGCAAAGAGATTGAACTTAATCAATTCTTAACTCGATTTAATGCTTCTTTTTCTTCCATTCCAGCAGGGAAGAAATGCTTACAAGGAGTGATTGAGCGTTCTCACCGTTCTGATGATGAAGAATTTTTAGCTATTTACCTTTCTTGTTGTAATAATTCTTATGATTTTATTTACTATGCTCAACGTTGGCAAGATACATGGAATGCGGGAAGACCTCATTTTGGCATCGATATGAACGGACTTACGCCTCTTGATAAGTTGCGAAAATCTAATATACTTTGTCCTGAAAATCTTTTACGTTTTCCGGTTCTCCTCATGGAAGACCTCCTTCCTTTTTCCTCTTTCCTTACTGGACAGTATGTCCTCACCAATTACCTATTCCTTACTTCTTACTGTTTTTTTAGACTCCCTCTCCTAGTCCCGAGTACTCGGGAAGGTCGGGAAGGGTTGGGGGGGTAAAAAAATTTCGCGCTGCGCCCCGCAAGGCGGTGGAAATTTTACACTAAACAATCCTGAAAACATTTTTCGCAATAAATATCTAACCCCCTAGCCTCCCGCAAGGCGGGAGGAAATGTAGTTTTAACTTCTGCTGAACATTTCGCGCACTTTCTAGAATACAATTTTCGCGGGTTTCGCAACTTCATTCGTGTTTCGTGTCGACAATCAGCGCATTTAATCGGCACCGGTAAATTCATCTTGCGATAAAAACGCAACTCGGCCGGTTGAATTTTGTATTTCTTCCCACAAATGGCTCCCTCTCCTTCTAGTCCCGAGTTCTCAGGAGGGCGGGGGTGAGGTGATTTTGGCAAACCAAAATTTCGCGGGAAATTGAGTCGTCCGTTTTTGATATTTCGTCTGGAATTAACCCCCTATCCCCCTTATCAGGGGGAATATTTTCAGTCTGTTCATTTTCCAAAGAAGTCCCCTGACAAGGGGATTTAGGGGTTTGTTTCGGAAAATAATAATTCGCCAAAGTTTCTTCGTACGGAAACGGCGACATTTCCATTGGAAAAAACTCGCCCCATTCTACTGCCTGTCGCCCCCCTTCCAAGAGGGGACCAAGGGGGGTTTTCATCATATGTTCAATAATTTCCGCGACTTTTTGCTCGTATTCTTCTTTGGAATATTGTTTATTCAAAATGCAGTACTCTTTATTGCGTAAACCAACGCAACCAAAACAATTTTTGCAACTAAAACATTGCTCGCAGTACCATAAATCGTTGCTGTTGAAAACATACAGGCAAAAATTTGTGTTAAAAGTATTGATTACGCCCAAAGTTTCCAAGCAAAGTTCAGCTTTGACATACATATTTGAGCAATCGTAAACATCGCGATTTCCACCACCAACCCAAACCATCCAGCAATCCTCGCTTTTTTCTAAATCGTAACAATCTCGGCAATTTTTACAGTTTAGCAAATAGTCTCCTGTGCAATCTGTGCAACTTAAATTTTCGGCGTATTTATGCGGGAATTTTTTGGTAAATTGTAGAAAATTTTCGCGGAGTTTTTCTAATGATGATCTTTTGTGAAGTTGTAATCCCGCGATTTTTTTCTGATATTCTTCTTTCGGTAGTTTTTTGTTAAGGAAGTAGTATTCTTTGTTTTTCAAATTCACGCACCCAAAACAATTATTACAACTAATACAATTTTTACAAAACCATGAGTCGTTGCAGTTTTTGCAGTTCTGCAGATATTTTGAATCAAAACAATTCGCCACATTGAAGCACTCGTACAAAAGTTCGCTATCGTAAACATAGGAACAATCCACAATATCGCGACCTTTTTGGATTAGCTTGGAATACATGCAATCCTCAGCGTATTCGGAAGAATTTATCAGATAACAATTTCGGCAATATCCTGTTCCTGTCGTAAATTCGCAGTTTTCATTCCCAATTGTGACGGTCGCCGCTCGCGGGATTTCTGCTTGTAAATCTGCATATTGCTCAAAAAAACCCCGCGAAAAATCAAAATCTCGACCATAATCCATTCCGTCCCACAAATCCGAAAACCATTCATCACGACTGCATATTTTCAACGCGCCTGTCGACCGAAACCTTGGTGAAGGTTGAAAATTTTCTGGATAGATAGAAACCAGCGGTTTTCCCGAAAAACAAGATTTTGCTTTATGTAAATACTGCTCATTTCGGTGAGCTGTCCGCCGTTTCATCCGTTCCTCCGGAGAAATTGTCGGCGCCGGAATCGGAAACTTTTTTCCCGCAAAAGTTGGCGAAATTTTTTCGCGGAATTTTAGCTCGTCTTCGGAGATGGGGAAAGTGTTGGTCATTTTTTCGCGGGATTAAATAAATATAGCTTTAGATAATCTGACTAAAGAAAGTTTATTCTTACAATCTTCTAATTTTCCTGAATGTTCCATTGCCTTCCTAAAGGCATAAATTAAATGCGCCATTTTTTCATTGTGTATTTCCATTTTTACCAAATCTTTTACTATCTTATCAATCTCTTTTTTATCAGGTTTATAAAAAATACCTGAAGTACGCTTATCCATAACCATCACAATTTTTTTCAAACATTCTTCTGTTTCCGCTTTTATTGCAACTCCATTATCTTCAGTTCCATCAATCAATCCTAATATTGCTGATGAGTAATCTCTAATTTTGAAAGGATTATTTTTGCGAAGCTCCTTAAATCTATCCGTAGCTGAATTCAATCTAATAAATCTTAATTGCGAAGGTTTATCTAAAAATCCTAAATGAGATTTCCCATATTTTTGTATATTATAGTCGTTTAGGGAAATTGCTGGCAATTCTTCCCAAAGTCTTGGTTCTTCTTTTTGAAATATTTTTTTTAAGAAATTCATTTTTTCGCGGGATTACAAATTACTTAAAGGTTTTTACAACTTTAGCAGGAATAACATTTGCTATTCTGTTTTTATAAGAATCTGGTAATGGTTTTTTCCCCATCTGAAAAGACTTACTAAAAAAGTCTCCTCGCGTTTTTTTGGTTTTAGAAAGTAATTCTACTCTACCCAAAGTGTCTGATTCTGATTCCTGTACTACAAAAAATCTATCTATATGTTCCCCTTCTTTTTTATCATCCTCATTATTCCCATTTTTATCATTAAATTCCTCAATATCTAAAATGGTAATATCATCTCCTGCTTTTTTGTCTTTCTGTGATTCAGGCAAATCAAGCCACTCCAAAACAGAAATAACTTTTTCTATATGATCAAGAGTAATTGTTTTTTGATACTCTACTAAAACACTAGATGGACTCTTTTTATCAGGAAACTTTTTTTTATACCCATAAACAATTCCCAAAGCAGCTAATCCAACAATCGAAATTAGTTTTACTAATTGAACAGAAATATAAATATTCCCATTTTCCATTGTTATTTTAAATTTTTCGCGGGATTTTGATTCATTTAAATTATTTTTCATTTTTTCGCGGGATTATAAATCACTAAAAATCTATACTTTGTAAACACCTTTGTCAATACATACTCGTCAGGTACAAAAAATCTTGCTAAAACTCTTTCTAAAAGCTATAATAAGATTGTCGTAAGTATTTCGACAACACTTTTGCAAAAATCCCGCGAAATTTTTATACATTCTTTCTATAGAAAGCGCGGTCACGTGACCGCGCCTACAAGTCAAATCAAATAAAATGACATACAAAAATTCCCAAAAACGATATTACGACTCAAGTTACGTTTATTTCATAACTGTAAATACTAAAAATAAACAGTCGTTTTTTCGCGAAAAAATTTGGTGTGATTTATGGATTGAAGAATTAAAAATACTCAAAGAATTAAAACCTTTTAAATTATTTGGATTTTGTTTGAATTACGATCATTTTCATATGTTATTGAGATGTGACGAGAAAAACAACATAAGCCAAATAATTAAGTTTTTTAAAGAAAATTTTTCGCGAGATGCCAATAAGATAATTCGACAAACAATCGTAAGCGCGACGGCGCCGTCGCGCCTGCAAATGAACAATATTGTAAAAATTTTACAAAAAAGATTTTATAAAAAATTTATCAAAAAGAACAATCATCCTGTGTTCCTAAAATTCTCCTGGCAAAAATCTTTTTATGATCATGTTATACGAAACGAAAAAGACTTAGAAGAACATTACAATTATTGTGTTTACAATTTCCAAAAACACGACTTGCCTGAAAATTGGCGATATACTTCCTTAAATTATCCCGAATTAATAGATAGTTTTTGATATTCACAGATCATCATCGTAAGCGCGACGGCGCCGTCGCGCCTACCAATAAAGAAAACACTCTTACTAACCAATACCAAATGCTCGAAAAAACTCTCCAAAAAATCGGACTCAACAAAAAAGAAATCAAAATTTATCTCGCGAGTTTAAGTTTCGGATCACAGCCGGCTTCGGTTATCGCGAAAAACACGGGGATTGCGCGCCCGACGGTTTACGATATTTTCAAAAATCTGATTAAAAAAGGACTTGCCAGCAAAACCGAAAAATTTGGGGCAACTTATTTCCAAGTTTTGCCTCCGGAAAACCTTATTCGGTATCTAGAACGCGAATACGAAAAAATTTCGCGGGATTTTCAGCAACAAAAAACCGAAATTCAAGATTTGTTGCCTGCGTTAAAGTCTTTGCAAAACCCTTTGAGTTCCAAGCCAAAAGTGAAGTTCTTTGAAGGCGAAAAAGGTGTCATGGAAGCGTATGAAGACACACTAAAATCCCGCGAAAATATCCGTGCTTACGCTAATGTGGAGGAAATGTATAAAGGTTTACCGAAATTTTTCCCCGACTATTTCCGTCGTCGAACCGAAGCGGGAATTTTTATCAATACCATTTGCCCCGATAATCCGAAATCTATTGAACGAAAATCTTTTGATGCTGTAGAATCCCGCGAAATTAGACTAATTGATAAAGAAAAATACGAATTTTCCCCCGAAGTAAATATTTATGACAACAAAGTAATGATTGCTTCGTGGCGCGAAAAAATGGCACTGCTCATCGAATCCGAAGAAATCGCGGATTTCCATAAAAAAATGTTTGATTTGCTGTGGAGTTTTTTGAAAAAGTAAAAATCCCGCGAAATTTACAGTCCCCCTTATAAGGGGGAAGCAGGGGGTTAATTTAAAAATTATTTTGTTTTTGAAGAAAAAAACTTGAAGCTTTTTATCTCTTCGACTTTTTAGCTTTTGAGCTGTTCTAAATTATTAACTTTTAACTATTAACTTCCCTACTTTACCTCCAAAATTTCGTATTCAAAAACTCCGCCCGGTGCTTGAACCTTAACTTTGTCGCCTTTTTTCTTACCCAAAATCGCTTCTCCAACCGGTGATTCGTTAGAAATTTTGTGAGCCAAAGAATCCGCTTCTGTTGAACCAACAATTACAAATTCGTGTTTATATGTTCCCTGTTTCAAAACAACTTTCGATCCAATTTGCACTACATCTCCTTGTTTTTTCTCTTTCACAACTTTGGCATTACGGATTTGTTCTTCCAAAATCGCAATTCGTTGCTCAATAAACGCCTGTTGATTTTTGGCCTCATCGTATTCCGCATTTTCCGAAAGGTCTCCGTAAGCAATCGCTTCTTTCAATCTTTTCGCGACTTCCTTTCGACCACGATCTTGCAAATCTGCTAGCTCATCTTTTAATTTTTGAAGTCCTTTTTCAGTCAATAGAATTTGTTTGCTGTCGTCTGTTTTTTTTGCCATTTTATAAGGTTTTAAGAGTATTTTCCCCCAAAATTTTGAAAATTTCGCGGGAATTTTATTTTTTTGCATTAAAAAATCAAGGTCAACAAAATTAAAAGGTTAAGATTCAATTTTAATCGCCATCGGATGAGCGCGAAGTTTTTCCAAAACTTTTCCCTCAATCTGTCGGATTCGTTCCCGCGTCACATTGAAGTGTTTTCCAACTTCTTCCAGAGTATGCGGAATTCCGTCTTCTAGGCCAAACCGCATTTTGATAATTTTCTGTTCTCGTGCAGAAAGGTATTCCAGCAATTCCTCAATATTTTCTTTAATCAACTGCTGATGAGTTGTTTCAAAAGGCGACAAAGTCTTTTCGTCTTCGATAAAATCTGATAATTTCGAATCTTCTTCTGTCCCTACTGGCGCTTCGAGTGAAACAATTTCCTGCGAAATTTTCATAATGTAGTTCACCTTTTTCAAATCCAGTCCCATTTCCACACCGATTTCTTCGGGAAGCGGATCTCGCCCAAGTTCTTGTTGTAAACGCCGTTGTGTATAACGAAGTTTATTAATGGTTTCCACCATATGCACTGGAATTCGAATAGTTCTGGCCTGATCAGCGATTGCCCGCGTAATTGCTTGTCGAATCCACCAAGTCGCGTAAGTTGAAAATTTGAATCCTTTGCGGTAATCAAATTTTTCCACCGCTCGTAACAACCCCAGATTTCCTTCCTGCATCAAATCCAAGAACGGCAAACCTCGTCCGATATATCTTTTGGCAATAGACACCACCAGTCGTAAATTTGATTCTGCTAAATGTTGTTTCGCGGACAAATCCCCTTTTTCGATTCTTTTCGCCAGTGCAACTTCTTCCTCAGCGGTCAAAAGGGCAACTCGCCCGATTTCGTTCAAATACATTCGCACGGAGTCGTTGGAAATTTCTGATAAATCAACTGATTTCGGTTCAGTTTTTTCCGCGACTTCTTTGCCGTCGTCTTCTTCTAAATCCTCACCAACTTGCACATGCAACTCAATTGCTTCGGCTTCCGCTTCTTTTTTGGCTTTTTCGCGCCAAATTTTTTCTTCGCGGGCTTCGATAACTTCTACTCCAAGTTCAAGCAAAAGTTCGTAAAGTTCGTCCAACTGATCAAGGTTTTCCTCGATTTCCGGCACAACTTTGAATAATTCTTGCTCGGTTACGAATTTTAGTTCGCGACCTTTTTTAATAAGTTGCTGAATTTCCGGCGGAAATGCGTTTATTTTTCGCTGAATTCGCGGAGGAAGTGTCGGAGTTGTTGAAGATTTCTCAGGCACAACTTTTTTCGCGGATTTTTTGGCAACCGGCTTCTTTGTGGTAGAAGCTTTTTTTGTTGCGGATTTTTTCGCCACCGCCTTGCGGGGCGCAGCGAGATTTTTTTTCTGTGAAGAAGTTTTGGTTGTTTTTTTAGTTTCTTTTTCTTTGGCAACTTTTTTCGTTGCTTTAGTTGTTTTCTTTTTTTCTGCCATTTAGTAAGTGTTTAAAATTGAGATAAAAAATCTATTTTTTGTGAAGAAAGATGGCGAATATCATCAATTCCAAATTTCATCATCGCCAAGCGTGTTAATCCGAATCCGAAGGCAAAACCTGAAAATTTCGCGGGATTTATATTACAATTTTTGAGAACATTGGGATGAACCATTCCGGCACCCATAAATTCTATCCAACCCGTGTTTTTACAAGTTTTACATCCTTTTCCTTCGCAAAGAGTACAAGAAAAATCTACTTCAAATCCCGGTTCCACAAACGGGAAAAACCCTGGGCGTAGGCGTACTTTCACTTTTTTCGCGAAAATTTCGGATAACATTGTTTCAATCGTCCCTTTCAAGTGAGACAAGGAAATGCCTTCGTCCACCAACAGTCCTTCGACTTGGTAAAAGACATTTCCATGGCTCGCATCAAGGTCTTCATTACGAAAAACTCGTCCCGGCGCAATCAAACGAATCGGCGCACCGTGTTTGAGCATTTTGCGAATTTGCACATCGGAAGTTTGCGTGCGCAAAACATAATTTTTATGTGAATCTGAATTTTCCCGCGAAATCCAAAAAGTGTCCTGCATATCGCGCGCGGGATGATGCGCCGGAATATTGAGCGCGTCAAAATTATTCCATTCAGTTTCAATTTCTGGTCCGTCAGCAATTTCAAACCCCATGGAAGTAAAAACTTCCTCAACTTTTTGTTGAATTTGCGAAATCGGGTGCAAAGTTCCTTTTTTTCGCGGGATTTCTTTGGTCACATCCAGCCACTCGCCAGCTAGTTTTTGGGCTAATTCTTGTTGAGAAAACTCTTCTTTTTTCGCGGAAATAAAAGTCGTTAATTCTTGGCGAAGTTTCCCGACTTGTTGTCCGATTTCTTTTTTTTCTTCAGCGGGCAGATTTTTTAAATCCCGCGAAATTTTGGCTAACTCACTTTTTTTACCCAAAAATTCTTTTTCAAATTCTAATAATCCCGCGAAATTATTCACAGAATTCATTTTATCCTGCGCTTTTTTAGACAAATCTGAAAGTTGAGAAACTACAGTTTTCACAGAAAAAGGGGATAATTTATTTGATTTAGCAGAAAAAATCCTGTACAATGTGTAGAAATTTGCATTAAAAGTCAAATTTTTATACCACATTTTTTCACACAAAAACAAATGGTAAACTTCAACTTCGGTCTCGGCGGATTAATGGGAGACGACAAAAAAAAGGACGACAACGCTAATCCAGTTGACGATAACGCAACAGCGCAAGATGACTCAACTCAACCTGACACTTCACAACAAGATACTGCACAACAAGATGCGGTAGTTTCAGCTGACGAAACACTAACTGAACCAGTCGCCGAAACTTCGGCGGAAGAAAGCGCGGAAAATTCGGCAGACGAAAATCCCGCTGCGCCCCGCAAGGCGGTGGCGAATTTTGATTCTACTGATGAATCAACCGGTGAAGTTGCGGAAGAAACTGCTACAGAAGAAACACCTGCTAAGGAAGAAGGTGCCAACGAACCGGTTTTTGACACTGGGGAAACTGCCAGCGAAGAAACAGCTGAAGCAAACCCTTTTGCTACTGATACACCAGTTGCCGAAGAAGCTACTACGGAAACTAGCGGAATTACAAATCAAGCTGACGAAGAATCTTGGCTAAATAATGATGATTCATCTGAACCGGTTTCGCTAGACGCGGAAACTCCGGCAATGCCAACTTTTGGGCAACCAACTGACGAAACCCCTGCGGAAAGCAGTGAAGAAGCGGTCAGTGACGAAGCCACTGCCGAAACTAGTGAAACTGCTGATACACCGGCAATGCCGGACTTTACTCCGGCTCCAGCGGCAGTTGAAGAGCCAACTGAAACAATGGAAGCGGAAAATACTGTGGACGAAAATCCCGCGAAAAATGAGGAAAATCCGTTCCCGGAACCAGCTGTTCCGGTTGTGGAAGGAAATTCCACTGAGCCAACTGCTCCAGCTTCAAATGAACCTTTTATTCCGGCTGTTCCAAAAGCTCAAACTAGTATTTTGGAAACACCAGCGGTAGAAAACAAAGAAGAAGCAAAAGAAGAATCAGCTTTGCCGGAAATCCCAACTTTTGGGCAACCGGCTGATGAAACACCTGTGAAAACTACAGACGAAAATCCCGCTGCGCCCCGCAAGGCGGTGGCGAATTTAGCGGAAACAACTGAAACTCCTGCCCCAAAAGTTCCTGATTTCTTGAGCGGAGCAAACAATGATACCGCGGAAAGCTCTACTAATGATTTATTTGCAACAACCGATGAGCCAGTTGCTGAGGAAAACCCTCTTGCACCAGCTCCAATGGCTACCATCGGAGAAGTTGAAGCAACTTCACCCGCAGAAACTTTATCAGACGAAGATTTTGGATTAACCGAAACTGCAGAAAATGATTTGGGAGTAAACACTTCTCAAGATGATACACAAGGCGACGACGATGATGCTCAAAGTTTCGCGGAAAAAATGACTAAAAATCCGGTGGCAACTTTGGAAGAATTCAAAAAAAGCATTACCAAATTTGCAGAAGAACACAATTCCAAAATCGAAGAATACAACCAACAAATTGCGGAATTAAAAGCCAAAATTCGCGAAGAAAAACACATTTTGCGAGAAGAACAGAAAAAATCCGCGAAAATTTTGGAAGATTTAAATAATTTGGTGGCAAATTTTTCCCAAACTAAACCAATTAAAAAAAAAGCCCCAAAAAAGGTAAATAATCACAAATTTACTGCCAAAAAATAGGATAAAATTCATCTTAACTTATATAAAATCCTGTCCCGAGTACTCGGGACTAGGAGAGGGAGACAAAGAAAATTTCTCGTCCTTCCTGTCCAACAATTTGTCCGTTATCAAAAACAACTTTTCCGTTGATAAAGGTTTTTTCAACTTTCATTAGAATTTCGCGACCGGCGAAAGGTGTCCATTTAGATTTGCTAAAAAAATTGTCTGCGGAAATTTTCCCGCGAAAATTTGGATCAATAATTACCAGATCCGCATCAAATCCCGCCCGAATTTCGCCTTTCAAATCCTGTACATGGTAAATTTTTCGCGGGATTTTGCTGGTCATGGCGGCGAGCTTGGAAAGGTCGTATCCGCGTTTCACAAACTCGGTAAACAAAAGCGGTAAAAATGTTTCCACGCCCGGAATTCCGTAAATCGGCGATTTTCCCGGCTGGTCGGATTCTTTCTTTTCCGCCAAAGTGTGAGGTGCGTGATCCGTCGCGAAAAAATCAATCGTACCGTCTTCCACGCCCGCCCACATCGCGTCCACATCTTTTTGTGTCGCCAGTTCCGGTTTCATACAACAAATCGCGCCGTATTTTTCGCGCTCTTTGTGTGTCATAAAAAGATGGTGCGGACAAACCTCCACCGAAATTTTTTTGTGCCTGTCGTCCGACTTGTCCTCCGTAGTTTCAACGAAGGAGGAAGCCTTGGCGAAGGATGAGGATTTTGGATTCCTTTTCAATTCGCGAATTAGGTCAATTTCGCTTTTCAAACTAGCGTGAGCGAGATGCAATTCACAAGGAAAATTTTCCTCCTGCCAAATTTCCACCGCGCGAAAAAAAGTGTCGCCTTCAGCGTGCAAAACGACTTTCCGCCCTAGTTTGAAAATTTCCCGCCACGCCTTTTCGTCGTCCATTTTTAAGTTTCCAGTCGTTGTATTAAGGTAAAGTTTTGTCCCCGGAACATTTTCCGCAGCTTTTATTTCTTCCAAATTATTTGGTCCCGCACCGAAAAAAAGTCCATAATTACAATGTGCTTTGGACGCAACAATTTGGCGTTTTTGTTCCAAATTTTCCCGCGAAAAAACAGGCGGATTGGTGTTGGGCATATCAAAAACGGTCGTTACTCCGGCGGAAATCGCCGCCTGTGAGCCAGTTTCAAAGTCTTCCTTATAAGTAAATCCAGGATCACGAAAATGCACATGCGGATCAAAAAGTCCCGGCATCAGAATTTTATTTTTCCCGTCAATAATTGTGTCCGCTCCTTGCCCCGGCGGGAAACTGTGCATCATCGAAAATTTTCCGGCAAAAACCCGCGAAATTTTTCCGTCTTCAATAAAAACGCCCCCGAGAAAGTCTTGGTCAGCATCAATTATCCGAATATCTTTGATTAAAATTGTCATTAGTATTGATCTAAAAATCGCGAACAGCAGCTATTTCTAGGGACTGAAATGTGTTTTTTTGGTTTTTTCTTGGCACATTTTCCTTTTTTTTGCCCAGTTTGTGGACCTTTCCCTTCGGGACCAGTTTTGTCTTTATTTGGCATTTTGAATGATTTTGTAAACAACTTAAATTTATCAGAAAGAAGGAAATATTCAAAATTTCGCGGGATTTTTAGAAATTAACAATTAAAAGTTAAAAGTTAATAATTTTTTTGCTTTGTAGGGGCGATCCCTTGTGGTCGCCCAATAATTTGAATTCTATTTTTTGGACACACATAAAGGGCATCCCTACTTTTTTTATTGAAAATCCCGCGAAATTCTGCCAAAATTACTCTGAATGAAAATAGATTTTACGAATTTTTTCACCACGAGCGGGATTAGTCCGGAAAATTTCCACCGCCTTGCGGGGCACAGCGCAGGATTTGCGGATAAAATTCCCGAGTTTCTTGCGAAAATAAAAAAACGAAATCAGGGATTTTACCAAATTTTTGAGGACGCGGATTTTCAGGCGGAAGTGGAAGAAATCAAAAAATTTGCGGAAAAATCTCGCGAAAAATTTACGGATATTGTCCTTTGCGGGACAGGCGGATCGGCTTTGGGAACTTTGGCGATTCAGGAAAGTTTGTTGCCGAAAATCCCGTCCTTCAACCATGTTCAGGACAAGCAAAAAATTCCAAGATTGCATGTTTTAGAAAATATTGATGCCGAAGTTATCGCGGAATTAACCGAGTTTTTGGATTTTTCCAAAACTTTATTTCTAATTATTTCTAAATCTGGGGGAACGATTGAGACAATTTCGCAATACAAATTTTTTCGCCGCCGCCTTGCGGGGCACAGCGGGATTTTGACGGAGAAAAATTTGGAGTTAAAAAATCACTTTGTTTTCATCACGGGAAAAACTGGTTTTTTGCGTGAGGAAGCGGAACGAGAAGGGATTCAAACTTTCAGCGTCCCCGAAAATATTGGGGGGCGGTTTTCGGTTCTGACGGCGGTTGGTTTAGTGCCGGCAGCTTTGATGGGGATTAATATTGACGAACTTTTGGCTGGGGGAGCGGAAATTTCCACCGCCTTGCGGGGCACAGCACGGGATTTTCAGAGTACGGATTTTGCGAAAAATTTGCCGTTTCAGCTGGCTTTGGCTCAGTTTTTAGCGCTTCAAAACGGACAAACGCAAAATGTGCTGATGCCGTATTCCGCGAAAATGAAAAATTTTGGCAACTGGTGGGCGCAACTTCTCGCGGAATCTACTGGAAAAGATGGGAAAGGAATTACACCGATCCCTGCGCAAGGAGTGACCGATCAGCATTCACAATTACAGCTTTTTGTCGATGGTCCGGCAGATAAATTAGTGATTTTTATGGAAATTTTACCTCACCCCCACCCTCTCCTAGAAGGAGAGGGAGCTATTAGGAGGAAATCAAACGCGGATTTAAAAACTTTTGAAAAACTAATGCAGGCAGAACTGCGAGGAACAGCACAATCCTTAACGGAAAAAAATCGACCGAATTTAACAATTCAAGTTGGTGAAATTTCCCCGCGAAATTTTGGAAAATTGTTTATGTTGTTTATGGGGGCAACCGCTTTTTTGGGCGAATTTATGGGGATAAACGCCTTTAATCAACCGGGCGTGGAGCGCGGAAAAAATCTCGCGAAAAAATTTTTTCTAGATTGATTTTGAAAATAAAATCAAGAGAAAATTCTACTTTTTTCTCTTGCTCACACTTTATCTAGTATATAAAATAATGTTCCATACACTAGATATGGTGTATTTTTTTAAAAAACAATCACAAAAAATGGACGACTTAAAAATTCTCAAACGCAACGGAATGGTAGTTGATTTTGATCCGCTACGGATTGAAACGGCTATCAAAAAAGCAATTGCTTCTACACCTGATCACGGGATTTCTTTACCAAATTTCGCGGAAACTTTGACCAACGAAATAGTTGAAGAATTAACTGATCAATTTTTTATCGAAGGAAAAGTCCCAAATGTGGAAGATATTCAAAATGTTGTGGAAGAGAAATTGGTTGAGTCAGGATGTTTTGCCGTAGCGCGAGTTTACATTCTTTACCGCGCCGAACGCGCGAAAAAACGAGCCGAAAAACGACTTTTGGAGTTAGAAAAAATTGATAAAGAGCTTTTGAAAGTAGTGAAACATAACGGAAAAAAACAAAAATTCTCGCGAAAAAAATTACAAAAAGTTTGGGCGATTGCTGCCAAAGGTTTGGAAGACAAGTGTCCGTTTGAAGAGCTTTTTGAGTTATTCAAAATTACGCTTATTGACGGGATTAAAACCGAACAAATTATGAAAAATCTGCGCAAAGCCGCTTTGGACAAGATTAGCGTGGAAAATATCTGGTGGCAAAATGTCGCGGGAAGGTTGTACGCGATGGATTTTTATAAAAAAGCGACTAGATTTCGCGGGATTTCGCACAAAGAAATTTATACGGCTAAGGCGTGGAAAGCGCATTTTGATGACTACATTAAACGCGGGCTGTATTCAAAAAAGTTTTTGGAAAACTATACCGAGGAACAAATTTTAGAAGCGGGAGAATGGTTACACAAAGACCGTGATTTTGATTATATTTATTCAACACTTTTAGCTTTTGATCGGCGATACCTTCTAAATCGCAACAAAGAAATTCGCGAACTTCCACAGGAAATGTATTTGGCGGTGGCTTTATTTTTAGCAATTCCGGAAAAACCAGAGGAAAGAATGGAAATCGCGCGAAAAATTTACGAGGCGACTTCTAGTCAAAAATTAAGTTTGCCAACACCAACACTAATGAACGCGCGGACGAAGTTTCACCAACTTTCCAGTTGTTTCAAACTCAATGCGGACGACGATTTGCGCTCAATCTATCACAATATCGAAAATATGGCACAAATTTCCAAGTTTGGTGGTGGAGTAGGAATTTATCTCGGTCATATTCGGTCGCGTGGAGCAAGTATTCGCGGGGTTTCCGGGGCATCTGGTGGAGTAATTCCGTGGGTGCGCGTGATTAACGACACGGCTTGTGCGGTTAACCAGTTGGGGGCGCGTTTAGGAGCGATTTCGCCGACTTTGGATATTTGGCATAAAGACATTTACGATTTCCTAAACATTCAAACTGAAACTGGGGACATTCGTTCCAAAGCGTTTGATGTATTTCCCGCGATTTCTGTGCCGGATTTGTTTATGCGTCGAGCCGAAGCGAACGAAAAGTTTACTCTTTTTGACCCGCACGAAGTCGAAAAAGTGACGGGAAAAAGATTGGAAGACCACTTCAACGAAGAGTTTGAAAAATTTTATTTAGAATGCGAAAAAAACGATAAATTGAAGCTAAAAGAGGAGGTTAACGCCAAAGATTTGATGAAAGAGTTTATGAAATCCGCGGTAGAAACCGGAATGCCGTATGTTTTTTTCCGCGACACGGTTAATCGTGTGAACGCTAATAAACACGCGGGGAATGTTTACGCAACCCAGCTTTGTACGGAAATTTGTCAAAACACCAGTCCGTCAACTTTTGTCGCAGAAGTGGACAACGACGGCGAACTTTCTATCAAATACAAAATGGGGGACACCGTGGTTTGTAATTTGGCTTCGGTAAATCTCGCGAAAGTTAATCAGGACAAAGATATTGAAGAAATTTCAAAAATTGCGATGCGCGTTTTGGATAATGTGATTACGCTTAACTTTTATCCGATTAAAGAAGCTGAAAAAACCGCGAAAAAATATCGTTCTGTCGGTTTAGGATTTATGGGATTAGCGGAATATTTAGCTTGCAATGGTTATCAATACGATAAAGAAGACGCGCGCGAACACATTGATGAATTGTTTGAGAAATTTGCTTTCCACGGACTAAAAGCATCCAATGAATTAGCAAAAATTCGCGGGAAATACCAATTATTTGATGGATCGGAATGGAGTAAAGGGATTGTGATGGGGAAAGATAAAAAATGGTTCGCGAAAAATTCAAAAACGGGGTTTGATTGGAGTGGTTTGATTGACGAAATAAAGAAAAACGGACTGCGTTTTGCTTACCATTTCGCGCCAGCACCGAATACTTCAACTTCCGGAGTGGTCGGGACAACGGCCGGGCTTTTGCCGATTTACAAAAAATTCTTTGTGGAGACGAATGTGATTGCGCCAACGGTGACAGTTGCACCGAATTTAAATCAGCAAAATTTCTGGCTTTACAAAGAATATCCGCATCTAGATATGCATGATGTGATCGATATGATTGCGGTGATTTATAAATGGGTTGATCAATCAATTTCGTTTGAATGGATGCTCAATCCCGCCGAAACAACACCAGCTGATCTTTACAACAACTATTTCCACGCGTGGCGATCGGGGATTAAGACGATTTATTACCTACGATCAATGTCCGGAGAAATTAAAGAAGACTGTATCAGTTGTAGTGGGTAAAATTTTTGTAAAATCCCGCGAAAATTTTCAAAAAAGAAAACCAAGTCCGGACTTTGCACAGGATAAAAAGTTGTTTTAAGTCCGGACTTAAGTTTTTCCTTAAAAATTTCGCGGGAATTACAAAAAATTTGCAAAAACACCTATTTTTCGGTATACTGGTGTTGACATAAATATTTATTTATATTTTAAAAACAAAAAAATGCCTTTCCCTCTCTCGCCAGACGCACCAAAAAATAACGAAGCCAACCAAGCCAAAGCGGCTTTGGATCAGTTGAACAACCAAGTGGTTATTGCGGAAACGATAATCAGGGACACAAAAGCCAAATTAGACACCCAAACCTACGACGCCACAGCTGATTTCAAAAAATCCCGCGAAAAAAATGAAACCAATCCGCCTCTAACACAACAGGAAGTAGAAAAAATAATGAAAGACGCCAAAGCTTTGTTAGATTCGTTAAAGGGATTGAATGTTTCGGAAATGTCCGCGGAAAATGCGAAAAAATTGCTGGAAGGATTGGAGGAAATGTATGACAAAGTTGGGCAATGTTTTGATTGGTATGAAGATTTTCATAGC
>JALVIB010000088.1 GCA_027028725.1 Candidatus Altimarinota bacterium
TTCATATTTAGACAAAAGAGCTTTTCGTTTTTGAGCAACTTCCGCGGACTTTTGCGGATCAGAAAAAATCGCGGGATCTGATAATTGTTTTTCAATTTCTTGAAAATCAGCGATAACTTTTTCAACTTTTTCTCTCATCTTCTATAATTCGTGGCGAAATGATAGCGAAAAATAATCAACAAGACAAATCTACCGCTATTCTGAAATCTTTGAGTGAGTTTTTCCGTGATTTAAATGAAAAATCCCGCGAAAAAATGGTTCAGCGCCAGATTTCAGCTGTGCAAGAATTTGTCGAGAAATCCCGCGAAAAAAATCCGCATTTTTCTTGGAATTTTTGTCCGTGGCCGGTGCAGTTTTTGCCAGTTATTACTAAATTTTTTCGCGACTGGGGCAAGATTAATGCCGTAAATCCCACGCTTTCTGGTTTTTCGGGACTGATGGGAATGTCCAAAATTGAAATGAATCAAAAACTGGCGGAGCCGTTCCGTCCACGAAACTTATTTTTTAAAACTTTGCCAAAATCCCGCGAAATTTTAGAGCAATTTTTTCGCGAAAAATATGGCGAACCACCAAATTATCCCGTAATTTTCAAACCAAATGTGGGGGAACGCGCCAGTGGCGTAAATTTTGTGCGGGCGGATCAGATTGACGAATTTCTTCAACCTTCGCCAAGGCTTCCCCCTTCGTTGAAACTACGGAGGACAAGTCGGATGACGGGCGTGGGAAATCAGAATTTAACCGAGATTATTTTTGAAGAATTTATCGAAACCGAGTTGGAATTTGGTCTGTCGTGGATTAGAAATCCGCACACCGAAGAATTGGAAATTTTGTCGTTGGTGCAAAAGAAAACTCCGCGAATTTTAGGGGATGGACAAAAAACTTTACGCGAACTGATTTTGGAAAAATGCGCTGAATTAAATTTAGATAAATCCCGCGAAAAAAAGATTTTAGCCGGTTTTTCAGCGGACGAGTTGGCGGAAAAAATTGTTGGCGAAAAAAATATCGTCCGCACCGCCAGCGTTTCGTACGGGACAAGTTTTCAAAAAATAAATCTTTCCGCATCGCAAAAGGAAAAATTGATTAAGTTAATCCCCCAACTTTTGGAAAATTTCGCGGGAATTTACGCCGGTCGCTTTGATCTGAAAGCCAATAATTTAGAGGAGCTTCTGCGAGGAAAATGTAAAATTTTGGAAATGAACGGAGTCGGTGGAACGCCTTTGGAGATTTACGATAACGATTTTTCTATTCCAGAAAGATATGAGGTTTTGTTTAATTATTTTTTCAAAGTTTTGGAAATTGCCGACCAAAATATCCGCGAAAACAGGGGACAAGAAATTTCTAAATTAGTGGTGTTGAAAAATCTCGCGAAAAATTTCTTTGGAAATTCAAAAACACAAGAACTTCCGGAAAATGTCTGGAAAAATTTAAGGGAAGTTATCAAAATCTCGCTCAAAAAGCGGTTAAAAAGTTCCGATTTAGGAAAACTTTGGCAAAAAATTAAAGACTAATTTCCACCGAATCACCTAAATTCCCGCGAAAATTTCCCGCGTTGATTTCCAGAACATACAGCGCATCGGCTTGCGGACGATAACTCGGACACGGATCTTTTTGGCAAGGTTGCAAAGTCTGCACATCAACCACTTTTTTGTCCGCGGAAATCCACAATAAATCCAGCGGAATTAAAGTGTTTTTCATCCAAAAAGAGTGGGGGGCGGGAGTATCAAAAACAAACAACATCCCCGAATTTTTCGCGAGATTTTCGCGGAACATCAAACCATATTGTCGAGAAATATTATCATCAGCAATTTCCACTTGCCAACTCTGCTCCCCGATTCGAACTTCCCCAAATTTCGCGGGACTCAATGATTCCCCAGCGAGGAACGAGCTGTCGGGAGAATTAGTCCCGCTGTGTCCGGCAAAAAAAACAAATTTCGCGGGATTTTCAGAACTTGAAATTGAGCAACCAGTTAAATGTGCCATGAGAAACAAAATTAGAAAAACTTTTTTCATTGCGGGAATTATAGCAGTAATAGATGAAAAGTCGAAAAGATGAAGAGCTAGTTTGCAAGTTCACGAATTCACAAGTTCACAAGTAGAGGCGATTAGCAATCGCCCTAAAAAAATCCCGCGAAATTTTATAATCAAACACTCCCTCACCCCCTCTTCATCTGAGAAGAGGGGGGAACAAAAGAATAATTCCTATTTCTCCCCTCTTTTTCAAAGAGGGGAATTAAAGGGGTGTTTTAAAAAAGGATTGGTCGTCCCGAGTACTCGGGATCCCTACTTGTTATTTTGTGGAATTAGAAACTATTCCGCAGCTTCTTCACCAGTAGTTTCTGCTTCATTTTCAGGAGCAGTTTCCGTAGTTGCTTCTTCAGCGTTTTCCTCGGCTGGTGCTACTTCTTCGCTTGGAGTTTCTTCGGCAGTAGCTTCCGGACTTGGAACAGCTTGTTCGGCGGCGGCTTGTTGTTTTTGAAATTCTTCAAATTGCTTTGTTAATTCCGCGATATTTAAACCTTGCGGATAAAAAATTGTCCCGTCCGGTGAAAGATAAGAAATAACTTCTTGTCCATTCGCTTCAACAGTGATTTTATAATCACCACCGGCTGCTTTTTCAACTGATTTGATATTTACTTGTCCCCCTGGAGCGAGAATTTCAATAAATTTCGCGGAAATTTCTTTCGCTTGTTGTTGTGAAACACCCCCGATTACACATCCAGAAAGGAAAATAGCCGATAACGATAAAAGAATTAATTTTTTCATTGGAAAAAGGTTAGAAATATATCACCCTGATTGTATGACGAAAACGGCAATAAACAAAATTATTTTTTCAGAAAGTCCATTAATTCTGAAAATCCCGCGAATTTTTTGTCTGCGAGAGATAAATCTAATTTTTTTGTCTGCTCAGTCGGAATAGCGTAAACCGTCATTCCCGCCTCTTTCCCTGCCTTAATTCCACGCGGAGAATCCTCAATTACCAAACAATTCGCGGGATTTACGCCCGCCTTTTTCGCGGCTAGAAGATATCCTTCGGGAGATGGTTTTGTTTTTTTAACATCTTCATTTACCACCCAAAATTTAAAATACGGGAGCAAACCGGTTTGGTTATGAATTTGTAAAAAATTATTAATGTGAGTTGCTGTTACACACGCAATAACCACTTCGCGCCTGCCATCCGACTTGTCCTCCGTAGGTTCAACGAAGGAGGAAGCCTTGGCGAAGGATGGGGATTTTATTCGTTCCAAAAAATCCACCACTCCCGGTAAAGGAGTAATTTCTTGTGAAAGTTTTTCCATATACCGTTTATCGCGAATTTGACGAAATTCAGGGATTTTTTCGCGGGGAACTCCGTTCTCCACCAAAAATTCTTGGACGCCAATTCCTTTGGTGTAGCCGTATTCTTGATAAGTTTCCAGAGAAATCGGAATCCCAAATAAATCCCGCGAAATTTCATCGCACGCCTCGGCATAATATTTCTCGGTATCAACCAAAATCCCATCATTATCCAAAAAAATCGCCTCAAATTGTTTTTTCATCGAGGCGATTTTAGATTGTCATTGCGAGGACGACAAATTTTATTTTTGTATGATCAGGACGAAGCAATCTGCTTCTTTTAAATTTTAGTAAAGACCCATTCGACTCCTCAAACCACAAAAACATTTGTCGCTCAGGGTAAAATTCCACTAACTACTCGCAAGCTCGTAGAGTGTCATTTTAATTTCGCGGGATTTTTGTTTGCTTTTTGTGAAAAATATGCAATATTATGCGCAGGAATATTTTTTAACCTACTATAAAAATGAGTTTAGATGACTTTGATTACCAGATTGAAGAAATTAGTGCTCCTGATATAACTGAGCTTTCAAGCACTTTTATGCAAGCCGTTCCTAATTATGCAAAAGATAAAATAAATACTGATTTTGAGAGATTTTTTAATGAAAAATTATCTGAATTATTATTAGATCCAAATAATACACATTCAGTTTTTAAGGAAATAAATACAGCAGTTCAGTCTGAATACGGATTTAAATTTACATTCACAGAAGAAATAAAAAATGCTCTAAAGGGATTAAAACAACTTAATGTATCTGTTCCGCCAGAAGCAGGTCGTGCAACTATGCAAAAGCCACTTACTCCAATTGAAAAATTTAATAAAAAATATCCTGGTTGGATAGAAAAACATTCCAAGTAATAAAAAAAACCGCTTTCGCGGTTTTTTTATTACTCCCACTCAATAGTTCCCGGTGGTTTGCTGGTGCAATCAAGGAAAACGGCGGAAATTTCGCCACCGCCTTGCGGGGCGCAGCGGGATTTTAGGATTTCCTGTGCCATTTTTTTCAATAATTCAAACGGCAGTTTCCCGACACTCGCACTCATCGCATCGATGGAATCAACTGGTCGTAAAATAATGGATTCTGTTCCTTCTCCATTGAAAGAAACCGGCATCAAAACTACCGGAAACTGCCAAACGGTTTCGTATTCGCCAGCTTCGCGGAGAAGTTTTGTCACAATCGCATCAGCGCGTTGCAAAATTTTCACGCGGTCTGGATTGATGTCCGTTTTGTGGAGAGAAATCTCGCGAATTTTTCCCGCGAAATTTTTCCCTAACGGTACAATACAACGATTTATTTCGGAATAATGGTTAATCAGTTTAGTCGCCAGTTTTTCTAATTCTTCAATATCTGTTTCATTTGTCTGTAAAATCCCCGGATGTTTATAAGTCCGAAAATCTCCCTGTACACCAACTGATTTAATCGGAAGCTTGATATAAGGTTTCTTTTTTGTTTGCAAAGTGAAAGCGTCCACTTCGTCATACAAAATTTCGCGGGATTCTGTGTCCGAACAAAGAATCCGCACGCCCAGCCCCGGACCGGGAAAGGGATGTCGCCAGACAAGTTCGTGGGGCAAGCCCAAAAGTTCGCCTAGAACTCGCACCTCGTCTTTATAAAGTTCGGCAATTGGTTCGATAACAAGTCCCTGATCAATCAGTTTTTGCACTTCGGGAGCGCGGTTGTGGTGTGTTTTTATTTTGTCAGCGTTTTTTGTTCCGCCCGTTTCAATTGTGTCAGGATAAATTGTCCCCTGCGCCAAAAGCCATTTCTCATCAAGTTTTTCCCGCGAAAAAAAGTCCTGCTGAACATCCAAAAAAGTGTGTCCGATAATTTTTCGTTTTTCTTCGGGATCGGTTTTGCCCGCGAGATTTTGCAAAAAAGTTTCCGCTTCGCGTAAAGTCGTCAAATCCGCGCCAATCGCTCGCAAAGATTTTTCCACTTGCTCCACTTCGTTCTCACGCAAAAGTCCGGTGTCTACAAAAAGTCCTTTGACTCGTTCCGGTCCGATAATTTCGTTTAAAAAAGCGAAAGTGACGGTTGAATCCACTCCCCCCGAAACAAACAAAAAGACATTTTTGTCGCCAATTTTTTCGCGGAGTTTTTGTTTTTGTTCGTCCAAGAATTTCTGCATATTCCAATCAAACGAGCAACCACAAATTTCCAAAAAGTTTTTCAAAATCCGGTTTCCAAATTTAGTGTGTGAAACTTCCAAATGAAACTGTACGGAATAGAAATTTTTCGCGGGATTCCATGCTGCCGCTGTCGCGCAATGTGGTGTTTCTCCAATATTTTCAAACCCCGGCGCAAAATCCTGCACCGCATCAACATGATTCATCCAAACAATTGATTCTGCGGGAACATCTTTGAACAAAGGGCATCCGCGCCTGTCATCCGACTTGTCCTCCGTAGTTTCAACGAAGGAGGAAGCCTTGGCGGAGGGTGAAATTTTTAACTTTGACGCTCCAAATTCGCCCGTCGTCCCCGGAGCCACTTTCCCTCCAAGATTATGCGCGAGATACTGGTGTCCGTAGCAAATCCCCAAAATAGGTTTCTCCGCGGAAAAAATAGCGGGATCAGTTTTTGGGGAATCCTCGGCAAAAACAGACTGCGGTCCACCAGATAAAATGAGTCCTTTCACCTCCGGTCGCGAAATTTTCGCGGGAATTTCAGGATCATCCGGCATCATAATTTCCGCTAAAACTCCCAATCGCCGAATCCGACTAGCAATCAGATGCGCGTATTGTCCACCAAAATCGAGAATGATAATTCGTTCGTGTTCCATCACCGCCAGTTTAGCTGATTTTGGAAAATTAACGAGAAAAATCTCGCGAAATTTTTACTTTTTTTGCCAAAAATGGTTTTTCCCACTACACTTCTCGCGAGAAAAATTTTTTAATTTAAAAAAATGGCTAAGAATCTAGTGATTGTAGAGTCTCCCGCGAAAGCAAAAACTTTGGAAAAATTTCTCGGGAAAGATTTTCAAGTAAAATCAAGTTTTGGACATATTCGGGATTTGCCGAGCAACGGGATGAATATTGATATTGAAAGCGGAAAATTCACTCCGCATTACGAAATAAATAGCGACAAAAAGAAAATTGTCGCGGAATTACGACGAGCGGCGAAAGGCGCGGAAGTCTGGCTCGCTGCCGATGAAGATCGCGAAGGAGAAGCGATTGCTTGGCATGTTTGTCATGCTTTGAAACTTGATCCGCAAAAAACGAAACGAATTGTTTTTCACGAAATTACCAAGCCCGCCATTTTGAACGCGGTTAAAAACCCGCGAACTATTGACCAAAATTTAGTTGATGCCCAACAAGCGCGCCGAATTTTGGACCGACTTGTGGGATACGAGCTTTCACCGGTTTTATGGAAAAAAATTCGCGCGGGGCTTTCCGCGGGGCGTGTGCAATCCGTGGCGGTGCGTTTAATTGTTGATCGGGAACGCGAAATTGAAGCGTTTGCTTCTAAATCAACTTTCAAAATAACGGCGGAATTTGATTTAGGGAAAGGAGTTATCTTGAAAGCGGAATTACCGAAAAAATTCGCGGGATTTTCCGAAGCGGAAAAGTTTTTGGAAAAATGTTTAGGAGCGGAGTTTTCTGTCAAAGATTTGACTTCAAAAC
>JALVIB010000089.1 GCA_027028725.1 Candidatus Altimarinota bacterium
GAAAAAAATTAAATGGGCTTTGAAGATTTAGAACAGAAATTAAAAAAATTTTTTCATCAAGAATCCGCTCAAACGGATTATCTTCAAAAAGCACGAATTAAGGAATTGGCGTTTAACCGATTTTCCGCGAAAAAAATGAGCATTTGGCAAAAGCTGAATGCCTTTTTGGTTTCCAAATACGCTTTATCTACTTTGGGATTGGCTTTGTTGATTGGATTTATTCCACTTTTAAATAATCAGATTTATGCCGGAGAAATTTCGCGGGAATCCGGTTTGGTGGAAATAATTCGCGACGGCAAAAAAATCATTTTAGACGGTAAATCAAGGTTGAAAGTTGGCGACGAAATTATTGTTAGCAATAACGCTAACGCGAAAATTAGTTTGCGTAATAATTTTGAATCGGAACTTTATGAAAACACCAAAGTGAAAGTAGATGGACGAAATAGTTTGTTTTTGGTGAACGGACAGCTTAATAATGATTTAGAATCTGGAAAAATTACAACTAATAAAGGAGAAATTTTCGCAAAGTCTCCAAGTAAATTTTTTGTTGATGTGACAAGTAGTGGAGAAACTCATATTCTCCCGCGAAAAAATGAAGTTTCTGTCCGTAACTGGCAAGGGGAAGAAATAAAATTAACTGCCGGTGAAGAACTTCGTTTGCGGAGCGATACCAAACTTTCCACGAAATTGTTGCCACAAGATATTAGTCTTTCGAATGCTCAGATTAAGGCGATTCGTTCAAAGTTGTTTATCACACGAACGAAAGCAATTAACTACATTGAAAACGAAATTTCGCGGGATTTTGAAAAAGCCGATGCAGACTTGAAATCAGCGGAGAAAAGTTTTAAATCAATTGCTCAAATTTTGAAAACTTCGCGGGATTTAAAAACTCTTTTACCGCGTGAGAATGTTGAAATGTTGAAAATTTCCGATATTTATCCACGGGTTGCCAAAAAAACTAAAAATGTAGCTATTTTGCGCGAAGTAAAAGCAGTAGAGAAACTTTTTGAAATAATTTTTAAAACTAATCACTTTGATTTAAAACTGTCGCAAACAGGAGTTTTAAGTTTCGATCGTTATGTGCTTGTTTCGCGAATTTTTGCACAAAATGATGCTAAAACTTTTGATTTAGGAAATATTTTGCGAGACCAGTATATTCAGTCTTTTGTGGGGAAAATTATGAATGAGGAACTAAAAATTGACCAAATTTCTGTTTTAAACCAAGAAATTAAAAAAATCCCGCGAACAACTATTGCTAAATTCTTTTTACGGAAAGTTGGTGAAAAATTGCCACCGGATTTGCGTGAGTTGCTTGCTGAAAAGTTGGAACAGGAGTTTTAGAGCCTAAAAATCCCGCGAAATTTTCCTATTTAAAAAAACAAGTCCGGACTTGTTTTTCATAAAACTAAAGTGCGATCACGCGACCGCGCCTACAAAAATGGCGATTATTAATCGCCCCTATATTCCTACATTTTCTTCAGACCTCTAAATTTCTCCTTCTCTTCTGTCAAAATTTCGCGGGATTTTTTGTGTTTTACTCAAATAATCCTAAACTTTGAGTAATGAAAAAATTCAAAATCCTTTCGAAAAAATTAATCGTCGATGAGCCATATTGTAAAATAGAAAAGCAGAAAGTGCTTACTCATAATGGTGCAGAACTGGACTGGTTTGTTCGCCTTAATTACGACGCGGTGATTGTGGTGCCTTTTTTTGAAACCGGTGAAGTTTTGCTCCAAAAAGCTTACAAACACGGTGCACAAAGTTTTATAATTGAGTTTCCGGCAGGACTTTTGGAAAACCCCAAAGAAAGTCTCAAACATGCTGCCGCGCGTGAACTTCGCGAGGAAACTGGAGTTGTCGCGAAAAAAATCACCAAAATTGGGAGTGTCCTGGCTAATCCAACAGGTTCGCCGATGCGCTATCATTTTTTTATCGCGGAAGGGTGTCAGCCAATAGCCGAAAAAGAACTTGATGACGCAGAACAAACCGAAACTTTTTTGGTTAAAGATTTTGAAACAGCGGAAAATTATCTGCTTTCAACGATGCAACCGAAAGATTTAGCTTTAAAAGGCCCGCAAGTGAAATTCCAAACTTCTACAGCGACAATTGCCGCTCTGCCTTTCGCCAAAAAATATTTGGAGAAGAAAAATTCGCGGGATTTCTTGTAGAGACAAATTGTAATTTGTCTTTACTATCATCCTGCAACCTTGACTAAGAACCAGCATTTCCTAAAATTTGGAAGTTATGAAGAAAAAACTAGAAAAGGCTGGAAATCTGTTTAAGAATTTTCTGCATTCGCCATTGAGTTTTCAGCTAGTAAGTCTTAGTTTGTTGATAATTTTTGTTTTAAGTTTTCGTCCCAACCAGTTTGTCAGCGATGATTACCAGTATTTCGGAGAAACTTTCGGCTACGAGGACAGCGATTTTTTGCCGATTACTGAAGAAGGTTTTTTGGACAACAATTACGGAGTGTCCACGGCAGGATCCCGCGAAATTATTGTGATAGATGAAGATGGGAATAAAGTTGTTAAAGTAAAACCGCAAAAACGGACGAAAACTTTGATTTATAAAGTAAAATCGGGAGACAATGTTTCCAAAATTGCGCACAAATTCGGGCTAAATGTTTCAACCATTAATTGGGCGAACAATATTACTTCTAAGTCAACTTTACAAGTTGGTCAGGAACTAAAAATCCCACCAACTAACGGAATTTATTATACCGTTGAAAGTGGCGATACTTTGAGCGAAATTGCCAAGATTCACGATGTTGATATCAAAAAAATTTATGCTTATAATTCTTTGAAAAATAGCGGAAAATTGAAAGCTAATCAAGAAATATTTATTCCTGAAGCCAAGAAAGTTTATATAATTCGCGAATTAGCACTGGCTACGAATAAGAAAAATCCCGCGAAAAATTCAATTTACAAGAATATTCCGGAAATTTCCCAAACTCAAACAGGTAAAACAATCGCTTCTATGGGAGTAAAAATTCAGCGACCAACCAAAGGAGTTTTGACACAAGGTTATCATAAGGGACATTACGCTTTGGATATTGCGAATAAACTAAATACTCCAATTTACGCGGCGGCGGCGGGGAAGGTTATTAAATCATCAGACGGTTGGAATTACGGATACGGAAATTATGTTGTTATTGATCACGGAAACGGCATTCAGACTCTTTATGGACATAATAATATCCGAAAAGTTGAGGTCGGAGACACGGTGAAACGAGGACAATTGATTGCTCTGATGGGAAATAGTGGGCGAGTTTTTGGAGTGACAGGAATTCATTTACACTTTGAACTAAGAGTTAATGGACGAAAAGTGAATCCTCTCAATTATTTCTAAAAATTATGCGAAAATTACAGCAATTTTGGAGTAATTTAAAATCCCGCGAATTTTCTAAATCCGAAAAATTACGCTTGTTTTTTGTCGCGATAATTTTCGGAATCTGGCTGGGACAATGGTCTTTTTTGCCAAATTATGTGCTTTTGGGCGGTGTTTTATTGCTCTTTGTTTCTATTTCACGGAAAATTTTTTGGTTGGGAATTTTCGCGGGATTTTTGCTAGCCAATAGTTACGTACAGTGGCGAAATTTTACGGATTTTCAAAAAGATTCCTTGCCAAATTATGTCGGACAAGAAGTCCAAATTACAGGAAAAATCATCAGTTTCCCCGATGTTCGCGAGAAAAATACGCGATTTTATGTAGAGGCAGAATCATTAAATGTTCCTAATAATTCCCCCTTGATAAAGGGGGTTAGGGGGATTTCTCAAAATCCCGCGAAAATTTCCGGAAAATTTCTTCTAATTATTAAAAATTCCTTTAAAAACTCCCCCTTGATAAAGGGGGCGGGGGGGATTTCTAGGACAGATCATCCCGAATACTCAGAATTCCTACGAAAAAATGTCCAAAATCTAGACTACGGGAACAAAATAAGTGTTCAAGGAAAACTGATTTTCCCAACGAGTTTTACCGCGGATTTTGATTATCGGAAATATTTGAAAAGATTTGGCGTGCAGACAATTATCAAAAATCCCGCGAAATTTTCAGTTTTGGCGCAAAATCAGGGGAACTGGTTTCTGCAAAAAGCCAAAATCGCGCGAAATTGGCTAGAAAAAAATCTGGAAAAAAGTTTGCCAAATCCACATGCCAAAATCGCAATGGGAGTTTTGCTCGGTGTCAAAAACGAACTTCCGAAGTGGACAAAAACTGATTTTCAAAATTCCGGTTTGATGCATTTACTCGTGGTTTCGGGGACAAATGTCGCAATTGTTATCATGGCATTGGGATTTTTATTGCGGAAATTTGGGCGCCGAATTTCTTTCGCGGGATCTTTACTGGCTTTGCTCTTTTTTGTTTTAATGACTGGGGCGGATGCGCCAATTTTGCGCGCGGCGCTGATGGGAGGAATTGCTGGATTGGCGATTGCTTGGGGAAAAATGAGCGACGCACGAAACTTAGTTTTATTGTCTGCCGTTATTATCGGATTATTTCAGCCACAGGTGGTGCAAAACGACATTGGCTTTGCGTTAAGTTTTGGGGCAACTTTGGGGATTTTGATCTTTTTCCCAATCTTTGAGAAAAAAATTCGCGGGATTTTAAAAAACAAAGATGATTCCCCCTTGATAAAGGGGGCGAGGGGGATTTTAATAATTTTAGGCGTTTCCCTCTCCGCTCAAATCGCCATTCTGCCAATTCTAAACAAATCATTCGGCTATTTCCCGCTCGGGGGAATTCCCGCGAATTTATTTAGTGAACCACTAATGCCCTTTATTATGTTTTTTTCTTTTATCAGCACTTTGGCAGGAGCTTTACCGCCTTTTCTCGCGAAAATAATTGCCATTCCCGCTTATATTTTAATAGAAATTCTTTTACAAATCGCCCATTTTTTCGCGGGAATTCCTATTTTAGAATTTTCTGACATTTTGAATAACTTTTTTGTTCTAATTATTTTGAGTGGCTTATTTTACGGACTTTTTTCGCGGGATTTTGTGGAGAGGTTTTTGATTTTAGAAGAAAAACTTTAAGTCCGGACTTCGACGGATACTTATCAAATAAAAAGTCCAGACTTGGTTCTTCGCTTTAAAAATTTCCCGCGAAATTTTACAAAATCTTCGATTTTTTCATCCAACGCCAGAGCCAAATCCCCGAAACAATGGAGATCAAAATCATGACGGCGGTTACTACCCAAAAAGCAAAATGACTTTGTTCGATATTACTACGGATATTCATTCCAAAATATCCCGTAATAACTGCCAAAACAGCCAAAATCCCTGTGGCAGAAGTCAAAATCAAATCAAACTGAATAATGCGGTTTCGGCGACTTGATAACTTCAAAGTCAGAATTTCCTGCGTGTCGTCAATATTCTCATCAAGCTCATCAATACGGTTTTCAATATCTTCTAACTGCTCCAAATTATTTTCCAAAATAGACTCAATTTCGTCCACATCTTGCACTTTTTTCGCGAAATAAAGCTCCTTCATTTCTTCTTCGTCTTCCAAAATTCCATCTAAAATCTCAATTATCTCATGAACATTTTTAGATAACTTAGAAAGTTTTTTCTTAACCGCCAAGAGTTCTTCAAAAATTTCATTACTAACCTTCCCTTCGTCCGAAAACTCCGTCAAAATTCGCTCAATTATCTGAGAAACTTTAGTGAAGTTAGACTTAGTTTTAGCCAAAATAAAGGACATCGCCGTTTCCAAGACAACATGCTCTAAATGAATATTTTTTTCGCGGGATTTTATTTTTTCAATCAAATCAGGAATAAAAACGCTCACTATTTTCTTACTTGTTAAATTAAAAACAAAAACTTGTTTTGCTGTGACCAAAATCTTAATTGCTCGGAAGTTTATCACGATTCCTTTTCCACGCCGTGAAATGGTCGGCATCTGACGCAGAGAAAAAATCGGACGCAAGTCACGCATATTCATTTCAAAATCTTTCGACAATTGTTTACGAGTCACATCAACTTCTTGTTGATTACCTTTATCATCGATTAGAATTGCGCGCATGGTTTTGTGTTTTAATTCGCGGGAAATGTATCACAAAAGATTGTATTTGCCAAATTTCGCGGGATTTTCTAGTATTAAATGGAAAATGGAAGAAAAATTCAAAAAACAATTTCCGGAAGTTTACGAGAAAGGTGTTGAAGTTTTAGGTGAAGAAAATTTTACTAAATGGCTAGATACACCGATTATTGCCTTGAACGGAACATCTCCAACAGAATTTATAAAAAATAATCAAGACAAAGTTGAAGAAGTTCTTGCGATTTTGAACAGAATTGATCATGGGACATATTCGTGAAAATCCCGCGAAATTTTAGAACAGACTTCCTTGCATCACGGCATTTGTGTGTAAACCGATTTCTTTTGACGCGAAATCAAGTTCTAATCCACACAATTTTTTAGCACAAATTGCTACTTTTTCCGTATCTGTTTCAATCGTAATGAACGGTCCGCGAATAGAAATAATCGTCCCCGAAATCCATTCGTCTTCTTGCAAATCAAGATGATGAAACGGTTTTGCACCATGACGAATTTTCGCGAGATTATAGATTTTTTCCCAACTTTGAAATTCCGGTTTTTTCAAAATAAATTCACGCAAATGTTCATGAGAATCAAGTGTTGGCAAGATTTGTTCAAATTTTTTATTCAGAATTTTCTCTATTTCATCGACTGAAAGATCGGATAAGAAAACTTTTTGCTTTTGATTGATTTGGATTTTGTCCGCCAAACCAGATTGTCGAAAAATTGTTTCTATTTGTCGTGCGGCAATT
>JALVIB010000090.1 GCA_027028725.1 Candidatus Altimarinota bacterium
AGTTAATAATTTAGAACAGCTCAAAAGCTAAAAAGTCGAAGAGATAAAAAGCTTTAAGTTTTTTTCTTCAAAAACAAAATAATTTTTAAATTAACCCCCTGCTTCCCCCTTAGAAGGGGGACTGAAAATCCCGCGAAATTTTTGGTGATTAAAAGTTAATAATTTAGAATAGCTCAAAAGCTAAAAAGTCGAAGAGATAAAAAGCTTTAAGTTTTTTTCTTCAAAAACAAAATAATTTTTAAATTAACCCCCTGCTTCTCCCTTGGAAGAGGGACTGTAAATTTCGCGGGATTTTGTTTTAATCACCTGCACTCCACTTGGAATAAGGATAAATATGTTTTACTTCATCGCGACTTGTCCTTCCATAACTTCCAGAAATTTCTGATTCTTGACTGACGGCATTTCTTGAACGATTTCGGAACTTTTTAAAGCATACAAACTGGTCGGAATTGTGGTGGATATTTCAACTTTTTCTAGCTCTTGCGTAATTGCTAAACGCTTATTCTTTAGCTCTTCTAATTCAAAACCACGAGTCGCCAAAGAGCTGGATAATTTGATATAAACTCCTCCCAAAATAATTATGGAAATAATCCCAATCTTCAAAATAAAGTTGAAAGTGCGCTCATTGACCACCCGCAAGGAGAGGTTTTTAGCATTGGTTTCAACAGGAGTAGTGGTCATTTATTTGATTTTTTCAATAATTCGTAAAGTAGCGCTGCGGCTGCGCGGATTCCGCGAAATTTCTTCCGCACTTGGTTTAATTGGTTTTTTGGTTAAAAGTCGAAAATGAGCATCCTCCACGATATCGTGCAAAGAAAACTCGGTTTCGGCAGTTTTTGGCTGAGAGGCCTGTTTGAATTTGTTTTTTACGATGCGGTCTTCAAGTGAATGGTAAGCAATAATTCCCAACCGATCACCATTTTGCATAATTCCAAAAGCATCATCAATGGTTTTTTTCAAAACATTTAATTCATCATTAACGGCAATTCGAATCGCCTGAAAAACGCGAACCAAAGTCTTTTTACGGTTTTGCGGATGAACCGATTTTTCAACAATTTCTCGCAACTCTTGAGTTGTTTTTATCGGAGAAATTTCGCCACCGCCTTGCGGGGCGCAGCGGGATTTTACGATTTGATTGGCAATTTTTACCGCGAGTGGTTCTTCACCGTATTCCTTCAAAATTTTACTTAATTCATGAGCAGAAGCTGAGTTTATCAATTTTTCTGCTCCATTGTTTCCCGCGAAAGACATCTTTAACGGACCATCCACCGAAAAGGCAAATCCTTTCTCGGCATCATCGACCTGATTAGAACAAAGTCCTAAATCAAGCAATATAACAAGCGGATGCTCCGGTTTGTTTTCTGCTAAAATTGAAACAAGATTAGAAAAATTCCCGCGAAAAAATCGTGTTTTGTTCTTGAATTTCTGCAATCGTTTTTTAGCAAACTCTAAATGTTGCGAATCTAAATCAGTCGCAATGTAGAGTGCAATGTTTGGAAAATTGTTCAAAATTAACTCGGCGTGCCCGCCAAGTCCCAGAGTGCCATCAAAAATAGTTCGTGTTTCCGCAGAAACCAGTTCAGACAGCACTTCTTGGCTCAAAACTGGATCATGGAATAATTTTTTCTGGGACATTTTGTTGAACAATTTTTGATATTTTGTGCAAAAGTTGTGCACAAGTTCTGCAAAAAAAATTATAGAACACAAAAATTGTTATTACAAGTCTTTTTTGTCTTTTTTAGTTGACTTTAACGAGGTGGTGTTTTAATTATTTGTTCATAGTTTGAACACAGAAGTTGGGCAAAATTTCGCGGGAAAATTTATCAATTAATAGTTAATAGTTAAAAGTTAAAAATTTTGTAGTAGGGGCGATTATCAATCGCCCTTTATTTTTTTGATTTTTAAGCTATCTCCAAAGATTCAGCGAAGTTTTTTGGATAAATCCCCTTTAAGAAAGGGGGGACCTGTCTGCCGGTAGGCAGGTTTAGGGGGATTTTAAAAAAGGAAGTAGATTGCTTCGTCGTGTCTCCTCGCAATGACGGATTAAAAATCCCGCGAAATTTTCTAATTTTTGTCATTCTGGCTTGTCCAGAATCTAAAATAATTAACCCCCTGCTTCCCCCTTGGAAGGGGGACTGTAAATTTCGCGAAATTTTTTTTGACACAAGTTTTAACAGGTGATACACTTCTGATGCATTTTTTGTCTATATCAAACATGGCAACGACTAAATACAGAATTCCGGTTTCGCTTACGACAAAGCAAAAACAGATTTTTGAAGCGATTGGGGCGCAGCACGAAACATCTTTAGCAAAAACGATAATGCATTTTGCTCAGTATGGTTTAGAAAACGCGGAAGACGATTATTTAGGGGAATTAGCAGATTCTTTGGATAATAAAATTACAAGTTTTCAGGATGACGAGAGTTTTTGGCAAGAAATTCGCTCATGAAATACACTTTATTTTACGCCGATACAATTGATAAAAAATGGCTCAAAAGTCAGTCCGCAGATGTTTTAGACAGAATTCAAAAAGAAATTTCGCGGAAATTAACTACCAAACCGGAAATTTATGGAAAACCTTTGCGAAAGTCTTTGAAGGGATATAGAAGATTGCGAATTGGGCAGTATCGAGTTTTGTTTAAAATTGTCGGGAAGAAAGTAAAAATTGTTTTTATCGGACTGAAACCGGATGTTTATGCGCAGTTTTTGAAGAAAATAAAATAAAAATCCCGCGAAATTTTTTTGGATAAGTCTCCCTGATAAGGGTGGTATTAAAAAACAACTTCTTCTTACTTTTTTTATGAGAAAAAAAGTAAGCAAAAAACTCACCCCGTTAAGAAATTAGCAATTCTCAGGCAACTTAGTCGCTAAACTCCGCAAGGAAAAATCCCGCGAAAATTTTTGAAAATAAAGGGATTTTTCTGGTGCTCCGTTTGGACGCTCCTGTCGTTGTGAGAATTAAGGAAACTCTGATAAATAAAAATTCTATGTGATGGAGAAATTGAACAGGCGCAAAAACAAAATTCATCTTTTTGGCTAATTCCCCCTCGAAATAACGATTTCCGTAGCCCGCTACGAAAATCAATTTCTCGAAAAAATTATCTCAAAAATCTTAAAATTTTCTGTTTTGCGTTATTTATCAGAGTTTCCTTAACTAATTTCTTAAATGGGGATTGATTGGAATGATTTTATAAAATTTTTATAATCCCCCCGATGAAAATAATTGATACGCATACGCACGACTATTTTTCCAGTTTTGATGATGATCGCGAAGAAATGTTTCAGCGGTCGCGAGAGGCGGGAGTTGTCGCCAAAATTCAAATCGGTTGTGATGAAGTTTCTTCTTTGGCTGCGGTGAAATTGGCTAATGAGAATGAGGATTTTTTCGCGACAATTGGCGTACACCCAAATGATGTCAAAAATATCGGCAAAGAAGTGGAATATCGCAGTAAAGGATTTGAAGACTATCAGCCGGTTGCCAAAAATATTGCGGAATTGGAAACATTTTTTGCGAATTTAATCGAACAAGATAGATCCACGCCTGCCGACCGAAGCACAAAATCCCGCGAAATTTTTGGCGGAGGTCGGAAAATAGTCGGGATAGGGGAGTGTGGGTTTGATTTTTATCACGATAAAAAAGAGGATTTTTACGATATTCAAAAAGAAGCATTGACTATGCAATTTCGATTGGCACAAAAATACGATTTACCGCTAGTGATTCATACGCGCGAGGCAAATGAGGAGTTGATGGATTTTTTCGCGACAACCCCCCTAACCCCCTTGTCAGGGGGAAATGAAAGAGAAAAATTCGCGGGATTTTCTGATTTTGAAAACAAATCCCCCCACTTGTCGGTCGTAGCTTTAGCGAAGACTGAGCCCCCTTTGTCAAGGGGGAGTTCTAAGTTAAGAGGGGTAATTCACTGTTTTTCGGGGACGATGGAAATGGCAAAATTGTTTACTGAAAAGTATGGATTTTATCTCGGAATTGGGGGAATTATCACTTACAATAAATCGACGGAATTGCGGGAAATTGTGGCAGAAATTCCCGCGAAATTTTTGATTGTAGAGACGGATGCACCATTTTTATCACCGCACCAGTGGCGTAAGAAAAATTCACGGAATGAATCAACTTCCTTGCCGGAGATTATTGCCAAAATCGCCGAAGTTAAGGGGATGGGAGAGTTAGAAATGGCGGAAATTTTAGAGAAAAATTCGCGGGATTTGTTTTTACTGAAGAAATAAGAGGTTCAGAGGTCTGAAGAGAAAGAAAGCGATAAATAATTTGTTTGATTTTTTGTGTTTTTTCTGGTATAATGTCCTGATTTAATAAAAAAAATCATGAAAAATTTAATGAGAACAGTAACGGAAAATGAAAATTTCGCGGGATTTGTTTATCGAGGAGATCCTGTTCCTGAATTTAAAGATTATGAAGATTCAGGTGCAGAATATACAGAGGTTCAAAATAAACAAAATGAACAAAATAATAAACTACTAGATGCAGTTAAAACACCAGAACAATTTAATGAGGCTTTAGATAAATATATATTAGAAGCAAAAACAAAAGCAGACCAACGAGCTAAATTTTTAACAGATAAGATAATAGCTCTTTATGCAAGATCAGGAGTTCAAATGGATATGGAAAATTCTAATGTCGGAACAGTAACGGATTGGATTGCTTTAACAGTGAAGCAGTACTTCAAAGAACTTGATAATAATAGTGTTTATGCTCAAGGAAAGATTGCCTCTTTAAAAAGTTATTTGAAAGAACATAAGAATGAGCAAATGGCGGGAGAGCAAATGATGAAAGAAGTTACAGAAGCAGTTAGAAAGGATCAAGCTAGAGAAGCAACAAGAATGCTACAGGAACAGGGACAGAATAATAAAAATAAAGTAGATATAACAGAATTAAGTGATAAAATAGATATTACAAGCGAAATTGTTAAGCTTCTTAAGCACTATCGTAAATATGCCATAAATACTCATAAAGCTGTTGAGAATGGCAACTTTTCAAAATTAGGAATTGAAGGGGAAGAAAGTTATGATAAAAAAGGAAAAAGCGAATTAACTAAAAAATTTCAAGAAAAAGCCGGAATTACAGATGACGGATGGTTTGGACCTAAGACAAAAGCAGCTATGGACTCAATTTTAGCTAAAGTGAAAGCCGGTAAGAAACCAGATGAAGCATTTGCTGAGTTTAAAGCAGAGAAAAAAGCAGAAGCGGAAGCAATGGCAAAAGCAGAAGAAGCTAGAAAGGCTCGTGAAAATGCTAAAAAAATGGCAGAAAAGAATGCTTTTGACGCTAAAATTAAGGAATTTACAAAGAGGTTTGGGGAGCCTAAGACAGAAAAGATTAATGGTTCGGAGTATAAGGTGTTTGATTTAGGAAATTATGGATTTTTACCGAAGAATATTCCTGACGGAGTTGTTTTCAATCTTGATTTAGATGGGAAAAACTATAAATTTTTATCAAGCCATGTTATTACTCCAGAAGTGATGAAACCATATAGTGATACATTAATTAAAAAAATTGCAGAAGAACAGAAAAAACATGATACAAAAGAAGCAAAAAGAATACAAGAAGACATGAAAATAAAAAAAGAAGAAGCGGCGACACGATATCGTAAAGAATGGAGTAGAATAGTTTATAATGACATTGGTTTATATCCTAAAGATTGGCATAAAATTAAGGATTATACAGTGAAAGATTTTAGAGACGGAATGGTAAACGGTTATGATTTAAGTAATAAATTAAAAACACCATGGGGAGATGGGGCTATCGGATGGTGGGATGCTGGGAATTTAGAGAAATGGATAAAAAATACTGATGATGGACAGGAATTTTTATCAAAACCAGATAATTATACTCTTGTAGATTTTATTAATGAAAAGGCAGGAAATAATATTAATAGTTATGAAAGAATTGATTTATAAAAATGACAAATCAAGATGATCAAGTTTTCGTAGATGCTCTAAATGAGTTTAAGAACTCTGCTAAAGATGCTGAAACTCAATTAGAAAAAGCTTTTGAGGAAATCTTTGATTTTGCACGAAAGGATGCTGAAGAAAAATCTCGCGAAAAAGAAGAAGCAGAAATGGCTGATTTAGATAAAGAGTTAGCAGAATTGTAAATCCCGCGAAATTTTGAACTTGACTGTGTTTTTGAATAAATATATAATAATTTTGTTAATAATTTTATAATAACATGCCATCAATAACGACTTCGTTTGCGGTTACACCAGAGAATTTTCAATTTCTAAAGCAATTTCCAAATAAATCAAAATTTTTAAATTCCTTGATTACAAAAAACAGGCAAGAATCTAAAAAAGAAGACCTTTTGCGGCAATATAATGATTTCGCGGAATCTGACGAGATGAACGAGTGGCTGGATGTTGCAAATAATTCAGTAAACTTATGAAAAAATATGATTTATTTTGGTTGAATTTAAATCCAACCAAGGGTTCAGAACAGTCGGGAATTCGTCCGTGCGTTATCTTGCAAAACAATATTGCCAATGAATCGAAATTGCAAACAGTTTGTATTGCTCCGCTAACAACTTCAATTAGAAACACCCCAACAGGAATAATTGTTGAGGCTTCTATGGAAAATAATTTACCCAAAAAGTCTAGAATAGAATTATCTCAACTTCGAGTGGTAGATAAATCTCGACTTCAGGAAAAAATTGGAAAAATTGAAAACAAATATCATCAAGAATTAAACAAAAAGATTTTTAGTTTTTTTGATTTATCTGATTTTTTTTAAGGAAACTCTGATAAATAA
>JALVIB010000091.1 GCA_027028725.1 Candidatus Altimarinota bacterium
ATTCTACACGATAAAGGAATTAGTCAGGCGCAAAAACAAAATTCATCTTTTTGGCTAATTTTCCCTCGAAATAGTGATTTCCGTAGCCCGCTACGAAAATCAATTTCTCAAAAAAATTATCTCAAAAATCTTGAAATTTTCTGTTTTGCGTTATTTATCAGAGTTTCCTTAAAAAAATTCGCGGGATTTTTTAAAAATTATCTATAATAAAATTATGAATATTTATTTTTCAGGAATTGGGGGAATTGGGATTTCTGCTTTGGCGCAGTTTTGCTTAAATCGTGGCGATGATATTTCTGGATCAGATATCGCGGAATCGGTGATGACGAAATATCTCGCGAAAAAAGGTGTTCCGATTAATTTTCAACAAACTGCGGAAAATATTGATGAAAATATAGATTTACTGGTTTATACAGAGGCAATTCCCGCGAAAAATCCGGAACGAGTGCGGGCGCGAGAATTAAATATTCCGCAAAAATCTTATTTTGAGTATTTAGGAGAAATTTCGCGGGATTTTAAGACGATCGCGGTCGCTGGGACGCATGGGAAAACAACAACAACTGGCTTAATTTCGGCTGGATTTTTAGCAACAGAAGTTAAACCAACGGTTGTGGTGGGGACGGTTTTAGATATTTTTGGAAAAACTAATTTTTATTCAGGTGATAGTGAATTTTTTGTCGTGGAAGCGTGTGAATACCGCGAAAATTTTCGTTTTTTGTCGCCGGAAATTGTGGTTTTAACAGGAATTGATCACGATCATATTGACGCTTTTCCGACAGAAGAAAGTTATTTTCAAGCTTTTGAAAAATTTGTTTCCAAAGCGAAAATTGTTATTTATCACGCAGACGATAAAAATATTGCAAGGGTTTTGCAAAACTTTACCGGACAAAAAGTGGCGGTCAAAAATTCCCCGAAATTAGATTTAAAATTAATTGGTGAATTTAATCAGCGGAATGCGGCGCTAGCGTTGAAGTTGGCGGAGGTTTTACAACTAGATTTAGAAAGTTTTACCAAGGGGTTGCAAAAATTCGAAAACATCGGACGACGACAGGAGTTTCTGAGGGAAAAAGATGGAATTTTGTTTTACGATGACTACGCTCATCATCCGCAAGAAATTCAAGCTTTATATCAAGGATTTAAGGAAAAATTTCGCGGGAAAAAAGTGGGAATGGTTTTTGAGCCACACCAACATTCGCGAACAAAAGAGCTATTTAATGGTTTTTGCAAGGTGTTTGCAAAAATAGATTCTCTGGGAATTATGCCAATTTACGCCGCGCGTGATTCCGCGGAAGATAAAAAGTTTACGATTAAAAATTTTTTCCGCGAAAATTCAGAATGGCAAAAAGTCGCGAATTTTTCGGATATGCGAGAGTTTTTGCAAGAGTTTAGTAAAGGTGATGTAGTGATTTTTTGCGGTGCGGGAAATGTTTCAGAATTTGGGAGGAATTTTTTACAACAGAAATAAAGTTGGTAAAAATTTTCGCGCTGCGCCCCGCAAGGCGGTGGGGATTTTTATTTACGATTGTTTCCGTAAACTCGCGAGGAAACACTTGTTTGCATGGTAATTGTTGGTTGATTTTCAAATCCAAAATCTTCAAAATTGGCTAAATCTACTTTCATATATAGGAAAATATTGGGGTGAACTTGAACATCATCGTTTCGGAAATTTAAGTAGGGATCACGATCAGGATAAGGAGTGAAGTTAAAACTAGAAACTTGTAAATTTTTCGCGGAAATATTAGTGAAATCGTGGGCTTGGTTGCAAAGTTCTTCGTCTTGGATAAGCGTTTGTTTTTTGAGAACTGTTCCATCCACAATACAGATGTTGTTATTGTCCCACCGAGTATTTGAACTCCATAAATCAGCTTCTCCATCATGGTTTGTATCTACTCCTAGTTCGACAGATGTTTGGATTCTATTGCCTACAAGCTTGATAGCGGTTCGGATATTTCGTTCTTTATTTATTAAGTATAATACAGTAAGCGGATTGGAATTATCGCTATGAAAAGCTTGTGCACATGGGTCTACGCTTCCATCAGGTTTCATTCCTCCTAAATTACGATAAAGATCATCTGAAATTTTCCAGTAAAAAATATTTGGATAGGTTAATTTTTTTCTGTTTGTTAAATCATTATTGTTATTGATAGAATTATCTTTGTTTTTTGCGAAAGCAATTTGATTAGAATTAAAAGAAGAACAATTTGATGGATTCGGACCAACTTCTTCAAAATAGCGGTCGTAATCAATCGTATTTTCGCGGGAAATTGTGACAATTTTTTCCAACAAAAAGCGAGCTTCACTGTAAAAGTTTTGAGCCACCCGAATTTGTTTGCGTGCGAAGTAAATATTTCCAATTAAAGCGAAAGAGACAACAAGTACAATCGCCGCAATAGTGCTGGCGACCATTAATTCAATTAAAGTAAATCCCGCGAATTTTTTATTTTTAATATTCATCTCGTCCAAGGTAATCATATAAATAAGTTTCCATTTCAATTGTTCCAATTAAATCACTTTGCGAAGCAGCTTCGTTCCCAGCCAAAAGAGGTTCTCGCCACTGAACTCGCGAAATTACATGAAGGCGGGAGTTTTGAGAACATTGGTAATTATCATTATTCCCATTTTGAGAAATTCCATCACATTCTGGTGGTTTTTCAAAATGTAAAATTAGCTGTCTATAAAATATAGTTTTTATATTATTTGGATCATTATTATGTGTATATTTTTTGTCAGGTGTTAAATATAGTCGAAATCCTTCAGCATATCCGCTATTATTAGCTAAATTAAGTTTTTGAACATCACTTTCATGTCCACTACCAGCAATGTCCTCGGGGTCCATTACGTTAAACTTATATCCGCTTCCCCCACATGTTGTTCCTACTGAATAATCCATGTGTATAGCGTAATAAGAATATCTATTATCAGTGTGTCCAATACACCAATTCCAAGTATTTCTTCTATTACCGGAATACTTCAACCAATTTGTATCACGAATATTACGAACGCCTTCAATTCCTTCGCGGGCGATATTTATGGCGATAATTTTGTTTTTCACTGATATATTTGTACCAACTCCACGGTTAACAAGGAGAAGCGAAGTTATTAAAACAACTCCAATTATTCCAACAGCGACAAGGACCTCGGTCAATGTTTCCCCGCGAAATTTTAGTCTAAATTTATTCATTATTCAGCGCAGTTAGAGTCTTTAGAAATAGTTGGAAATCCCGCAATTCGGTCGAAACAAATTGTTCGTTTTTCGTTTACATCTTCGGAAAATTCAAAAGTTAGTTGGATTTTATTTATATCATAGACACTAGGTATAGGATTTAAATTAGAAATCCAAATTTTCGCTCGTTCTTTTTCTGCAGAAAATGTTATATCTATAGTTTTAGAAATCAGATCAAAAAGTGTTCCATTATAGGTAGGGTCGTTTGATTTTATATAATAATACCCATTGTTATCTATTTTAACATTGTTATCGAGCTGTAAAATTTTAACTGTTTCCTTACTTGAACCATGATAGCACATCAGGTTTATTTCTTTGGATTCCTCTGTCAATCGAATTCCCCAAGCAACTGATGACTCATTAGAAGTAGGACACTTTTTATCAGACAAGGCGGCGGCGCGGGCATCATTAATCGTGTCAATAATTTCGCGGGTTTGGTTGATGAATTTATCTTTTTTATTCCACTTAACCATGCTAGGAACGGCGATAAGTCCCAAAATTCCAGCAATGGTGATAGTCACCATCAACTCAACCAGCGTAAATCCTTTTTTTATTTTCATTTTCTTAATAATAACTGGTTATTTCCTAATCTCCAAAAAATCCCGCGAAATTTTACATTTTTTCTAGACAGAAACGATAAAATTCATTAAAAAGTCAACGATGAATGCTCGCAAAAAAACCAATTTTAAATCAGTTGCGATTTATACTCATTATAAACCGCAGAAAGAAAAGCAAGAGAAGGAATTTTTAGCAAAGTTGGTTAAATTTTTAGGAAGGAAAGGCGTCAAAAACATTGTTGGTGATGTGCGGACGGTTTCTTTGTTGGGAAATTCTCTAAAACTAGTGGACGATGAGAAAAAATACGATTTGAAAATTGGAATTGGTGGAGACGGAACACTCTTGAAAATGATTCGAACTTTGCAAAAAAAAGATGGACTTTTGTTGGGAATTAATTTCGGAACACTCGGATTTTTGTCGGAATTGACGCCGGAAAATGCTTGGGAATCATTAGAGGAAATTTTCGCGGGAAAATTTTTCATCGATGAACGAATGTTGCTGAAATCGTTTGTTTGGCGAAAAAATTCTCATGACGAAAAAGAAAAAGTTTTTCGGGCTTACGCTTTGAATGATTTTGCTTTTGGACACGGCGGATTGGCGCGTCTGACAAATTTTCGCGTAAATGTAGAACGCCGTAAACTTTCTGTTTACCGAGCAGATGGACTGATTTTCGCGACACCAACCGGTTCAACTGCTTATTCTCTGTCAGCGGGAGGACCGATTGTTTCGCATGCTTTGGATGCGGTTATCATCACACCGGTTGCCCCGCATCGTCTTTCGCATCGTCCGATTGTTATCCCTGCCGATAAAGCGATAAACATCAGTTTTGATTCGCGAGTTGATTCAATTTCGATGACGGTTGACGGGCAAATCCATTTTTCGTTGAAATCAAGTGATGAAGTGACAATCCAACGAGCAACTCGTCGCGCGCGATTTATTCGGTTAAAGAAAAACCACTTTTTCCGTACTCTGCGAAACAAAATGGGCTGGGGAGAGAAAAAATAAAATCCCGCGAAATTTTCAGGTTTTTGTAAAGATGTTTTGCCGGAGAAAGACAAGTCCGGACTTGGTATAGGATAAAAAGTTTTTTTAAGTCCGGACTTAAGTCTTTCTTAAAAAATTTCGCGGGATTTTTTTGAATTTTCCAACAAATCCACTATTATTCATTTACAAATGGAAGAAATACCCATACTGATCTTGCTCTTATTGCTTTCTGGATTCTTTTCCGGAGCAGAAATCGCCTTGTTTTCTCTCGGACCAGAGAAAATTCAAGCCCTCAAAAATAAAGCCAAAAATTCCCGCGAAAAAAAGCGCGCCACTCGTTTAGAATTGGTTAAATCGGATGTGGACAAGCTTTTGGTGACGATTCTCATCGGGAACAATGTGGTCAATGTGGCGGCATCTTCTATCGCCACAGTGGTGGCTTTGAAACTCGGTCAGCAATTTGGTTTAGGCGAAAACGCTTCACTGGTTATCGGTTTGGTGACGGGGGTGATGACCTTTTTGATCTTAATTTTTGGAGAAATTATCCCGAAAGTTTTTGCGCATAAATATGCCTTGAAGTTTTCGCTATTCGTCGCGCCGATAATTCAGTTTTTGAGCTGGATTTTGTGGCCAGTGGTGACTCCGATTTCTTTTCTGTCGAAAAAATTCGCGGGAAAAAAAGAAAAAACTCATGGTTTGAGCGAGGAAGAATTAAAAGCTGCTTTGGAGCTATCGGAAAATGAAGGGAGAATTGAAAAAGACGAAAAAGAGCTTTTTGAGCGAGTTTTGGAGTTTGATCAGCATAAAGTTGAGACAATTATGACCCCGCGAAGTAAGATTTTTTCTTTGCCGGACAATATGCCGACCATGGAGGCGTTAGAGAAAATTAAGGAAGCAAGTTTTTCGCGGATTCCGATTTATCACGAAGAATCCGATAACATTATCGGAATTTTGCGGGTGCAGTCGCTGGTTGACGAGTTTATGAAGGAAGATTTCCGCGAAAAAAATCTCGCGAATTTATCACTAACTCCGCCGATGAAGATTCCGCTGACGATGAAAATCGACACACTTTTGAAGAAATTTCAGGAAGAGAAAACTCATTTGGCTTTGGTTTTCAACGAACATGGAGGATTGATTGGTTTAATCACTTTGGAAGACATTTTAGAAGAAATTTTCGGGGAATTTGAAGATGAGGAAGACGAAGAAGTGAAGTTAATACAAAGAACTGGTAAAAACTCGTTTAACTGCCTAGCAGAAACGGAATTAGAACAAATTGAGACTTTTGTTAAGGAAAATTTCGCGGGATTTTCCAACAAATTCCCCTGGACACTGGAAGAAGAAAATAAAACGCTTGCCTACTTTCTATTGGAGCAATTAGAAAGATTTCCCGAAGAAGGCGAAGAAATTTCCTTAAAAGTGGATAAAAAAACTTTTATTTTTAAGGTGAAAAAAGTGAACGACGAACAGATTCAAGAGGTTGAAGTGGTGGTGAAGTAACCACTCTCATCGCCTTATAGGGTTTTTTAGTTTCCGTTGAAAAACGGGCTTTTTTGTGGTATAATTCTTTGATGAAAAAGAAATGGCTGAAATGGTTGTTGTGGAGCGGGATATTTTTAATTTTAGTCGGAATTTTTTTCGCGGGATTTTTGTTTTACAAATTTAAAGACGATTTTTTCGCGGGAAAAGCTTTCAGCAAATACAATTTGCCGTATTCGGTGATTTTTCTGGACCGCAAAGGAGAAGAAATTTACCGGTCTTTTGATAACCAAAACCGCGAGTGGACGGATTTAGAAGACATTTCCGATTACCTTAAAGAAATCACCATTTTGACCGAAGACAAGCGGTTTTATCACCATTTCGGAGTAGATTTTCGCGGGATTTTGCGCGCGGCAATTGCCAATTTGCGAGCTGGACGAGTTGTTCAAGGAGGATCAACTCTGACGCAACAAA
>JALVIB010000092.1 GCA_027028725.1 Candidatus Altimarinota bacterium
TTCGCCGGAAAATCCCAGTTCTCCGACAAAAATTTGCTCATCAAATTTCGCGGGCAAAGTGATTTGTCCGGTCGCGTGCAAAATCCCCAAAGCAATTGCTAAATCAAAGCGTGGTCCGTGTTTTCGTAAATCAGCGGGCGCTAAATTGACCGAAATGATTTTGTTCGGAAAAAAGTAGCCCGAATTTTTGATCGCCGATTTAACGCGCTCGCGAGATTCTTGAATCGCTGTATCTGGCAATCCGACAATGTGAAATTTGGGCAATCCGCGGTGCAAATCTACCTCGATTTCCACTTCCTCCGCGTTTAATCCGATGAGCGTCAGCGACTTCAATTTACCAAGCATTGCAATTTTTTTAGTTTCAGAAATAGGATAGCATTTTTTCGCGGGATTTGGTATCTATAAGTTTGTAAAATATCTAAAATTCTGGTATAATTCCCTGATGACTGACGAATTTGGCGCTTTTAATCCCTTTGAAGAAGCAGAAGAAACTTCGGCGGAAGAGAATTCTGCAACCGAAGATGCTTCGGAAAAAGAGAAAATTCAGCAAGCGGATAACGAACGGCTGAACGAGATTGAAGACGAATACAAGGAACTTAACGAAAACCTTCTAGATATCGATGATGACGGAGAGGATACTTTGTGGATGATTCAGCGGGTGGGAATTAGTATTTTGAAAATTGTGGGAATTATTGGAATTGTCGGTCTGATTTTGTGGTCAATTTGGGGCGGAAGTGATGACCATTCAACAAGTAAAAAGTCGCAAAATCCCGCGAAAAAAATTGAAAAAATCGAAAAAGAAATCGTCAAAAAAGGCGAATCTGTTTTGCATTCGGATAAAAAAACTTCACCTGCTAAACACAAACCGGTTAAAAAAGAAGAAGCCAAAGATGATGAGCCGGGATTTTTCTCTAAACTTTTTGGTGGCGGTAAAAAGAAAACTTCGCCAGCTAAAAAAGAGGAAAAAGTTGTAAAAACGGAAGAAGTTTCCGAGCCAGAAAAATCCCGCCGTGCCCCGCAAGGCGGCGGCGAAATTTCGGCGGTGGTTTATCAAGATGAGGAAAATGAAGTTTTTTCCGCAAATCAAAAAGATAATTCTGCACAAAATAACAAAGATTTCGCGGGATTTTCTGAGGCGCATCCGGCTTCAATTCAGATTATGGCGTGGAATTATTGGGTAGAAAAAAATCGTTTATTAGGACAAAAAAACACTCCGGGAGAAGTCGCGCTCTGGACCAAAGACGCCGAGTCACTTTTTGATGTTCCGTTTGCACAACAAGTGACGGGGCAAAATGATATTGAGCGCGAAAAGAAAGTTAATGCGCTTGTTTTAGACTCAACAAATTTATTGCAACGCGCGGAAAATTTACAGCGAAAGTTGTCAGCCGAAATTGCTGATTTTGCACGCAAAGAACAGCAAAATCTCGCGAAATCTACGGAATACGAAAGACTTTTCTTGAACGCGATGAATAAATCAGATCCGACAGGAATTGATACTTATCTTGAGAAAAAAATTGAGTTTGAGAAAAAACAAACCGAAAACGGAATTCAAAAAGAATCGCGTCAGTATTTATCAGAAAAAATCGATTCGTATGCACAGGTTTTGATGAATCTTCGCGAATATCTAATCGCCAACCGCAAAGCCCTTATCAAAGATGTTCAGGTTGTCCAGTTTCCGGAAGATCCGTTTAACCGCGTTATTCCTTTGGAAACATGGGAAAGGTTGGGAGTTGGTCAAGGTCGATAAATTTGAGGTAATTTAATTATCTTCATGATTATTTCTTTGGCTTCGGTAATTTTATCTGGTTGAGGTAGAATAGAAGCTGGACAGTTAGTGGTTTTTTTATCAATTATCTTAAAGGAATTATCATAGTAAGATATAACTGAAATATAGGGATAAATTTTGCAGGTAATAGTTTTCAAATCGCCCATTTTGCAATATTTTTCTCCTTTTTTATTTATTCCCAGACAGCCTAAAACACTATTTTTTGTGAGAAAAACAGCTTTATCAGTCCATTCTTTTTCGGAAAGTTTAGTTAAAAGATATTCTCTTTCACCTGGTAATAAAACGCTCCCCATTTCACAACAGATATTGTGACAAACGGGATGTCCACTTGCGATTGCTGTTTTACAACCGGGAACCTCTCCGTCTCCCAAGATTTCGTGTAATTTTTCAAAAACTTCTATTTTCATTTTTTATTTATTAAAAATTAACCCAATATTTTTTGCCATTAAA
>JALVIB010000093.1 GCA_027028725.1 Candidatus Altimarinota bacterium
AATAAAGCAGATGAAAAAATTAAAAAAGATTTTTTCGCGGGATTTTCCTTTTGTCATTCTGGCTTGTCCAGAATCTAAAAGCCCTTTATGGGTGTCCAAAAAAATAGAATTCAAATTATTGGGCGACCACAAAGAATCGCCCCTACAAAATAATTATTAACTATTAACTTTTAACTATTAACTATCCCCAAACTTTTTCCGTGAAATATCCCGCGAAATTTTGCTCTTTATCTCGTTGACTCTTTATCTCGTGAGCTATAAACTATGTTCGTATTAATTTTTACTTATGAAAACATCAATTCGATCACTTGTGCGGTTGCCGGAAAAATTTCTTAACCAAGAAATAGAAATAAATGGTTGGGTGCGGACGATCCGCGATTCCAAAAATATCGGGTTTATCCTGCTTAACGACGGAACATTTTTTTCTGGAATACAAATTGTGTTCAAAGATGATTTGAAAAATTTCGCGGAAATTGCGAAAACGACTTTGGGGTCGGCTTTGAAAGTCAAAGGAACTCTTGTCGAATCAAAAGGAGGAAAACAAAAACACGAAATTTTAGCAAATTCCATCGAAGTTTTGCAACTATGTGATGCGGATTTTCCGCTTCAAAAAAAGCGTCATTCTTTCGAATATTTGCGAACAATCGCGCATTTGCGACCGCGAACAAACACTTTTTCCGCGGTTTTTCGGCTGCGCTCGGTTCTCGCCAACGCGGTACATGAGTTTTTCCAAAAACGCGGATTTGTTTATGTGCATACACCAATTATTTCTTCCAGCGACTGCGAAGGAGCGGGGGAAATGTTTCAAGTGACGACTTTACCGCTCGAAAATGTACCTAAAACCGAAGACGGCGAAGTAGATTTTTCGCGGGATTTTTTTGGAAAACTCACCGGTTTGACCGTTTCTGGACAACTGAATGGAGAAGCTTATGCGCACGCCTTTCGTGATATTTACACTTTCGGTCCGACTTTCCGCGCCGAAAATTCCAATACTAGTCGGCACGCGGCGGAGTTTTGGATGATTGAGCCGGAAATTGCTTTCGCGGATTTAAACGACAACATGGATTTGGCGGAGGAAATGATGAAATTTTTAATCAAGGAAGCGCTAGAAAAGTTGCCGGAAGAAATGGCGTTTTTTAACCAATTCATTGATAACGGCTTGATTGAGCGATTGGAAAATATTGTGAATTCTGATTTTGAGCGACTGGATTATTCCAAGGGGATTGAGATTTTGGAAAAATCCGCGAAAAAATTTGAGTTTCCAGTAAAATGGGGACTGGATTTGCAATCAGAACACGAACAATACATTTGTGAAGAAATTGGGAAACCGGTTTTCCTAATCAATTATCCGAAGGACATTAAAGCGTTTTATATGAAACTTAACGATGACGGAAAAACCGTGGCAGCGATGGATTTGTTAGTGCCAAAAGTTGGAGAAATTATCGGAGGAAGTCAGCGAGAAAATAATTTGGAAATTCTTGATCAGCGAATTGCCGAAATGGGCTTGAACAAAGAGGATTATGATTGGTATCGGGATTTGCGGCGGTTCGGTGGAGTGGATCACGCGGGATATGGTTTAGGATTTGAGCGGTTGGTGATGTATATTTCGGGAATGCAGAATATTCGCGATGTGATTTCTTTCCCACGAACGCCGAAGAATTGTGAGTTTTAGAATCTTGTTAGGGGAAAATGAAAATTTCGCGGGATTTTTCACCTCACCCCCGCCCTCTCCTAGAAGGAGAGGGAGTCTAAGAAAACAGGATGATTTTTTCGCGAAATTTTTTTATCTTGTCATTGCGAGGGAGTGTAGCGGAGCGAAATGACCGTGGCAATCTACTTCAAAGTTTTTCCATAAAAATTGTGTATTTCGCGAGGTAAGGAGGAAGGAAAAAGGAAGGAGATTGCCGCGCTACGCTCGCAATGACGGGGAAAATTTCGCGGTATTTTAAAAAAAAGGACAGATCGCGACCTGTCCTTATATTTTATCTGGTTTTGTTTTTCAACTACTTAACTTCAGCTGAGCCACTTAAATTTCCGCGCAAACTTCCACCTTTGTAAATTTTTCGTAATTGAACATGTCTTTTTAAAGGTTGTGGTTTTGGTTTAGCTTTACGGAATGGTTGTCGTGAGCGAAGTGCTTTTTTGATTATATCTGAATTTTGAGTGAATCGTTTAAATCTTTTTTCGCGGGCTTTTTGAGCAATTGACCAAAAATTAGTTGAAAGTTTCTTTTTATCAGTTTGATGTAGTTTGCGAGTTAAATGAGCGGTTCCTGCTAGTTTGTGGTGTAAGTTTCTTTCAATTGCTTTTCGTGCTTCACTTTGTTTTTTCATTCGGGCTTCTAGAGCCTTTTTTTGCAACGGAGTAAGATATTTCGCGAATTTTGAGCCCCACTTCTTTTGTGAAGTTCCGCGAACTCGATCATATTTCTGAACCGGTTTTCGCAAATTTCTTTTGAAAAAACTACGACTTTTTCGCAAAAATTTATGTTCACGAGCAGTTTGAGCACCTCTTTTGTGACGGGTTATTTTAGATATTTCGCGAAGTTTTGCCCATTTGGATTGATAGCGACGATTGTTAGCTTTATCAAAATTAGGATTTTTTGTTTCCGTTTGAAAATCCGCGCAAGAATTAACTTTTTTCCAGTCAGCTGGAACTTCACAAGGTGTAGAAAATTCCTTACATTCCCCTTTAGCGTTAATAGCCGGTTGGATTACCTGAGCGCAGGATATATTTCCAGCTGCTGATATCTCCAAATTTCCCGCGAAATTTCCGGTCATTCCGAAAGCGAGAAGGGGAGTGAGCAATCCGAGCGAAAGCAGTGATAGTTTTTTCATTTTTATATTTTTTTAAGAAATATTTTTATTAACGGCGGTGAAGTCGAGAACGCCAGTTTCGTAGACGACTTGCCAAAGAACCTGTTCGGCGAACCGGACGGTGAAGGCGTGAAGTTGAATTTTTCGCGGGATTTACTTTAGCTTCTAATTCCCGTAATTCCTTGTTTAGTTTAGCAATCAATGCTCTTATTTCAGAAATTCGTCTCCGGATAACACTTGTTGAACTATCGTCTGTCACAATTGTTTTTTCATGATTTGATTCGTTGCTACTTGTCGTCGTAACAGAATCGCTAAGTTTCAATAACAATCCGTAGTTTTTGCGTCCAAGAATGTATTTCTCAAAGCGTCTTCTTTTTAGCGCATCAAATTTCGGTAAAGTTGTGAAATTAATAGTCGCACCTTTTCCATAAGTTTGTCCGTTTCTTTTCAAAAATCCCGCGATATAATATCGTTTGTTTGGTTCTAGTCCGGTGATTAAAGCTTTGTTGTAAGTTTTATCAACTTCAAATTCTTTAAGTGGATTATCCAAAGTTGAGTCTTCACCTAGAACTAAAACATATTTATCAAAAATATCATTTGTTCTGCTCCAGCTTACTTGCACGGAAGCATCATAGGGGATAACTGAGATTCTTTGAAATGTTTTGGCAACGGTCGTTGTTGCGTTATCAGCGACAACAGTCGGATCATTTGGTTCAATATATTCGGTTTCCACATTTCCGTTGTTTAGCCATTTGAATTTCAAGATTTTTGATCCTTTCGTTAGGAAATTCTTTCGTTGCATATCTCCGCGATAAAATCCGTAAACACGAGCGTAGTAGTAAGTGTCTTTATCAAAAACATCGTCTCCCCGAGGCATTGAGAAAATGTTTTTTGTCATAGAAACTCGGGCTTGAGTTGGTTTATCAATTCGGATATCAGACTGATTTTGACTCCATTGTAATCCGTAGTGAGTTTCTTGATCAATATCAGAATTCGCGAGTTTGTCCCAAGAAAATTCAATGTATTTTCGTCCGTTTGGAGTAACTCTGAAATTTTGAATATTTACCGCTGAAACTTGCGTAGCGAAAACAGATAAAGCGATTAGGAATAGAGACTTTATACCGAGTTTTTTCATTTTGTTTTGTGTTTAAGAAATAGATTAGAAATTTCGCGGGAAATTTCTTTTAACTCATTCTGAAATTTAGACTTTTTAATTTTTGAAGTCAAATTTTGAATATTGTTAAAAAATAGAAAAAACTTAAGTCAGGACTTAATTCATTTTTAAGTGTTTAAAGTCCGGACTTGTTTTTTCTAGATAAAATCCCGCGAAATTTTGTTTGAAAATTTTTTCAAAATAAAGAAACTACAACCAGTTATTTCAAATGCACGAGTGGCGGAACGGTAGACGCGCTAGCTTGAGGGGCTAGTGGGAGCATTTTTCCCGTGGAGGTTCAAATCCTCTCTCGTGCACCATCCTACGCGAAAGCTGCGAATGGCACGCCAAATCTTAGAATAAAAATTTCGCGGGATTTTTAGGCGGCGTTTAGAAGTGGATTAGCGTTAATGCCTAGGTCGCTGGCTGCAATGTTGTAAATATAGTACTTTTCTTTGGCGTTGCTTACGGATACAGTTTCTTTTGGTACATTTACACCATGTTGTCCAACAGGAGTTTCCATTTTATAAAGAACTAGACGAGCATTTTCTTTCTCTCCTTCCGGTCTCAAAATGTATAGATATTCTCCAGCATCATCTTGCAAAATAAGTTCTTGACCACCGCGGTTTTCAACTACCAATAAATCGTTAAAGTCAGTGGCATTTGCTAAAGTATAAGTTGGTTCAACATAATCGGCACGCTCTCCTTGCAATAAAGGAATAACTTTCCCTTCCAAAGCAGTTTGCCAGTAATCCCATTGAGCGATAGAGTTGTAAGTAAGATCGGCTTTGAACTGATTTTCGCGGGATTTTTTGGATTCTGTGCTCAAGTGAACACGAAGTTTGTCATATCGGACAGCATTTCCTCCATTATTAGTAGGATAATTGTATTGTTGTATTGCTGTGTTTAGGTTGTTTAATAGAGCGGTCATTGCTGGGTCTAAAGTCAAAGGAACAGTAACAGCCAAATCATGTCTTTCTCCTGGATCTGCAAGCATTCTAGTTCCTCCTGCTCCGTCAGGAACAGGTTTTGACATTCGGTCATTTTCTTTTGCATAAGCTGTTTCTGCTTTAGTAACAAAATCAGCTAATTGGTCGCGAATAGTTTTTATTCTGACTAAAAAGTCCGCAAAAACTCCTTTATGATTATCTCTAATTCTACTAATACGGTTTTCAATGTCTAAAATCCCGAAACTATTAATAAATGTTTTAATGCTACCAAGATGTCCAGGGAGATTTCCTTGATTATTTCTATCAAAGTCTTGGTGGATGGTATTACAAATAGTTAGGGCATTTTGTGCATTAGTAATAATATTTTGTGTATCAGTTTGCAAAGATTGCCATTCATTTTGACTTATTCCAATTTCATCCCCGGTTTCTGCCTCACGGAATTGGTGAAGCCATGCTTTTAACCTTTTGGCAATATCATCTTTTAGGCCTGCAAAGTGTTCTGGATTGGCAGATGTTGCCATGCGAACAAAACGATCCAGGCGTGGGTAATTCCCATTTTGGTCTTGATGTACGATATAATTTAATAAATAAGGAATTTTTTCACGAGCGGTCATATCACGACCTTGTCCCGCGAAAATTTCAGTATTTGGATCAAATCCTGCAGTGTGTTTTCGTTCAATTCGAATAATTTCCCACAACAAATCTCTTGATAAATCCTCATCACTTGGAGGATTTACAGCATTTTCTCCTTCTAATGTAGTATCAGGAAGGTGGTCGTATAGTCTTTCTACACGGTCATTTTGTAGTTCTTGGATAGTATTTTCGCCGTTAATTTCGCGGGTATTTAGATTTGTTAGATTAGCCGTCATATCACGACTGTATTGGTTGACTCTTTCTTCTTCGATAACTTGGTCAGCATATCCTTTCAAAACTATTACATCCAAAACACGCACACGGCTGTTTGTCCCAAAAATTTCCGCGAAATTATAAGGATTAGGAAATCCATTATTAGTTAAGAAAGCATTTGGATGATGAATTACATCGTGCACAAACTGATAAAAAGCTGTTTTTTGAGGATCGTTCTCATAACGATTTTTCCATCCTTGACGGTGTATCTCTACATTAGCGTAAACTTGTTCAACATCAGCTTGTAATCTCTCACGAGCGTCTTCGGCTTTTGCCAATAATCCTTTTGTTATCAAACGAGACCGAGCACTATTATTACGGGCACTCTTATTAAGTTGCCATTTGTTTGGCCAATTGAGAGGATTCAAATTATCGCGAAATTTCCGCAACCAACTTCTGTTTTTTAAAACTTTGCGACCAATTCGGTGAGATCTTTTAATTTTTTGCTGACGATAACTATCAACTTCTTTAGCTAGATGCTCAACCATATCCATATCAAAGAGTGAGGCCTGATCCATATTGTGTCCATTTCGAACATAGCGTACAGTGGGTTCTATTTGTTGGTGTAAAGCATTAAATACATCACTATATCGTCCAACAGAATTCTGATTAGCAATATTTAAATGTTCTACAACATCGGTAATATGTCCGGCAAGATGTCGTTCTGGGAAAAGTCGTTTAATTATTTGTGCATCAAGTCGCCAAAATCTTTGAGAATTCCGCGAAAAAAATCCGTCAACTCGTGGAGGAATATAATCACTCCAGACAGGAGCATTATCTACAGAGGCATTTGCAGTCCACTGACCAACTTGTTGGGAAACATTTTGAGTGTATTCAGCAACGCTTTGAGAAACTTCGGTATTTGTTGTAGCGGAAGTTTCCCAATTAAAAGTGTCTAAATTAACTTCGTTGTTTGGAGCAATTCGAAAAACCTTTCTTCCGCGAAATCCCCCACCTACACCGAGGCTTCGGTCGGCAGGCGCGATATAGTTGGTTAGAGAATTGTTCCAGATTTGTTTCATTTTCTTTATTTTTTTACAACTTTTTTATTAAAAAGTCAAAACTTTCTTAATTCAAAGCCGCTTTTAGTTTTTCTACCTGCGAAATTTCGCGGGATTTTTCAGAGGATTCTTCTGTTTTTCGAATTGTTTCTTCGGCTTCTTTGACTTCCTCAATAAATTTGTCAGTAATTTCATTAATTAGTTTTTCAGCTTCTTTAACATCGCGAACACGAAGTGAAGTTTCTTCATTCTTTTCCGCAGCAATGAAACTTTGCCACATAGCCAAATCTTTTTCCCAGTATTCGCGGGCTTTTGTTGACTTATGTTCTAGGTATTCCAGTGTTTTCTCGATAAATTTCATAGAGTGTTCATCGATATAACCAAGTTTTAGAATGTGACCGATGAAATCTCGGCGAGTTTCCGCGGGAATTTCTTCTTGGGCAGTAAACCAGAGCAAAAATTTCTCTAGTTGTTCAATTTCGGAAGCGGTTATGGTATTTGTAGTCATTTTATAATAGTTAATTATGCAGCGATTTTCATGTTGTAAACAATGGCGTGTTCACCAGCACCACCGACCATAGGGTTGCGGGTATTGTAACTTCCGCCAGAGTTCGGTCTGACAATGGCATTTTTATAGGCTTCAGTTCCGTCTTCGTTTGCAGCAGAGTTTGTGATAGTGATAAATCTACTTCCATTTTGCAGATGAATAACTTTGTTTTCTTTGTCTTGTCGAATAACGGTAAAGGATTCGTCTTTTTTGCTGTTCTGTAGTTCGCTTGGGAAGTCAAGATTTTTACTTCCACCTACTTTTTTATAAGTAAGTTTGACTTTTGTTCCTTCTGAAACTCCTTTTAATGTTTCGTACTGGTCATTTTTCGCGAGATTTGATATGAATTTCTTATTAATTTCATCTTTGAATTCTTCAGCGCGTAGTCTTTGTTGAATTCTTTCATCTAGATTACCAATATTAGGATTTTTATTCGGAGTAATTTTTGTTTTATAATCTATTCCACTAACCAATAGAATGTCGTCTAAATATTTTTGGATTTCATCTTTTTTAGATAAACCAGATGATGATATGTTTTTTTCAATTGATGTAATTTTTGACAGAATTTCATTACGATCTTTTGTTCTTCTTTTTAGTAACTTTAGAGCATTTTTGGCAGCTAGTGCAGTTAGTGGTTTTGGTGATGTTTTAGTATTTAGATATTCTTCAACTTCTGCAATACTGCCTACAGTATTTTTATCACCATTAAGTTTATTTAGGTCTTTTTTGTAAGTTGTTAATTCAATATTGTTTTTACCATTTCCTTTATAAACACCTTTTTCCTTAACCCAAATATCTGCCTGTTTAAGCAAAAATTCGCGGGCTTTCATAACCTTATCCCAAGATTCTTTAAGTAATTCAAAATCTTTATTGGGGAAATTTTCAGTTCCTTTTTTGGTGAGAAATTCGGCGTATTTTTTTTGGACATTTTCAGCCCACGAGTCAATATCTTTTTTAAAGTCAGTTATATTCTTTTTGACATTAGAAATACTTAGTGTCTTTGCTGTGTTTAGTTTATCTGCTGTATCCTTTAATACTCCGTTCCCACTTGGATTTTTCAGTACTTCAATTTGTTTTTTAACTTCTGTCGAATCATGTTTTTCGTGTTTTCCACCGGTTTTCTCATCCATATCTTCAATCCACTTCAACAGCATTTGGCGAGTTTTTATTTGCAGTTTTTTACTGGCATCTAAACCGTGAATTGCATTTACCAATAAAATAAGTCGGGTTGTATCAACTAATAAATCACTTTTTTTGATGTTATGAACTCCGTTTGTGTAGATACTTTCAAGATCCACTCCATTTGCTTTTAAATCATTTTCAATTTTTGCAACCAAATCAGTGGTTTTTGGTACTTCGACATCTTTTGTGTCAAGATCTTGAAATCCTTTCGCTGTCTTGATTTTTTCAAACTCAAAATTCGCGGAATTTTCAAATAATTCCTGCTGTTTCTGGGCAGACTCAATCATTTCCTGTTGTTCTTTGTTCTTTTGTTTAGAAATTCCAATTGCTGCTAGATCATTTTTTACTTCATCTAGTTCTATGGCAGCTTCTAAGAAAGCAATTTTATGTTCTGGATTAGTTATTCCTAGTCCACCTGCATAATTTTTCCAGCTAGGTAAATCTATATCATCAAGATCTCCAGTGTTATTTTGAATAGCTGCTAATAGTTCTTTTTTTAACTGCGCTTTTTCTGCCGGATTATGAGTAGAATTAAGTACTCTCTTCAGATGGCCTTGCATGCGTTCTTTTTGCGTATTTGCTGCTTTTTTGGCACTGGCAAGATTCCTTTCCAAATCAGCAAAACGGCGTTTCATTCGTTTTTCAAAAGCAGCATTAAACCATTTTTGTCGTTTTTTTCTTTCCACCAAGTGATAGGCTCCTAGGGTGGCAACTTTCAAAGCTTTTCTCGCGAATTTATGAAACCAAGTGCGGTTTTCAATAATTTCCGCTTGTCTGTTTTTAGTTTGCTCAAATTGCTCAAAAGCACCTGTTTTAGCTTCTTCTAGCGCTTTTTCACAAACTTCTACCGCAGTTAAAGAAGTTAAAGTATTATTACGAATATTATCTATTCGCAGAAGTGTGTTATATCCAGTATATGTTAAAAGTTGAGAATCAAGAATTGATAAAGATGAACCATTGTTCGTGTTTTCTGCGTCATAAAGAGTGCCATCAATAATCTCAAGGGTTCTTGTGCGAACTTGGTCAGCTAATCCCCAAGGCGTAGCGGCGGAAAGTGTTCGTTCTTCAAAATCCGCGAAAAAATTTTCAAATCCTCCTCCACCAGCTCGACGATTTCTGGAAAACTCATTTACTCTGGCGGTTGCCAAATCAGCAATATCCTTGACTCGGTTTTTACTATAGTCTTCGGAAAGCTTTTTGTCATCGGGGTTTAGTACCGATTCAAAGTTCGAATGCGTTTTTAATTCAGCCATTTTTTATAAATAAATCCCGACATTATACCAGAAATTCGCGGGATTTTCAAGCGGGAAAAGTGGGGGATTTGTAGAAATCGAAAAAAACAAAAATTTCCACCGCAGAGCGGGGCACGGCGCGGGATTTTTCATTAGAAAGTCCTCCTTTTTTGAAAGGAGGATTTAGGAGGATTTTCTTAAAAAATCACCCCCCGCCCTCTTTCAAAAAAGAGGAAGCCAAAAGGAAAACCCCGCGAAATTTTAAAAACACATAAAAAAACACCTCACCCCAACACTCTCCTAGAAGGAGAGGGAGTTATTCAGTAGGTTTTTCAGGAACAATAGGATTTGGTGCTGGTTGTCCGTTGATATTTTCGCGGGATTCTGCTGTAATAGCGTGCGGTGGAGCTGGCTTTTTTGCTGATTCTGGAATGGCAGTTGGATCAAAGTTTCCTTCTTCACCAGGATGCTCAACATGGTTTGTTAGTGGGCCAGAATTCGCGTGAATTTCGTCTTCATGAGTAGTTGTCGGAATCGGGGTATCTCCCAATAGATTATCATTGACCGTTGGGTCAGCTTTAGCGCTTTCCTCAATTTTGTTCATCGTATCTAGTCCCATTCTGGCTTCAATTTCCGCATCAACAAATTCTTTTCGGCGACCGTATTTCATTCGCGAGTATTTTTTCACAATTTCTAAAATTTTCTGATTCTTCAAACTCGGATCGTAAAGCGTTTCCATTGAAAAAGGTCGACTAGTCGTATTGTTGATATTCAGTTTGATATAAGCTTTATAATTCGCGATAGAAAGAATATCTTGTGCAGATAAAAGCGGGGCATATTCTTTCTCAAAATATTCCGCATCTTCCGCACCAACCTTGAAGTTCATCATTGTTCCCACATTACCAAAAACCGCATCTTTGATTTTGCTATTCTTTTCCATACTCACTCCACCACCACCTTCTGATAGCTGAGCAATATACTGGTGCGCCATGATTAAGTTCAGGCGATATTTACGGGCTTCAGACAAAATATCCGCGAAAGTATCACTCGCGAAATTTTGGAACTCATCCACATAAAGATAAAAATCTTTTCGTTCTTCTTTGGGCATACTTTGGCGCGCCATAGCCGCCATCGAAATCTTACTAACCACCACTAGTCCCAAAAGTTGCGCGTTAATTCCACCAATTTTACCTTTGGACAGATTAATCAAGACAATTTTTTGGCTATTCATCGCATCGGCAATATTAAAAGCCGATTTAGTTTGCCCGATGATGTTACGCATAATGGTATTTGTCGTAAATGGACCAAATTTAGAAGTAAAATACGGAATCATTTCTTGTTTTTCGCGTTGTCCAGTATGAGCAATTTCTCCTAGCCAGAAATCGCGAACAATTGGATTCTTAACTTTAGAAACTTTGTAGCGCTGGAAATCCTCATCAATAAAAAGTCGCGGGATATCGATTAGAGTCGCCCCTTCTTCTTCATCCGCCATCAAAGTCAAGCACCCATTTCGGAAATAGTGCTGAATTCGCGGACCAAAAATTTCGTTACCAAAAAGTTTGATAAAAATCTCCATAGCATCAAGTGAGGCACGATCGCGTTCATCTTCATTTTTAGTTTCCAAAATATTCAGTCCCATCGGTCGCTCTTTATCAGCCGGATCAAATAAAATAACATCTTTCACTCGCTCTTTTGGTACACAAGCGGCGACATCTTCCACCAAGTCTCCATGTGGGTCAACAACACAAACCCCTTCGCCATTGGCAATATCTTGAATCGCCTGATTCCAGACCAAAACAGATTTACCGGAACCGGATTTCCCGACAATATACTGGTGACGAGTTCGGTCTTCCCGCGAAAATCTAACAAATTTTTCAATTCCACGATAAACAGATTTTCCCAAAATAATTCCGTCTTTTGGTAGATTTAGTGGAGGTGGTAGAACTTTATAAGTTAGCCACTTAATTGTTGGGATTTTATTATACCGGGCATCAGGGAAATGGAATAATGTCGCGAGTTCTTCGGAGCAGAGTATTGATGATTTTTCAAAAAAAGCTGGCAATCTTTTTCGAAAGTGTCCAACGATGAAAGGTTTATTTAATGCATCAATAGGTATTATTCGGCGATATTCAAAGCGGTTTGTCCCTTTCCCTTTGAAAATATTAAAAGCTACAAAAAGCCCATTTAGAATATTATCAACCCTATCTTCAGTTTTAGCACTGGCCAAAACACGAACAACACAAGTAAATCCCGATTGTAATGATTTTTCACCAATAGATTTCGCGACTTCTTCTTCTGAAGCCAACATTCGCACATATCCGTCCCCACCATGTGCTCCTGGAGCATTAGTAATACTATCAGTTTTGGGGTCGTAGCCACGAATAAGTATTTTAAACGGCAAAAAAATTAAGCGTAAAATAGGTGTAATTATGGGGATGTTAATCCCGCGAGATTTTTTTTTGCCCTTAAAAAGGCGCGTCCCTTCGTTTTTTGCTTTTTTTCGCCAATTATGACTGCGCGGATGAATTACAGTCTGAATAACAGCTTTTTCGTTTTGTTCTAGCTTAGCAAAAGCATTTGCTAGACCATTTAGAGCATCATCTTCAATTTTTTTATAAGTCTGGATTGGATACCAAAAATCTTCCGCAGTATAAAGATAATATCCATTTACAGCATCGTTTTTAGTGTCTAACTGAAATCTTTCTTCAGGTTTTATAATTTGAATATCAGCATTTGGATAAAAACTAGTAATTTGTTTCATTATTATGTTTTTGTAATAGGGATCACAAACTATTACAAAATTCATTTGGCGTTTTTCAAATTGGAGTTCCAGCGAAAAAAACGGCTCTCCCCAAATCCAACGCTTAATTATTTGGTTATACAAATTTAAATCGCGAGTTTCGTGGATAGCCCGATAAAACTGCTCCATTTTACCAATTGCTTCGTGGAAATCTTTATCAGTTCGTTTTTCGTTATCCAATTTAGAATCATTTCGTGGAAGCATAATCCGCATGTGGATTAGTTTTTTTCTTTTATGTACCCAGCGTCCGTAAAGTCGAATAAAAAGTCGCAAAAAAGGTAAAAAATACCACAAAAAAATAGCTACCAAGATGCTTTGCCACCAGTGGTCGTACAGAAATCCCGCGAAATTTTTCAATATTTCGATATAATTCTCCTTAAAATTACCAATAAACTTCGACATTTGTGTTTTTATTTTCGTTCATCCTAATTGTAGGACAAAGTAGGGGATAATGACAATTAAATTTCGCGGGATTTTTGTACCTCACCCCAACCCTCTCCTAGAAGGAGAGGGAGTTATAAGGAATATTTTTAATGAAAAAAGAACCTGACATGCAGGTTCTTTTTTTAGGAAATTTTCGCGGGATTTTAGTATTCGTCTTGTCCCCAGGCAGATCCTTCTCCAAGGAAGGCTTCCAAAGCCGGTGGAGTGTCGTCTAATAAACGAACATCGTAGTTAATTTTTACACTTGGTTGTAATCCTCCAGTTAGTTCACCATTTTCAAAATCGCCGATATAAATTCGTTTTTGTAGTAAATCAGTGGCATCTCCCATAATCGCTCCAGAAATAACCAATTGAACCTCGGATTTGTTGCTAGATTTTATTTTACCATCAGTTGCAATGAAAATTCCTTGAATGTTTTTAACACTTGCATCAATTATAATATCTCCACCATCAACGATGAAAGCCGCTAGTTTATCTGTTAAAGCAAAATCCCGCGAAATTTTTAAGTTAGCGTTTTTTATTATAAATGTCGCTGGTTCAGTTAGGGCTAATCCATTTTGTCCTTCAGGTGTTAAAGTAATTGTTTCTCCATTACCTTTATAAACCCAAACATTTGAGTTGTCAGCGGAGGTTTGGAATGTTGTTCCATTTAAATCAAAAGTTCCTCCTGATAAATTCGCGGGAATTTCGTTTTCTACAAAGGTATTGAATAGATTGTCTTCTAATTCAACTCGTTGTTCACCATTTTTTCCATTGCGGTATCCTCCAAATGGGTTTTGGTTGTTGTTGTATTTTTTAATTCCCAAATCTGCCCCGGAACGCACTTGGACAAATGGGCGGTCAATTTCAACTCTAGCTGTTGAACCGTAGGTGGAAGCATTTCCTGAGAAAATATCTAAGACAGAGATTGAAGAATTACATGAGGTTGAGCTCCCCCCTAGTTGAAGACCATATTGTTGATTATTAACAGAGAAAGACATGTTTGCGAAAGCCACATTGTCAACCGCTTGAGTATCTTCGTTGATACTTAAAAGCGTGTTCATCTTATATTCTAGGGTAATTGTTTGAGGATTACGACCAATTGTTATTGGGTTTTTATTTGTGAAATATGGCTTGTATTTATCATCTATCAACTGCCAATCACTCTCAAAATTGTTTTCTAAAATATGTCCTTTTAAGTTATTTCCGGTATTTGAAGGGATAGTGATGTCATATATCTTTAGATCTCCACGATTAATGGTTATATCCTTTGAATAGCCTGAGTAATCAGGAGAATATGTTTCATTTCTTAAAGTTAAAGTTATTTTGTAAGGGGCTAGTTCGTTTACAGCAACATTTGATTTTTTCGCGGTTTTTTCGATAATTCCTGACAATACTGCACATCCACCAACTACACAATTACTAGGAGGGGTGATGTCTATCATTGTTATAGGTCTACATTTACTGTCAGTAGTACAAAGTTCTGTTAGTCCCTTGGCTAAAGCAACATTTTTTTTACATTTGTTTACATCGTTTCCATTTTTTTCCATACACTCTTTCCATTCCGTAGGAAACATTACATTAAGCAGATAGTTTTGGCAGTACCCAGTTCCATTTGGTTTAATTTCACAATTTCCGACAGAATAATTGGTTTCTCCACTACCACCTCCACCACCAGATCCGCCACTACTAAAGTTATGACAAACTTCGTTGGATTGGTGAGTTTCGCCGTTGTATGTGTATTCTGCCGTATTACAAGTTTGTGCTCCGTTTGCTAGTGTGGCAACAACTTTAGCGCGGAAAGTTAAAGTTTTAGAATTATTTAGCGAACCGACTGGGTCAATATCTCCAAAATTTAGAATAATGTGACCAGAATTCGCGGGATTTTCAGTTACTTCTACAAAATCAGATCCATCATAAACTAAATTACTATCCAAATCGTCAGTTGCCACGACATTTGTCATTGTAGTTGAGCTTGGGTTGGTGATAGTAATAGAATAAGTAATTGTGTCACCGGCTACAACAGTTGAACCGTTCACGGGATCGGCTGTTTTAGTAATGCTTTGGACATCACAGAAAACAGGACGACAGAATTGGTCGGTTGTATCTGTTGGGGCAAGTAAAGGCCCCAAATCTTTTGTGTTTTTAGTTTTTTTCGCGGGATTTTCAATTATATCTTGATTTCCAATAATTGCCGTAAATAAGTTTTTGAAAAGATTTTTAGTAGATTCCCATAACTTTTCTCCCCATTCGGTAAATGTATCAATTATGTCTTTTTTAGGTTCGTCTTCTTTTTTGTCCTTAACAGAGATAGTGTTTGGAGAATTTTGTTGTAGATGAGGAGATGTAGGTGGAGTAGTAATTTCTGATTTTACAGTATTACAAATATCAGGATCACAGTTGTTTAGAGTATCGATAGTTTTTACCGCGAAAGTTCGAGTCATGCTTTGTCCCGCTGGAATATTGTGAAAAGGAATAGTTACTACGCGAGAAATTGAATTGTAAGTTATGTCAGGATTATTTTGACTATTGGTGGTTGCATCCCATTCTAAGCGATTTTCTAAGACATCAGTTGCTTCAATATAATCAATATCAACGGTTCCAGTGTTTTCCACCGTAATAATGTAATTGAATGATTGACCAGCTGTATAGACAGCACCAGATCCTAGGCTATCAGTTTTTGTTATTGTGTATTCTGGTTCAACAACGCTGTTAACAGGATGACAAACTGGACCAATAACCCCTGGTTCTATTTCTGAAATGTCATATCCAATAACTTCGTTGCCATTTGGATTATTAGCCGTTCCCGGAGTTTGGTCTAATCCGTTACAAACTTCAGAAATATTCGCGGGAAAAGGATCAACAACTTGCACAGAAAATTCAAAATCGTGATCATCACCTGCATTAAGGCTTGCCAAAGTCATCGTAACCGTATGTGTAGCATTATCATAACTAACTCCAGTCGTACCACTTCCAGAAACAAATGTTACATTGTTATCAAGATGATCAGGGGTATTGATATTTGTTAGAGTTGTGTTTCCAGTATTGTGAACATTTATAGTATAAGTAATAGTATCACCTGGGTTTACAGCTGTTCCATGAGGTGGGTTTGCAGTTTTTTCTATTTCAAAAGATGACAAACTAAATATAATCAAATTTTGGCAAACTATGCCATCAACTTCTCCATTAATAGATTGGTTATTAGGATCTAATGCAATAGAACTATCTAAATCATTGCAAACTTTATTTATTCTGCTTACTAAGGGGGCAGATAGATGAACAGTAAATTGTAATGATGCACTCTGTCCGGGTTGTAATGGTTGTGCTGGGGGGAAGGAAAAATTTAAAGTTACAACATCAGGAGTGCTTCCCAAGTTAGTCACTCCAGAATCTCCAGAATCAAAAATTAAATTTTCATCCAAGGTGTCTTGAACAACTATGTTGTGTAATGCCACATCACCATCGTTAGTTACAGTAACTTGATAAGTAATTTGATCACCTGGTTGAACATCGGAATTATTGGCTGGATTTACAGCAGTTTTTCTTGCGATGAAATGAGGATTTGTTGGGGATACTAAATTGTGACAGATTTCACCATACACAACTCCATTAACATTCTGATTATTGGTATCTAATCCCACAGCATCATCTAAATCATTACAGACTTGAGCGACCCCAGATGGGATAGAGTTGGAAACCTTAACAGTAAATTGGAGTATGTCGCTAGTTTGAGGTTGTATAGGGTTTAGTGTGGCAAAGTTTAGTGTCACAATATCCGGAGTTCCTCCAGAATGAGTTACTCCAGAATCCCCAGAAACAAAAATTAAATTTGTGTCTAGAGTATCGTGTACAACAATGTCACGTAATGCAACATCACCATCATTATTAACAATGATTCGGTATGTTATAGAATCACCAGGCTGAACATCTGATCCATTAGGCGGTGTCACTACTTCTTTTCTTACAGTAAAGTGTGGAATAGCCGGGGTATCTGTAACTACATCAAAATCTATGTAAACATATTTTCTATTAGGATAGGAGGAAATATGTGGTCCTAAATCATAAGTTATAGATTTATTATTTTCATCATAAATATATGAGCTACCATTAGGATTGATTAAAGAAGGTGAGTAAGAACGCACTAAACCATTATTCCAAGTTGTATTTAATTGGCTTAGAGTTGATGGGACAAGTTTTAAATTGCCCCCTAGATTTGGCAAAGATACAGAAGCTGGATCGCTATTAGTTGTTACTCCTGGATTTGCATAAGAGGCATTATTTGGTGTAGTAAATTCAACAAATGAAGTTATTGTTTTTTGTGTTTCGTTCCAGTTTAGGTGTAGTTTTGTGTCTGAGGTTGGAAACTGTCCCTCTATTGCAGTGTTGTGAAGATGAACAATCACGCGAATTTTATCTCCTGCACTTAGAGAATTGTTTAATGAAAAATCGTAAGTTGGATATGTGCTATTTGCAGTTCCTTCATCATAAATATGTATTGGGTCATTGTTGTCGCAATTTCCATTTTGACATTTTCGAACAGCAATAAAATCAGATTCTCTTGTAAGATTAGGGAATTTATTAAACATACAGGTTGTATTTTCGGTGTTTTGATTCATAGAATTAGCATTCTGACAAGTTGGTTGAGAAGTATCAGGATATATTTCACAAGAAGTAGGGCTTGAATCTGCTTCTTCATCACTAATCCACTCACTTGTTCTCAAATAATGCCATTCAGCAGACCAAGGTAGCGTATTATAGGTAACATAATTTCCAGTTCCTTCACAGTATCCTTGCGGAGGATTGGGTGGAACATTTGAAAACTGCGACTGGGCAAATATGCCTATGTTAGCAGTTAACGCTATTAAAGAAACCGCGAAACCAAGTAAGATTTTTTTCATTATTTTTATTATAAAAATATATCATGCACATTTTCCACTGTTTTTTAGGAAATGACAAATTTTTTTTTATTTTTTGTTATAACAAAAAATCCCGCGAAATTTTCACGAGTCGCGTCGAACCCTTGTGGGTTCTCGTCCTGCTTTTAGTGGTGCGCGAGGTGGTAATACTTCTCAAGTTATAAAAAGCGTTTGTCGTTCGCTCCTCATATAAAAAGAAAATGCCCTCGCTTCGCTCAGTCGCTTTCTTTTTCTATTTCGTCGCGTCGAACCCTTGTGGGTTCTCGTCCTGCTTTCAATGGTGCGCGAGGTGGTAATACTTCTCAAGTTATAAAAAGCGTTTGTCGTTCGCTCCTCATATAAAAAGAAAATGCCCTCACTTCGCTCGGTCGCTTTCTTTTTCTATTTCGTCGCGTCGAACCCTTGTGGGTTCTCGTCCCGCTTTCAATGGTGCGCGAGGTGGGACTCGAACCCACACGCCTTGCGGCACTAGTTCCTAAGACTAGCGTGTATACCAATTTCACCACTCGCGCTTGAGTAGCGAGTGGATTTTGATTATTTTTTCAAAAAATTCAAATTTTTTCGCGGGAATTTTTTGGTCAGCTAAAAAGTCTTATTTCAAATTAATAGTTAAGAGTTAATAGTTTGGGATTGTGAATTTGGTCTATAGCTAAAAAGTCGAAAAGTCAAAAAGATTAAAAGTGTCACTTTAATTAATAGTTAAGAGTTGGTAGATAGTAATTTAGGCGACCACAAGGGATCGCTTCTACAAAAATCCCGCGAAATTTTTATATAGAAAATAAGATTAAAAAAAGTCAAAAAAGATTTGACAAAGTTTTGATTTATAATAAATTTTGGATGATATATTTTAACCC
>JALVIB010000094.1 GCA_027028725.1 Candidatus Altimarinota bacterium
CCTGTATGTAGAGACAAATTGCAATTTGTCTTTACGAGTATAATACGAAAGCGCGGTCACGCGACCGCGCCTACAAAAAGGGCGATTGATAATCGCCTCTACATTTTCTTCTGACCTCTAAACTTCTCCCCTTCTTCTGCAAAAATTTCGCGGGATTTTCGTTTTCTTGCAAAAAATGTTTGACAAAGATTTTTGAAAATTTAATATCCGCGAGCCCTGACCTAACTTATATGGCAAAAGGAGATGATAAAATCGAGCTTGAAGGTGTTGTGACTATCACCTATCCAGGAAGTAGATTCCTCGTAAAGCTCACCACAGAAGGATTTGAAGACCATGAAGTTAGAGCCAGATTATCCGGAAAAATGCGAATGCATTATATACGGATCGTTCCCGGAGATAAGGTGAAACTGCAAGTTTCTCCATATAATCTTGACGAGGGACTTATAACTTATAGAAGCAAATAATATGAAAGTAGGAGCATCGGTTAAAAAAATTTGTAAAGATTGTCGTGTTATACGACGCAAAAGAGTTGTGCGTGTTATTTGTAAAAATCCCGCGACAGCCGGTAAACATAAACAACGACAAGGATAATTTAATAATTTTATTATAATGAGAATTGCAGGAGTTAGTATTCCATCAGAAAAAAGATTAGTCATCGCTTTGACTTACATCTACGGAGTTGGTCCGACACGAGCTAAACTAGTTTGCAAAAAAGCTAAACTAGACGAAAGTGTTCGTGTTAAAGATTTAACAATTGAGCAAGGACAGAAATTGCGTGAAGCGTTGGATTCTTTTGGGTTTTTACTAGAAGCAGATTTGCGACGAGAAATTAATCAGAATATTAAAAGACTTCAAGATATTGGGTCTTACCGCGGATACCGACATCGTCGTCGGCTACCGGTTCGCGGGCAAAATACCAAAACAAATGCTCGTACTCGAAAAGGAAGAAAGGGTGCGGCTGTTACTAAGAAAAAAGTTGCTACTAAATAATATAAATAATCATGGCTAAAAAAGTGAAGAAAAAAATTCGAAAAAGTTTTGATGCCGGAAAGGTCTACATTGAAGCTGGGTGGAATAATACGATTGTAACTCTGACAGATCCGGAAGGAAATGTTTTGGGTTGGAGTACGCCGGGTAGAAATGGGTTCAAAGGTGCGCGACAAAAAACTCCGTATGCTGGGCAAGTTTCTGCTGAACAAGTGGCAGAAGTAGCGCAGGCTTACGGAATTAAAGATGTAGATGTTTATGTTCGTGGTATGGGTGCTGCACGAGATCAAACTATTCGTGGGTTGATGAATGGTGGTCTTGGTATCAAGTCAATTGCCTCAATTTCACGGGTTCCTCACGGAGGATGTCGTCCAAAGAAAGTTCGTAAAGTTTAAAATTAAAATATGAAATATACAGGTCCAAAAGCAAGATTATGTCGACGAGAAGGGTTTAACCTTTTCGGGTCAGATAAGTACCAGAAAATCATGGGAAAGAGATCATCTATTCCCGGAGTTCATGGTGGTAAAAGACAAGGTAAGTTTACAGAATACGCCAAACAACTTCGCGAAAAACAGAAGTTAAAAAGAATGTTTGGGTTGTCAGAGAAACAATTTCGCCGAACTTTTGATTTAGCTGATCGTAAACCTGGTGTGACTGGTGGTAATTTATTGCAATTACTAGAACAAAGATTAGATAATGTTGTATATCGAGCCGGATTTGCAATGACTCGAATGCAAGCGCGACAATTTGTTTCACACGGATTGTTTATGTTAAACGGTCGTCGTGTCGATATTCCTTCTATTATGGTTAAAGAAGGGGACGAAATTGAAGTTCGTCCTAAATCTAAAAAATCTCCTGTTTTCGCGGGAAATTTAGAAGCTAATGAAAAATATAAAGCACCATCATGGTTAGCAGTTAATCCAAAATCTCTATCCATTAAAATTGTGGCTTTGCCTTCAGTGGAACACTGCGAACAAGCAGTTAATCCACAAATGATTGTTGAGTTCTACTCTCGATAAAAATTAAAATAAATTTTTTAAACCTTCCAAAATGCACATCCTTCACAGCGAAATCGGTAATCCGATACTAAAAATAACAAAAGACGGAAACACAGCAGTTTTGACTGTCATGCCACTTCCGGCAGGATATGGTGTGACTTTGGGAAATGCACTTCGTCGATGTTTATTGTCTAGTTTACCGGGGACGGCTGTCACAAAAATGAAGATTTCAGGATATAGTCATGAATATACAACAATTGATGGAGTAAAAGAGTCTATTTTTGATATTTCTTTAAATGTTCGTCAACTTCGTTTGAAAAAACATTCCAAAGGAGAAGAAATCGCGGAAATTCCTCTGAAAAAATCAGGAGTTATTACTGCGGCAGATTTGAAAGTTAGTTCAGATGTAGAAATTTTAGATCCTTCACAAGTTATTGCAACTTGTGATAAAGCTGATTCAAAGAAAAAAATTCAATTAACAATTGAAAAAGGAGTTGGATATCGTTTGATTACAAATGAAGATTCTGCGAAAGAAGAAGATCCAGAAAACATTTTATTAGATGCTAATTTCTCACCGGTTCTATATGTTAAATACGATATCGAGCCAGCGCGTGTGGGAGATCAGACAAACCTTGATAAACTAGTGCTAACTGTCGAAACAGACGGATCTTTAGACGGAGAAAAAGCTATTAAATTAGCAGCAGGAATTTTGCAAAGTTATTTTGAATTATTCAACAAAGAAGATGCTTATGTTGATGAAGACTTCACAACAAGTTTTGATAAATTGAAGAAACAAAAGGAAGCAGAAGCACAAGCTGTTTCTAAAGCCAAAGAAGCAGTATTTACACCAATTGATATTTTGGGATTATCACAGAGAACACTTAACGCTTTGGTTAACGGGGGAATTACTTCTGTTGAACAATTGCTAGAAACTTCTATGACACAATTATCTCAATTGAGAGGATTTGGACAAAAAGCAAAAACAGAATTAGATAAAATTTTAGTAGAAAGAGGTTATGTTCCGGCAAGAGGAAGCGTAGCCCCAGCTACTGACAAAAAAGATACTAATAACGATGAAAAATAATGAGACACCGAGTTAAAAAGGCCATACTAAACAGACCAGCAGATCAAAGAAAAGCTTTGATGAGAAACTTGTTAACTTCTCTTTTCTTGACTGGGCAATTGACAACTACTGATGCGAAAGCGAAAGCTCTCGTTTCAGCAGCTGATAAATTAATCTCTCTTGTAAAGAAAAAAGATGAGATGAACGCCATTCGTGAGCTAAAAAAAGTTCTTTATACTAAAGAATCTCAACGAAAAGCGCTTGATTTTATCAAAAACACAAAAAGAACTTCAGGGTTCGTGCGAAAAACTCGTATCGGATACCGAGATGGAGACGCCGCTCTAAAAATAAAGGTAGAATTAATTTCTGAATAATGAAAAAGACAACACTTCGACAAAACGTTAAAAATACTGACCGCAAATGGTTTCTAGTAGATGCCAAAGACAAAACTTTGGGAGAACTAGCCGTTGCAATAGCTAATACTTTGCGTGGTAAAAACAAAGTAACTTTCACACCGCATGTTGATGGGGGAGATTATGTAGTTGTTCTAAATGTGGAAAAAGTTCGCGTAACAGGGAACAAAGAAGAAGACAAAAAATACTACCGACACTCAGGATACTTGGGACACCTAAAGACTGAGTCATTGAAAGTTGTTCGTGAGAAAAATCCCGCGAGAATTTTACGAGACGCAGTTAGCGGAATGTTACCAAAGAACAGATTACGCGCTTCACAAATGAAACGATTAATCTTAGTTGTGGGAGACAAAAATCCACATGAAGCTCAAAAACCAGAAATTCTAAATATTTAAAAAAATGGCAAAAACTCAAAACCGTGCATATTTTTACGCTCTAGGGAAACGCAAAACTTCTCGGGCTACTGTGAAACTTTTCCCGGAAGGAGAAGGAATGATTACAATTAATTCAAAGAAACTTCGCGATTGGGCAGACACCGAAGATATGGTGCAAAAAATCCAAGAACCACTAAAACTACTTGGAGTAAAAAACGAGTTTGATGTAGATATTCGTGTTTCTGGAGGAGGAAAAACAGCGCAAGCTGAATCTGCTCGCCTAGGAATTTCGCGGGCTTTATTGAAAAAAGATTCAAGTTTGCGTTCACAATTACGAGAAGAAGGACTTTTGACTCGTGATCCACGAAAGAAAGAACGAAAGAAACCAGGATTAAAGAAAGCGCGACGAGCACCACAATTCTCAAAACGTTAGAAATTCACCTCCTAAATCCCCTTATCAGGGGACTTTGCTCAAAAACATTTTTACAAAAACTCTGCCAAGGCGGAGTTTTTTTAAAAATCCCGCGAAAAAATCAAACACCATTCTCCCCTCTTCAGATGAAGAGGGGGTGAGGGGGTGTTTGATGAAGGTGCAGGCAGGCGAAATTTTTAATTATTCTTTTGTGTTCCACCTTGAGAAAGAGGGAATGAGGAGGATTTGCTTTTAGGGATTTTCTCAACGAAAAAATAGTAAGAATATCAAAGATCTCGCCATCGCAAGACAAAAGCTTGGGCGGGATGTAGGGAGCGAATATCTTCGCTCCTTGAAAAATCCCGCGAAATTTTACCTAATTTTTTTCCCAAAAATATATTTAAATACAACTTGTGGTTTGTTTATAACTTTATCAAAAGGAAATTCTGATAGATTTTCATCAAATAATATTTTAAATCCCATTTTTTTATAAAATTCTATAGCCCAAGTTGCTTTTTTATCTGTTTCAAGGACGATAACTAAAGCCTGGTGTTTTTTCGCGATTTTTTCTAACTCTTTCATCAAGAAGGTTCCAATTCCGGATTTTTGTCTTTTTTTCTTAACATAAAACATGCTAATCCAAAAAGTTTGACTATTTTTTAAACGAAATGAAGCATAACCAATAATTTCTTCCTTATCATAAACACATAAATATTCGCGATTTTTTTCGCCTTTAATCAACGAGTCAACATTTTCTGTTCCGTACCCAACTTCATCAAATATTTTGTCTATATGAATCGTTCTATAAATTTCTGCCGCTTCATTTATTAGCCCCGCTATTTCCTTGTAATCCGAACGCGAAGGTTTTCTAATATGCATTTTTAAAAAAATTACTCCAAAAACTTCTCGTGAACTTTTTTCAAATCAGCGTTGGCGACATGCGTATAAATCTGCGTGGTGGAAATATTGGAATGTCCAAGCATTTCTTGAACCGACCGCAGATCCGCGCCTTTTCGCAAAAGAGTTGTCGCGAAAGTGTGGCGCAAAACATGTGGCGTTACGGGACGCGTAATGCCCGCTTTGCGACCGCGATCACGAATCATTATTTCAATAGAAGTTCGTGAAAGACGGCGACATTCCCCGTTTTTTTCCAGCGAATTCCCGCGAAATTTTGAGTTAATAAAAAGTGGCGCAAAGTTGTCCGTCCGCAAATTTAGATACCTTTCCAATAATTTCGCGGCGCGTTCCGTCAAAAACACAATCCGCACCTTGCGACCCTTTCCGATGACCGAAAATTCGCGGGATTTTAGGTTCACATTTTCCCTGTTTAGAGCGACTAATTCAGATATTCGTAAGCCGGTGGAAAACAACATTTCAATAATAGCGTCATCGCGAGCGGCGAGCTGTTCGTCTTTTTTCCCGCGAAAATTTCGCAATCGCTCTAATTCTTCCGCCGTAATTCCCGCGACATTTCGCGGATCAAGTTTTACCAACTCGATTTTTTCGGGCGAGAGCAGATTTTCCGCCAGATCCCGTTTATGCGCAAACTTCAAAAACGACCGCACAGGCACTAAATACAAGTTTTGCGTGGCGCGCGAAATGCGTTCACCAGAATTTCGCGACTTTAACTCAAAAATTTTGTCGCGGAAATCATCAATTTTATTCAAATTAATTTCCTCTAGCTCAATATCACCGACAGATTCCGCAAATAAATTTAAACTTCGCCGATAATTCCGAATCGTGTACGGCGAAACATTTTTCACATTTTTTAAATGTCGCAGAAATTGCTGAATGGCATCAAGAAGTTTCATTTATAATCTAAGTAGGATGCTCTCTCTTGAGAAGATATAGCGAAGAATGACTAACTAAGCTCATTTCTTTTTGATTATTAGAAGCTAGAGTAGTCAAAAAGATTATAATTGTATTTTTGCGGAATTTTATAAAAAAGTGGTATTTCGTCTTGAGTTTTTTTTTTTTGATGTATAATTAGCGGATTTCTCGTAAAAATTAACTAAAATAAAAATGAAAAGTCTAATGAAATCGGCATCGGCTTGCGGAAATCCCGCGAAATTTGTTTGGAAAGGGGAATTTATGTCTGATACTGATGAGTCACCAGATGTTCCTGATTTTCAAGAAGTAATTAAGCAACAACAAAACGAACTGCTTGCGCTTAAGGAACAATTACCTAAAAGTGTAGAGGAACTAAAAAAGAAATTAAAGAAAGCATATGAACAAGGACAGTATGATTTTAATCTCAAAACACCAGAAGTAAATGGTTCATGGAGATATAAAGTTCTAGATAAAGAAGGGAATGAAGTTATGACGGTTTTTATGGGAGAAATAAATCACCCTAATCCTAATAACAAGGAATCACTAAAAGGTAAATATACATTAGAAAGTCATAATTTTGCAGATAAAACAGACACTACATATAAAATGGAAACATTTGAAGATCCTGATGAGTTATTAAAGAAAATTAATGAATACTTTAGAGTGTATCTCGAAAATAAATAGAGTGTCTCTCGAAAATAAATAGAGTGTCTCCTTGTTCTGTTTAAGAAAAGATATGTGCTTATTTCATGCTCTTTTTGCGAAATTTTTAAAAAATATAAATAGTTTGTAGGGACAGGTCGCGACCTGTCCTTTTAAAAACCTCTTTGCTGTCTCGACCAACAAAATTAAGTCTGAAAATTATCATATTGTAGGCGCGAATTCGAATTCGCGCTTTCTATTTATTAGTGGAGAGATCTCTCCACTCGTCGTACCTCCTCGGTCGAGATGACAATAGAAATTTTCGCGGAATCCTAGCTTCTCCGCAAACTAAAACTCGCCAAGGCGGCGATGAATAAAAGAATTGCAAAACTTTTTACCCCAAAAGTAAAAGCTAGAAATGAAGCGAATGAATAAGTAAAAATTCGGGCAATACTTAAAATCCATTCGCGTGCAATAAAAAACTCAAATTCTTGTTTGGGGTTTTCTTCGGCAATTTCAATAATTCTTGTATAAAAGGAAATATTAAAAACAGGTCCTAAAAAACCCGCGAAAAATGAGGCAATTCCTGCCATTAAAGCGGTTGGGAACCAAAATAATAAACCACGAATTCCTAAATCAAAAAATCGTACAATTGCTGAATATCGTAGTGTTTTTTGAGCGGACTTTTTATCAATAACTCTTCCAAAAAATTTCGCGGAAATTATTTCAGTAATAGCCGTAAACGACACAAGTCCGCCCATCTGAGTAAATCCAACTAAAACAGATTTAAAGAAAATTGGCCAAATAAACATCAAAGTCCCTCCGGTCAGTCCATCAATCAAACTCATCCAGAAAATACTTTTTCTATAAAATTTTGTTTTGAAGAATTTCCAAATTCCCGCGAAATTTTCTAGTTTACATTTAGGAAACTCTAATTTTCGCGAAAAATAAATGGCACTTCCAAAAGAGACAGTTGCTACTAATGAAACCCAAGCATCCAAGTTTTTATCAAGCAAGAAACCACTAATTAAAGGAGCTAAAACATTAGCACTCACGAAAACAGCTTGAATGCTACCGACAAAATTACCTCGTTTCCCATTTTTCGTTGATTGCAGATTAAATAAATGATAGCTCGGCCAAAAAATATAAAGTCCCAAAATATAGAAAACTGTTGCTAAACCTATAAGCCAGACAGAATCCCGCGAAATTGAAATTATTAAATAAAATAAAGCTAAAAAAGATAGTCCAATTTGTAGATTTTGGCGAATTGAGAAATTTTTATTCAAATATTTATTAACAGGATAAACTATAAATGTACCGATAAAATTATGTGAAGCCATCCAGAGCATTAGTTGCCAAATTTCAAAACCAAAAGCATTAGAAACCAAAAACGGAAAAAATACTCCAACTATCGCACTCCCAAACGAGTATAAAAAACTCATTGCCAAGATGTTTTGCTGATTTTTTTTCATTGCGTGAGGATTTTAATAAATCGGCAAAGAAAAGCGAAAATTTCGCGGGATTTTTGTCCCCCTTTTAAGGGGGAAACAGGGGGTTAAATTAGGAGTATATATCCCGCCCGAGTTTTTATCCTATGATGGCGGGATCTTCGAAATTTTTATTATTTTTTCGCTGAAGAAATCTCTACAAGCAAATCCCCCTCAATCCCCTCGCAATGCGGGGGAGGTTTAGAGCACCTCCTTCGCCGCAGGGACAAATTCCACTAACTGCTTGTTCCTCGCAGAGTGTCATTTAATTTCGCGGGATTTTATTAGAAATCTTCAAATACAACTGGATAAAAATCAGAATTATCTAATTTTCCTGTAAAATTTGTGCCTCCTAAGATCATTGTTCCCGGTCCCCAAATGTTATGAACATTGGCAATCTCTTCACCAATGAAGTTGCCATCAACCCAGAGTTTCATTTTTGATCCATCATAAGCCGCGAGAACATGATGCCAAATTCCTTCTTTAATTGTTCCGGGCTCTGTGGTTATAGCATGTCCACCAGAACTTCCAGTAGCAAATCTCAGTGTTCCGTCATCTTTTGCTCCAATTATTACTGAATTTCCTCCACTTTTATAAACATAAAAAAGATATTTATAAGTACTTGGTAGTTTGTCATATTTAAACCAAGAAGAAAAGGTGCCGGTTTCCAGTGGTTTATTGTTCGTATTTACACTTAAGCTCTGAAATCCTCTAACACTGTTTGTTAAGTCTAAAGAATATCCCGATCCCAGAGGCATGGGAATATCAGTTGAAGGATGAGCATCTTTCCCTTTATTCCCCCATTGAGGACTTGATGGGAAAAAATCATTTCCTTGTCCTGAAATATCATGGATATATGTAACATCTCCAGATTCATCAATAGAATTTCCATCATAAGTAATTCTAAAAGTGAAATTATTTACGCCATCACGCAAAGCTTGTAAAAAGAGAGTTTTTTGTGAGCTCGCAGCAAAATGTTGCGCTTTGGCTAGGCGCGCTTTTTCTGAATATCCATGAAAAGATGCTATTGAAATAGTAGAAAGAATACCTATTATAGCAATCGTTATGAGTAATTCTATCAAGGTAAATCCCGCGAATTTTTTGTTTTTGTTCATATTTTTATTTTGTTCACAGAGAGAGTATAACAAAATATCGTCTAAAAGTGAAAATTTCGCGGGATTTTACCGCAACGCCTCCACAGCTCGGTCAATTTCGCCAGTCGAGCCAATAAAAATTGTCGTGCGTTGGTGTGGTTCGGTAATTTCAATATCCAAAATTTCTTGCCCATCAGCAGTAGTCGCTTTTCCGCCAGCTTCCGCGAAAATAAAGGCAAACGGCGCGCACTCAAAAGCTAAACGCAGTTTTCCGTTGGGATGTTTTTCGCAACCGGGATAAGTAAAAATTCCTTCACCTTTCTGTAAAATATGATGTAAATCCGGCACCATTCCTCCCGAATACCGCAAAGTCCGTTTTTCCGCGATATAATCGTTAATCAGTTTCAGATACTTTTTGTTAATAGCCGTAGCCCGAAGGTTTCCCGGCGCAAAATATTTAGAATTTTCGCGGAGTTTTAAATCTTTTTTAGTCAACATAAATTCTCCAACATCATTCATTTCAAAAACCATCACACCTTTTCCTTTAACCGCGACAATTAGCTCCACGCGTGGACCATAAATCGCATACGCCGCCGCGACCATTTCGCGACCTTTTTTGCCCACCAGTTCATCACCTTCCCAAATCCCAAAAATTGAACCAATCGTTAGATTTGCATCAACCAACGAACTTCCATCGAGTGGATCATAAGCTACAACAAATTTCCCGCGAGGAGCAGGAAAACGAACCAAATCGTCTTGTTCTTCACTCGCCAAAAGCGCACAAAGTTCCGATCCCTCCAATTCATTCATAATTATTTTGTCCGACAAGACATCCAATTTGAGCTGATCCTCTCCCGAACAATTAGAAGTGTTTGCTTCTCCGGTATTCCCAGCTCGCAAGGAAAAGTTAATATACTTCACGCCCCGCGCGATATGATAAAGCAACGAACGAACATCATTTGGCACATTATTGACGCGGAGAGTGTGATTAAAAGATTTCATGAGGGATTTGTAAAATTTCGCGGGAATTATAACACTTTGTTTTGAATTATAAAATTTTATAAGATTTCATACTTGCCAATCAATTTCTTGCTTTCCTTGTTTTTTGAGAATTTCGTTTGTTTTTTGGAAATGTCCACAACCAAAAAATCCGTTATGTGCGCTAAATGGCGATGGATGAGCGGCTTTGAGGACAAAATGTTTTTGCGAATCAATTAGTTTTTCTTTGCTCTGCGCGTGCCGCCCCCAGAGTAAAAATACGACTCCCGTTTTTTCGCCACCGCCTTGCGGGGCGCGGCGGGAAATTGTTTCGATAACTTTTCCCGTAAATTCTTCCCAGCCTTTTCCCGCATGACTCATCGGTTTGTGTGCTTCCACGGTTAAAGTCGTATTCAAAAGCAAAACGCCTTGTTTTGCCCATTTTTCCAGATTTCCATGATCGGGAATTGTAAACTTATCGCCAAATTCCGCTTTCAATTCTTTATAAATATTTTTCAAACTCGGCGGAATTTTTGCCCCCTTGACCACCGAAAAACACAAACCATGCGCGGTTGGAATATTTTTTGGTAAAGACGAATTGCAATTCGTCTCTACTTTTGAAATTGAATGATACGGATCTTGTCCGACAATCACAACCTTTAATTTATCAAAAGGACAGAGTGAAAATCCCGCGAAAATATTTTTTGGCAACGGAAAAACCAGCTTGCCGGCTTCAATTTCCCCACGGACAAAGTTCGTCAAATCTTTCCAATAAGGTTTAGTAAACTCGTCTGCCAAAACCTTGCGCCAACTTTCTTCAATTTTTACCATTGCTTGGATTGTAGCAAAATTTCCACCTTCGCCAAGGCTATGGTGGACAGGTCGCGGGATTTTGGAGAAAAAACTATTGCAAGTCATTTGTATTTTTGCTAGATTCCCCTACGAAATGAAAGAAAAACTAACCCTAGCTGAAGAAAAGTTTGCCCAAAGAGCGTGGCGATTTACTTCCGGAGCACGAAATGTCGGACGGATTATTTTCTCGACCAAAGTTCCACTTTCCGCGACAGAAATCACCGAAATTCTCGCGAAAAAAGGACTTAAATCCGATTTAACGACGGTTTATCGCTTGATTGATCGTTATGTGGCTTTGGATTTGGCACACCTTTTGAACGGACAAGTGATGCCGTGTAATCATCCTGAAAACAAAGATGAGGAACATCATTTTTTGGTTTGTGAATCGTGTGGCGAGGCGGAGGAAATAACTTTAAATTATAAAGAATCAATTTCACGACAATTAAACGCCGAGAAAAAATTCAAATTACGAAAAGTTGATTTAGTTTTTTATGGCCTTTGTGGGACTTGTAAGAAAAAGTTTAATTAAAATTTCGCGAAAGGTTCTTCTTCTTTTGTGATATAATTTCTTCGGTTTAAACAATAAAAAATGAAAAACAAACAAAAATTCGCGGGATTTACATTGATTGAACTACTTGTGGTAATTGCGATAATTGGAATTCTCGCGACAATTTCAATTTCAACTTTTAATGGATATAAAGAAAAAGCATTAATCGCAAAAACACAATCAGAACTTAAAGAATTAGTCGATTCAATTGTTATTGCAAGAACTCTAGATGAAAAATTGTTAAAAGACATTACTGGATATACTGGTTCTGGGTGGACAGGTTGCGTAAATCGTGATTTAAGAAACTCTGATGGAATTTGTTTTAAAAATTGGAAAAAAGCATTAGACAAAATAGCAAAAGCTGCCAATAAAGATTTATCTCATTTAGAAAGAGATCCATGGGGAAGCCCCTATATTCTGGATGAAAATGAAGGAGAATGGAACTCTAATTATTGCAGAAAAGACACTATCAAATCCGTTGGTCCTGATGGAACATATCGATGGCCTCATGTTCCTAATGAGGATGATGTTTTGTTTACTAAATATTTACCCTTTTTTAACTCAAAAAAATGTGGAGCATAAATTCCCGCGAAATTTTAATTCAACGGACTATTACAATACATTTTGTCTTCTTGAAACGAGCGAACCGCTTGTTTGAATTGTTTTCCGCGGTCGATGAAGTTTTTGAAAACATCATAACTCGGGGCAGCGCACGATAGTAGGCAAACTTTTTTCGCGCCGCGCCCCGCTTTACGGTGGGGAATTTGCGACATGATAATTTCCACAATTTCCTCAAATCCCGTCCATTTTTCCATATCGACAAAATTTGTTAAGCCAACTTTTTCGATAGTTTTCAGTAAATTTTCGCGGGATTCTGTCGGTAAGACTATAACTAAAGTTCCCAAATCTTTTAGGCGTTGAAGTAAAGCGGTGAAGTTCTGTTGGCGGTCTTGTCCGCCCAAAAGAATACAGCCGAGGCGGTCCGCGAAAAAATTCACACTGGCTAAAGTGGAATCAGGATTGGTGGAAATTGAGTCGTCGTAAAACTCAATCCCCTCTTTTTCCGCGAAAAATTCCATACGGTGCGGCAATCCCGCGAAATTTTGGGCGGTTTGTTCAATAGCAACTTTTAAGTCCGGACTCCCTAGAGTCCGGACTTGAGTTGCTATTATTTTGGCTAACTGAAAAACTGCACCAAAATTATCCAACCAGTGGGGAGCACGGAAAACAGAGTTTTCAGGAAAAAATTTCGCGGGAATTGGCGGTGCGAAAACAATTTGTGCTTCGGTTTCAATATCTGCTGCCAAATCTCGACAACTTTCCGGAATTATCAGAAAATCCCGCGAATTTTGGTGTCGCCAAAGGTTGGCTTTGGCGTTCCAGTAGTTTTGTAAAGTTAAATGGCGGTCTAAATGATCAGGGAAAAAATCCAAAAATATTGCGAAATGTGGCGAAACTTGCAAATTTTCCAACTGATAACTGGAAAGTTCAGCGACAATATAATCCAAATTTCCCACGCCTGTCTTGAGCGAAGTCGAAAGAAAAAAATCGCTTGTCGTCTGAAGCTTTGGCGAAAGATGATCCCATAAATCTAGCAGAGGAATTCCGTAATTTCCGCCGATTTTTACTTTGAAACCTGCGTTTTCCAAAAATTCGGCGCAGAATTTTGTCGTGGTAGATTTTCCTTTAGTTCCAGAAATTCCAATAATTTTTTCGCGCCGCGCCCCGCTCTGCGGTGGGGATTTTTCGTCTAAATTATTAAAGAAAATTTCCGGATTAGAAGTACATTTATCTCGAAAATTTCGCGGGATTTTTTCGCGATTAATTCCTGAAGAAACCACGATTACATCGTAATTTTCAAAGTCATTGTTTCCCGCGAATTTTTCTATAAACTCGTCAAAAATTTTGATTTCCGCCGAGGTTTTTTCTCGCAAAAATTTTTCACTGGATTTTCCTTCCAAGCCGTAACCGTAAACGAGAATTTTTTTCGCGGATTTTAGTTTTTCTAGCTTCATTTGTATTTATCATACTAAAATTTCGCGGGATTTCTAGTTATTGATTTTTAGAAAAAATCTTTTGATTGAATATTTTTTATAATTTAAAATACAAAAGATGTTAGACTCTCTAAATTTTCCGATTTACAATTCAGATAAAATTCAAGCTAAAGAAGCTGTTAAGGCTCGAATTGAAAAGGTTTTGGATAAAAAAGAAACAATATTACAGGATTTTAATGATAAAGCTTTGGGAGAATTTTCAAGCATAATTGTCATAGGGTTATTGGCTGATACTATGGGATTATCTAAAGAAATGTCTTGGGAAAGCTTTAAGGGAACTATGCTCTCTACTATTATAGCCACTTATTGGCTAGTATTCAGATATGTTAAAAAGAATGTTCAGGCGATAATTTTAGAGAAAAAAGAGAAAAAACTACGAAAAAAACTAGACGAACTACTAAAAGAAGTGCCTGATGTGTTGAGTGAAAAAATTCCCGCGAAAACAGAAAAATCTCCTACAAAAAACCAATCCCCAAAAATAATCAGATTGAATCCTAATCACACAACCAAACTGGCTTCTCGTTTAATTCGCTAAAATTTTCTGCAATTTCAACTAATTTATCACTTGGTGTTTCGTGTGAACCTAGTCCGTAAATGACATTTTTAATTTGCGGACGATTTTTTTCGTTTTCAAAAACAGAAAAAACTGCTTCGGCTAGCGGTGAATATTTCGCTCCAGCTGGATAAACTCGATCAAGAACAATGATTTTTTTCGCGGGATTTAACGCTTCTCGTAAATCAGTTTCCGGTAATGGTCGAAAAAGTCGCGGATTAACAATCCCCGCTTTAATCCCCTTCTCGCGAAGTTTTTTAATCGCCACTTCCAAAGTTCCGATAACACTTCCCAAGGCCACAAAAACGATTTCCGCATCGTCAGTCGCGATTTCTTCAATAACTTTATATTCTCGCCCGGAAAATCCCGCGAAATTTTTAAAAACTTTCTTCGTTTGCTCCACAGCATTTTCTAAACCTTCCAATTGCTCTTTTTTATGATTCATAAAATAGGCAGGGCGATCAAAATTCCCGTAAGCAACAGGATTTTCGATGTCTAGTAAAGGGTTTTTCTGTAAAGTTTCACCAATAAATTTCGCGGCTTTTTCGTCGCTCAGAAGCTCTACCGGCATTTGCGTATGTGTAGTGTGAAAGCAATCCATTGCCATCATAATTGGCGTGCGGACATTTTCGGCTTCGGCAATCGGGAATCCACAAAGCGTGAAATCGTAGGCTTCTTGGGGGTTTTTCGCGAAAAGCTGAATCCAACCAGCGTCCCGAACGCCCATAATATCCGAATGTCCGCAGTGAATTGATAACGGCGCTCCGACTTCGCGGTTTCCGTTTACTAGTAAAATTGGCAAACGCATTCCTGACGCGTTCCACAAAACTTCGCTCATCAAAATTAGTCCCTGACTAGCGGTCGCGGTAACCGCGCGTCCGCCTGCGGCGGCCGCTCCCACGCAAATTGATAAAGCGGCGTGTTCTGATTCCGCACAAACATATTCCGAATCAATTACTCCATCCGCAACATATTTAGAAAAAGCGCTCCCCACATAACTCGTCGGCGTAATCGGATAAAATCCAAAAACATCCGGATTTATTTGGCGCATTGCTTCAGCAACAGCAGTGTTTCCATTGATACTGCGGAGATCTTTAGTCATTTTTTAAGGAAAATTTCGCGGGAATTATAAACGAATAAAAAGGTAGAGACAAATTGCAATTTGTTTATGAAAATTTCGCGGGATTTTTTATTTCCCCCCTGACAAGGGGGGCTAGGGGGGGTGTTTTTAAAAATTTCGCGAAAAAAAAAGTTTGTAAAATTCCCAGAGCACCATTAAAATTAAATAGATTAAATAAAATCAAGACAAATGAATATAAAATTACTGGCAAAAATTCCGCGAAATTTTCTAATATTCGCTTTATCTATCGGAGTTTGTGGTATGGCTTTTGCTGCAACTCCCCCATCTCAGGTAACTGGCGTGAAAGCGGAATTAGTTGGAGATAATTCTGTTTTATTGTCTTGGGATGAGGCAACTTCTGAAGAAGGAGTAATTACTGGATATCGCATTTATTATGGAACTCATTCTGTTCAAAAGGAAGGGGAAGTCTATGATGACGAGATTCAAGTAACCGGCGATCGAACTTCTTATCCAATTGAAAATTTGGATTACGGAAAAACTTATTATTTCGCAGTAACTGCTGAAGATGATGAACTAAACCAATCTCTAAATTATTCTGAAGAAGTTTCTGTGGAAATTCCTGCGAAACCCGAAGAAGAAACTACGACCGAACCAGAAGAAACTGAAACGCCTGCGCAAGAAACCGAACAACCGACAGCAACTACTCAACAGCCGGAACAAGCCGAACCACAACAAATTCCCGAAACAACTGAACCAGAAAAACCAGCTGCTCCAGTAATTGACATCACTGCACCAGTTGACGCGACAAATTTGGTTGTGGATAAATCTGATTTGAAAGATCACAGCACAGTAACGATTCGTTGGAAAAAATCCGCGGATTTAGATGGCGATGTGACTGACCAAATGTTTTTTGTTAAAAAAGGAAATGGAAATTGGGACAACGGATATTCTATCGGAAAAGATTTGGAAGAAATGGTTTTTGATGTGCAAAAAAACAAAGATTATCAAATTAAAATTGTAACACTCGATAAAGACGGAAATCGCTCTAATGGAGCAACCGCTACTTTTTCTACTGAAACTTTAGCAACCAGTGGACCAGGAATGATTATCCCTTTTGCAATCGCCGCGATCGTGATGTTTTTCTTCCTTTCTTTCAAACGCCGGTCTTAAAATCCCGCGAAATTTTAATGTCCACACCGCCTAAACCAATTCGTCTTCAAAAATTTCTCTCACAGCAAGGAGTTTGTTCAAGGCGTACTGCTGAAGAGCTTATTTTCGCGGGAAAAGTTTTTGTTAATGGCAAACCGGCACATATCGGGCAAAAGGTTTTTGGAACGGAAGAAATTATCGTTGATGGAAAAAGAGTAAAAATACTCAATGAAAAACCGGTTTTAATTGCTTGGAATAAACCAATCGGGGTAGAAGTTACTTTCCAAAAGCATCCCCCTTCCAAGGGGGAATCAAAGGGGGTTAAAACAATGAACGATTTTAATTTCGGTATAAAAAAGCCAATTACGGTCGGTCGTTTAGATAAGGATTCGCACGGACTTTTGTTGATAACTAATGACGGAAATCTCGCGAATTTTCTCGCGCATCCGAAATTTAATCATGAAAAGGAGTATATTGTGAAAGTTCACCGCAACCTAACGCCGTTGGATTTGGAAAAATTGAGCAACGGAAGCATTTTGTTGGGCAATAAAAAAGCTCTGCCTTGTAAAGTGGAAAAACTAAAATCCCGCGAATTTAAGATTATTTTGACCGAAGGTCGTAACCGCCAAATCCGCAAAATGTGTGAAGCCTGCGGATTGCAGGTGAAAGATTTATTACGCACAAAATTTAATGATATTGAGTTAGGAGCCCTAAAAGAAGGAAAATTTCGTGAGGTAAAAGCCCCTTTGTCACCTTATCAGTAAAAATTTCGCGGGATTTTTATTATCAAAAAACAAGGAGTCTCCCTCTCCTCCTAGGAGAGGGCGGGGGTGAGGTTTTTCCCCTATTGATTATAAAGTTTTGAAATTAATTTCTAAAAATCCCGCGAAATTTTATCTCGTTGACTACAAAACTCAGAATCTCTAAACTACTGCTGATTTTTAAAATACTTAAACATGTCCGGACACAGTAAATGGCACTCAATTAAACACAAAAAAGGCGCAAACGACGCCAAACGCGGTAAAATTTTGAATAAACACTCCAAGATTTTGATGGTGGTGGGGCGAAACGATCCTAATCCGGAAACAAACGCTAGTTTGCGTGTGGCAATCGCCAATGCCAAAGCGGACAATGTTCCGAACGACAATATTTCGCGGATTTTAAAGAAACTTTCAGGAGACGGCAAAGATGCGACAACTTACTCGGAATTGGTTTACGAAGGATTTGGACCGGAGGGAATTCCGTTTGTAATCACAGCTCTTTCTGATAATGTTAACCGGACTTTTCCCGCGGTCAAAACCGCTTTTTCCAAGAACGGTGGAACTTTGGGGAGCTCCGGATCAGTGATGTTTATGTTTGACCATTTAGGGATTATTAAAATCAAAAATGGCGATAAAAGTGAAGACGAACTTTTTGAAATTGCGATTGAAGCAGGGGCTGATGATTTTAATTATGATACCGAAGGTGAGAGCGAAATAATCACCAAATTCGCGAATTTAGGAACTGTGGCAAAGGCGTTGGAAGGGAAAATAGAGGTTGTCAAATCCGCTCCTGAATACCGCGCCAAAGATCCGAAAATTATTTCTGATGCCAAAACTTTAGCGAAAGTGGAAAAATTCATTGAAGCCATTGAAGAAGTTGACGATGTTGACGATGTCTTCGGCGGATTCGATGTCAGTGACGATTTGGTGTAAAAATTTCGCGGGATTTTTCACGGAAGAAGTTTTGGGATAGTTAATAGTTAAAAGTTAATAGTTAATAATTTAGGACAGCTTAAAAGCTAAAAAGTCAAAGAGATAAAGGGAAAATAGTTCACAAAATAATAAATAGTAGGGGACGGCTTGAAACCGTCCCTAATTAAAATAATTACTTTTTTTGTAGGCGCGGTCGCGTGACCGCGCTTTCTGAAATATGAAAAAATGGCAGGTGTAACTTTTTGGGTGCGTAAAAATGGAGTATTTATGCATGAATAGTAGGATAAAGGGGAAATATTTATAACCCCAAATAAAAAATGAGTAAAAAATGCCCTAAATGCGGAAATAAAAAAGTTCAAAAAAAAAGGAAAAAGGAAACAAATTCAGAGATATTTTTGTAAAAATTGTCGAAAATCATTTTCTTCAAAAAGAAGGAAATCAACTAAACTTTGGGATGAGTATGCAGGAGGAAAAC